>JBIIXW010000009.1:0-47811 GCA_044347165.1 Chthoniobacteraceae bacterium
TGACGAGTTCGACGGGGGTTGGGACGTTTGTGTTGCGTGCGAATACGGCGAGCGACCGGATTTCGACGCAGTTTACGGGGGGGGTTTCGTTGGTGAAGGGCGGGACGGGGACGTTGGATATGGTTGGGGAGAGCACGGCGTCGCAGCCGTTGGTGGTGCGGTCGGGATCGGTGCGCTTTTTGGACAATGGGAAGTATGGGGCATCGGTGTATGAGGTGTTGCAGGGGACGTTGCAGTTGGACAACACGGGGATTGCCACGGTTTCGAACCGCCTGCCCGCGACATCGACGGTCCGGTTGAACAGCGGGACATTTCGTATGGATGCGGCGACGGGGGATGCCACGAGTCAGCGGTTGGCGTCGGTGGATGTTCGGGGGGGGGCCTCGACCATTCAGTTGAATCCAGCGCCACTGGGTGGTGCTGCGAGTTTGACGGTGGATCAGTTCGTGAGGACGGGTAACGGGGTGTTGAACTTAGCGGGCACCGGTGTTCCTCCCACCGTCGTTGCTGTTGGGAAGACGACGGTGGCGTCGGGCAACTTGACGTTGCCAGCGGTGGTTCGGAGCGCCGCTGCGACGACGGTGTTTAATAGTACGACGGTGACGATTCCGAGCGGGACGGCGAATCTCTTGCCTGGGATGACGGTTACGGGGCCGGGCATTCCTGCCGGTGCCGTGGTGAATGCAGTATCAGGACCGAATACGGTGGTGCTGTCTTTAGTGGCGCAGGCGACGAGCACGACGGGGGGAGCGGGGTTGACCTTCACGCTCCCGTCCGGAGCGTTTCGGAGCGCGGTTTCTGGCGTGGTGATGACGGCTGGGAGCGGGACGATCAGTGTACCTTCGACGGATGGGTTGCAGTTGGGGATGCGGGTTTATGGGACGGGGATACCGGTCACGGGAGCCGTTTCGATTTCGTCGATGACGCAGAACACCATCACGTTGACTGGGGGGAATGCGACGACGACGTTGAACGGCGGCACGTTGAACTTCGTTGGTCTGCCTTCGTCCAACTTGATTGGAGGATGGTTTACGGTGGGGAATAACTCGTTTGCGACCGTGCGTGCGGATGGGGTGGTGGGAGAGTTGGGAGATGTGGCGAACGGGTTTGCGGCGTATGACGGGTATGACCTTTCGAATGGCGCCTTCACGGGAAACATTGCCGATGGTGCGAATCGCACGATTGGAAATCGGACGATAAATTCGCTTCGGTTGGCGCCTGGGGCGGCGCAGACCATCACGATCAATGGGGGTCAGACCTTGACGATTAGCTCTGGGGGGATTGTTCAGAACGCGAACTTCGCGTCGATGTTCACGGGAGGCGCGCTGACATCGACATCGGGATTCCTGCATTTGGCGAACAACCAGAACACGATGACGGTGAACTCGGTGATTTCTGGGGCGAACATGCGGTTGATTAAGTCGGGGGCTGGGACGGTGGTGTTGAACATGCCGAACACCTATACGGGTAAGACATTAGTGACGCAGGGTACGTTGAGTTTGGCGCTGTCGACTCCGCTGACGGGATCGGCGGGTCTGACTTCTGTGACGAGTCCGGGGAGCGGATACACGAGCGCGCCGACGGTGACGATTACCGGCGGTGGTGGAACGGGCGCGACGGCAACGGCGACGGTGGTTGGGGGTGAGGTGACGGGAGTGACGATTACGAATGCGGGGAGCGGGTACACGAGTCAGCCGACGTTCTCGTTTAGCGGAGGTGGCGGTTCGGGGGCAGCGGCGGCGCTTACTTGGCCGCCTCGGGTGGTGAATGGGGATGTTGAGGTTCACGGGGGGACTTTAACGACGGCAGCGGCGGGATTGATTGCGCCGACGGCGAATCTGACGCTGGTGGGTGCTGCGGCGTTGGGTGGGAGTTTGACGGCGGAGGCAAACACGCTGAATAGCTTGAACTTCCAAACGATTGGTGGCGCGACGCGGCCGAGCGTGAGTTTCCCTGTGGGGTTGACGTTGGATGGGAGTGCGGCGATTTCGGTTGTGAATGATGTGGTGGATACGCCGCCGGTTCTTCAGGGGGTTGTGACGTTGACGGCATTGGCGCCGCAGATTCGAGTGGCGGGAGTTGCACCGGTGGGGTTGCGGTCTGAGGCGGGGATTACGGCGGCGAACACGTGGACGAAGATGGGGGATGGCGTGTTGGCATTGGGCGGAACGACCGCCAATACGTTTGATGCGGGCTTTGTGTTATCGGAGGGGGGGTTGATGTTTGATAACCTTGCGGCGTCGTTGACGCCGTATGGATCGGGGACGATGACGGTGTTTGGTGGTACGCGTTTGATGGGGAATGGGACGGTTTCGACGAACACGACGATTGCCTTGGGCGCATCCTCGGGCACGTTGGCGTCTGCCACTGGTGCTGCGGTAGGGGCCTTGGTGATTGGGCCGGTGAATCGCATCACTCCCGGCACGTACTTGACCGCGTTGACTGGCACGAACGCGACCCTCTCCTCACCGACCATTGGTGCGGCGAACCCAGCGGTGTCGTTTGTTCGGACGGTTCCGAATGCGGTGACGGCGATGTCGGAGTTGAACTTTTCGGGGACAACGGCGAATCACAGCCTGGCGTTGCGTGGGAATATCCAGTTGATGAGTGCGTCGACGACGGTCCGGGTGGATTCGGATCAGGTGACGGCGTATTTAGCGGGTGCGATTTCGGGGGACGTGGGAGCGGGCATGGTTAAGACGGGTGACGGGACCTTGGCCTTGATGGGGGTAAATACCTTTGACGGGGGGTTGAAGATTCGTGGTGGGGTGGTGAGTGTGTGGCGTCCGGAGGCGTTGGGGGCGGGGAGTGTGAGTTTTGAGGGTGGGGTGATGCAGTACGCGTCGGGATTGACGACGGATTTGTCGGGCAAGATGGGGGCCGTGGCGGCGGGGCAGAGTGCGATGGTGGATTTGAACGGGAACAACGTGACGTTTGGGTCGGCGTTGTCGGGTCCGGGGACGCTGACGAAGGTGGGGGCGGGGACGTTGACGTTGAGCGTGGCGAATCCGACGTTGGGAGGGTTGGTTTTGGGGGGCGGGACGACGGTGCTTAGCAATGCGAATCAGATTGGGAATCCTGCGAGTGCGAAGGTGGCATTCTTGGGTGGGCAGTTACAGTTTGCGACGGGCTTCACGACGGATATTTCCGGACAGATTGGGACGGTGGCGGGCGGGTCGGTGGCGCAGTTGATTCCGAGCAACCAGACGATCACGTTTGGGACGCCGATTTCGGGGGCGGGTGGGCTGATTACTTCAGGAGCGGGGACGTTGATTTTGAGTTCTGCGAATACGTTCTCGGGGATTGCGGGGGTGGCGAACAATGGGACCTTGCGTTTGTCTGCGGCGGGATTATCGACGGGCCAGTATGCGTTGAATGTGGAGATGCTGACGCATCAGCAAGGGGCGGGGACGCTTGGTGGAGCGATTGATTGGTATGGGAACGAGCAGGTGAATCCGGCTGCGGTGTATGCGTGGTCGAGCGGGACGTCGTCGTTTTTGAATTTGCGTGGGTTCACTCAAACGTTGGGCGGCTTGGTGTCCAGCGGCGCAACGGCGATGGCGGTGCAGAACAACTTGGCGGCCACAGCAGCAACGTTGATTCTCGACGTGCCAGTTACGAGGTCGGCGTACTTCAACTCGTGGGTTCGGGATCAGGCTGGGACGCTGGCTCTGATTAAGCGAGGTGAGGGGACACAGGTGATCGATACGGCTGCTGCGAATCTCGCGTATACGGGCGGAACGACAGTGGAGGCGGGGACGTTGGAGTTGCGGCAGGCGATTCCCTCAAAGACGAACGTTACGGTGTCAGGAGGGACCTTGGCGGTGGGGGTTACCAATCCGGTTTCGGGCTATGTTTCTACGCTGGATTTGAGGGGTGGGCGTGTGACGGGGCCGGGGAACTTGCGTGTGACGTCCTCACTGACGCCGCGATCGGGGGTTTTTGATAAGGATGTATCGACACCGCTTTCGTTCACGAAGATTTCAGACGGGACGTTGGACGGGGGGTTGTTGACGATTTCCTCGGCGTTGACGGTGGGACAGGGGGTGGCGACGGTTTCTGGGGGCACGCTGAAAGTTGGGGCTGGTGGAACGACGGGCCAGTTGAATGCGGCCGAGATTGTGAACAACGGGGCAGTTGTTTTTGATCGGTCCAATGACTTCACCCTTGATTCGCGGGTGACGGGATCGGGATCGTTCCAGAAGGCGGGTGCAGGGGTGATGACGGTTCGTGCGCCGATAGAAGTGAGCGGGCCGACGTCCATCACGGGGGGCACTCTGAGGTTGGCGGCGGCGGGGGCGGCGGTGACGGCGCCAGTTGCTGGTGCTTCGTTGTGGTTGGATGCGACGGATGCGAGTTCGTTGGTTTTGAGTGGGTCGAACGTGACGACGTGGAACAACAAGGGCACGGCAAGTGTGAAGTTGACTGGGGTGAATACAGCTTCGTTGACCTACAATCTTACGGGCGGTGGTTTAACGAACCGTGCTTATGTGAACTTGAATGGCTCGAATCCGAATGGAACGGGGCTCTTCAACGTGCAGACGTTGGGGGGGGTGAACACCTCCGTGGCGAATGGCCGGACTTTCTTTGTGGTTTACGCGCCGACGGCGACGCCAAACCAGTACTCTCCTTTGTTCGGACGAACGAGTACCGAGTCAGCTTATTTCAACACCGGCAACAACGGTTCTGGTTACGTTGATAACACGTATGGATCTACGCTGAGTCCGGGTGGTGGAGCGGTTTGGTATCAAAACGGGCTTCAAATCGATGCTTTGGCTGAGCCCATCAATCCTGCGGCGGGTTTGTGGCGCTTGAACTCTGTGACCACGACAGGGGCTTACATGTTCGAAAACCTGGGTAAGGACCGGACCTTTGCGAACCGAAACTTGCCTGCGAACATCGGCGAAATTTTGGTGTATGATACGCCATTGACAGCGACCGAGCGTGCCTCGGTGGAGGCATATCTGAGCCAGAAGTGGATGGGGCAAAGTTTGGGATTTGGAACGGCAGGCGCTCTCTCTACGACGTCGGCGTTGTCGATGGGGGTGGGGGCGACGTTGGATTTGGCGGGGAACTCGCAGACGGTTTTGAGTTTGTCGGATGTGAGCGGGCAGGGTGGGACGGTGACTTCGTCGGTGGCGGGTGCGATGCTGTTGACGCTGGGCGATGGGACGGACACGGTTTTTTCGGGAGTGTTGGAGGGAGGGTCGGGGACTTTGGGATTGCGGAAGACGGGGTTGGGAATGTTGACGTTGGCGGGAAATAACACGTTGGCGGGAGGCGTTACTGTTGTGGCAGGGTCGCTGCAGATTGGGTCGGGCGGGACGTCGGGATCGATTGGAAATGCGTCTGTGGTGAGCGACGGGGCGGTGATTTTCAATCGGTCGGATGCCCTGACGTATAGCGGTGTTGTGTCGGGTACGGGGAGTTTCACCAAGTTGGGGGCCGGTTCGTTGACTTTGACTCAGGCGCAGACGTACGGCGGTGAGACGACGGTTGGCGGCGGAGCATTGATTTTGTCATCGGGGGCAACGTTGCCGACGGGTTCTTTGACGATTGCAGCGGGTGCGACGTTGGATGCGACAGCGGTTGGCGGGGTCGTTTTGGGCGCTGGGAAGGCGATTTACGGGGCGGGTCGATTGGCTGGGAGCCTGACGGTGCCGGTTGGGGCGGCGGTGCTACCGGGGGCACGGCTCGGAGGGCTTGGGACCTTGCAGACGGGAGATTTGGGGTTAAGCGGGTCGATGACGGCGGATATCGCGGGGACGGTGACGGCGGGATTGTCGGATCGCGTGGAGGTTACGGGTAACGTGAGTTTGGGTGCGAATGCGTCTTTGACGCTGGTGGATGCTGGGGTGCTTGCGGGGAGGTACACGCTTCTGAGTTACACGGGGGTTCGCACGGGCGAGTTCTCGCAGGTGACCAACCCCTTTGGATCAACCTTGCGCGAGAAGGTGACGTACGGGGACGAGGCCAAGGCGGTTTACTTGGATTTGTTTAGGCTTGCAGCGCCTGGCGTGATTGCGTCGCCGGTTACCGCGCCAGCTTCTCGCGTGGGGGACGTGGTGAGTTTACAGGTTCCGGTGAAGAATACGGCGGGAGGGGATGGGTTTAGCGAGGCGATGCGGGCATCGATTGCGAATGTCACGGGTGACTTCAGTGGGACGGCATCTGTCAGTGGTGTTCTGGCGGGGCAGACGGCGTTTTTGCCGTTTACTGTGAACACGGCGGCACCTGGGGAGAGGCAGGGGTCGGGGGAGGTTTCTTTTAGTTCGGATGGTGCCGGGACGAGTGGGAAATCGACGTTGGCGTTACCGCTTTCCACGCAAACGGTGGCGTTATCCGCGAAAGTTTATCGCTTGGCGGAAGCGACGGTTGATAACTCGGCGTGGTCGTTGGGGAACTATCGTTTGGGGGATACGGTCTTATCTGCGACACGGATTGTTTCGAATACGGCTGCGGGCGACGGGTATTCGGATTTGCTTCGGTTGGGGACGGGAGATGCGGTAAACGGGTTTGGTTTGACCGTTGCGGTCGGTGATTTGTTGCCGGGATCTTCAAAGGTGGTCACGGCTGCTTTTAGCGGGGACAATCAGACGGCCGGCGTACAATCCGCGACGGTGCGGCTGTCAGGGACCTCGATAGGGCAGGCGGGGACGGGGCTTGCGGATGTCTCACTGACGCCGGTGGATTTGGGTCTTTCGGCCACGTTTTATCGAAAGGCTCAGGCGGAGTTGGTCTCTGGGGCGGCGTTGGATTTTGGGGCGATCCGCGAGGGAGCGTCGTTTGCGGCGAAAGCGTTGAACTTGCGGAACGCGGCCATTTCGACGGACGCCTATTCGGACGATTTGAAGGCCGTTTTGACGACGACCGAGACCAGTTGGGCGGCATCAGGCGTGGTGGGACGGATTGCAGCGGGTTTGGCGAGTAGTACTTTGGAGGTTCGTTACACGGGGTCGACAGCGGCGGCGGGTGCGGTGTCGGGCACTGCGCAGTTGACTTACACCTCGGTTGGGAAGGTTGGGACGGGTTTGTCGGATGTTTCGCCGGAAGTATCGAGTGAGGCTTTGACGTTATCCGGAAAGGTTTACCGATTGGCGACGCCGTCGCTGACCTACACCCAGGTGGGTGGGGTGATTGATTTGGGGGTGGTGCGTGTTGGCAGTTCGGTGGTTACGAAGCCGGTGATGATGTTCAATACCTCTGCGGCGGATTCATTTTCGGATCTGTTGCGGGTGGTGGGGACGTCTGGCACGGGAGGATTTTCGATTGAGGCGGGGTCGGATGTGGCGGGGGGCGGGTCTCGTCAGCTTGGGATTATTTACAATGGCGCGGTGGGGAGTTCGGTGAGTGGGACGGTGCAGTTTGGATTTGCGTCGATTGGGCAGGAGGGGACGGGTTTGGCGGACTACGCGATTCCCGGTTCGGTACAGACGTTGACGTTGCAGGGGGTGGTTTGGCGTGCGGCGAATCCGGTGTTTGCGAGCAATGTGGTGACGTTGGCTCCGATTCGTGAGGGGCAGACGTTTGTTTCGAAGGCGGTTTCGCTCACCAATGATGTGATCAACGATGGCGCGAGTGAGCGGTTGAACGCTTCGTTTGGGACGGTGACGGGCGATGCGATTAAGGCGGGCGGGCCGGTGGTGCGGTTGCAGGCAGGGTCGACGGACGGATCGATGACGGTGGGGATTAGCAACTTGGTGGCGGGAGTGGCTGGGCGGAAGACGGGCGATGTGGAGATTCGATTGGCGACGGATGGAACGGGCACGAGTGGATTGCCGGCGGCTGATTTGGCGCCGCAGGTGGTGACGGTGATCGGGGATGTTTACCGGTTGGCGTCGGGAGCGATTGCGAGTCCGTTGATTACGTTGCCTGCGATTCGGGAGGGGGCGGCGTTTGTGGCGGGTGGCATTTCAATCAGCAATGCGGTGCCTCAGGATTTCAGTGAGAAGTTGGATGCTTCGTTTGGTGTGGTGACGGGGGATGCGACGGCGACGGGATCGGTCACTGCTTTGGTGGGTGGCGGTGCGGATGCGGTGTCGATGAAGTTGGGGTTGAGTTCTTCGGGCTTGGCGGGGCAGCGGACGGGTACGGCGCGGGTGCAGTTTTACTCGAACGGAGTGGGTACGACGGAGCTGCCTCGGGTAGCGGTTGGGACGGAGCAGACGGTAACGGTGACGGGCGGCATTTATCGCCTGGCCCAGCCGTCTTGGTCGGCGACGGGGGTTGATTTTGGGTCTGTGCGTTTGGGTGCGGCGGGTCTGACGCGGGATTTAGAGGTGCGAAATAATGCTTCAACCGATGGGTATTCCGATTTTCTCTCGCTGGTGAAGGGCGGGATTTCTGGTGGCAGTGATGCGGTATCGGTAACGGGTGCGTTGGATGGGATGGCGAGCGGTACGGTCAGAATTGGTTTTGCGGGTCCGGCGGCGGTGGCAGGGCGAGTGACTGGCAGTGTGGTGATGGATCAAGTGTCGAAAGGTCGCGACGGGACGGGTTTGGCAGATGTGAGTCTGGGGTCGGTGACGATTTCCACCGTGATGAATGTGTACCGGCCTGCGGTTCCGGTGGTTGGTCGTTTGTCGGTGGATTTGGGTTCGGTGCGGGAGGGGACTCCATTCCCGATTGAGCAGATTTCGTTGACGAACGCGGTGCCTGCGGACGGATACAGTGAGGGGCTGAGAGCGGAGTTTGGGGTGAAGACGGGGGATGCGTTCACGAATGAGGGTCGGGTGAACCGGTTGGTGGCTGGGGGTGTGGATACCGTGTCGATGCACGTGGGGTTGGGTGGGGTTGGGGTGGCGGGGGCGAAAGCCGGGACGGTGAATCTGGGTTTTGTATCGGACGGAGTGGGGACGAGCGGTTTGGCAGATTTGGATTTGGGGGTTCAGCAAGTCCAGATGTCTGGGACGGTGTACCGACTGGCGACGGGGCATGTGCCGGAGGTGGTGCAGTTGGCGCCGGTGCGTGAGGGGGGATCGTTTGCGATGACGGGATTGACGATCCGGAATACGGCGACGGCTGACGGCTATAGCGAGAAGTTGAATGCGACGTTGGGAGCGATTTCTGGGGATGTTTTGACCAACGGAGCGAGCGTGATTCGGATGGTTGCGGGGGGTGTGGATGAGTCGGTCCGAGTGCGGTTGTCGGACGCGCAGACGCGGGTGGCTGGCGCGAAGGCTGGGACGGTGGCGATTGGGTTTGAGTCTGACGGACAGGGTACGACGGGCTTGGCGGCTCTTTCGAACGGCTCGAGCGTGGTGAAGGTGCAGGGGAATGTGTATCGGTTGGCGACGCCCGCCTTTGTTCCTGGCGAGTTAGCTCTGGGGAATATTCGTTTGGGTGAGGCGTTTGGGGTGGGGGCGCTTGATGTGCGCAACGATTCAGCGGGAGACGGTTTTTCGGATCATTTGTCGGTTTCCGTGACGGGGGTGCAGGAAGGGTTCACGCAGACGGGCGGGCCGATGCTCATTTCGGGCGGATCGGTTAAACGGTTTTCGATTGGGTATGTTGGCCCAACGGGGACGGAGGGGACGCGTTCGGGGACGCTGGATGTTCAGCTAAAATCCGTGGGTCAGGATGGGACGGGGTTTGAGGATGTTGATTTGGGGATTCAGCGGGTGCGGTTATCGGCGACGGTGTTTTCTCCCGCGCGCGGGCGGTTGGATACGCCGGTGGTTGATTTGGGTAACACGCGTGAGGGTGTTCCGTTTGTTGGGGGTGGGGTGGGTGTGACGAACACCATTCATCAGGGTGCCTTTAGCGAGAAGTTGGATGCAGTGGCGGGCGCGAAAGACGCGAATGTGTCGGTGGATAGCACGGTTAGTTTGTTGGCTCCGCAGGCTTCGAGCTCGGGGTTGGTGGCTCGATTGACGGATATTGTTTCGGCGGGCGCGAAGAGTGGGTCGATGACGGTTGAGTTTTTGACGAATGGAGCGGGGACGAGCGGGTTAGCGCCGCAGATGGTTGGGACGGGCAGCGTTCGATTGCAGGGCAAAGTGTATCGGTTGGCGGAGGGTGAATCGGTTCGGGAAATTGCTTTGGCGCCGATTCGCGAGGGCGGGGTGTTCCGTCCTTCCTTGGTTGGAGTTTCGAATGCGGCGTCTGCCGATGGGTATTCGGATGACTTGAAGGCGGTGATCTCTTCTGCGGCGCCTGCGTGGTCGGCGTTGGGGGTTGTTGAGCGGTTGACTGCGGGATCTGGCACGGGGATGAGTTCTCCGTTGACGGTCAACTACGTGGGGGACACGAGTCAGGCGGGGTTGAAGAGCACCAAGGTGATGGTGGGTTATACTTCGTTGGGGCAAGTGGGCACGGGTTTGTCGGATGCGGCACCGGTGAAGGCGGCGGACGAAGTGACGGTGACGGCGAAGATTTTCCGATTGGCGGAACCCGTGTTGGAGCGGCAAGTGGTTGATTTGGGCAGCATCCGAGCGGGCGAACGTTTTGGCACGACGACCGCGCGGATTTTGAATCAGGCGGCGACGGATGGATTTTCGGATGATCTGAGGGTGGTACGGACGGTGCCGCTGGGAAGTTTGAAGACGGACGCGGCTGCGGCGTTGATTGCGCCGGGGTCTGGCGTCTCGTGGACGGTGGGTTTCGATGATAAGGACACGCAACGGGCGACGGAGTATTTCGGTGGGATCCGCATTTACACGGCTTCTGCGGGTCAGGTTGGGACGGGCTTGGCGGATGTGTCGTTACCGCGAACGGATTTGGTGGTGCGGGCGCGGGTGTTTGAACCGGCACGGGTGAATATTCAGCCGGAGACCATTAACTTGGGGGCGAGTCGTGTCGGGGAGATGGGGCTGTCCTGGCCGCTTGAGATTTCGAATACGGCGCCGAAGGCAACGGGTTTGATGGGACAGAGCTTGAATGAGAAGTTGCGTGTGGCTTCGGTTCAGGCGACGGGGCGTTTGGCGGTCTCTGGGGAGCAGGGGCTGATTGCTGCGGGTGAGGTTGGGCGTGGTCTTTCGATGGCGGTGAGTGGGCCGAGTGCCGGAGGCGACGTGAGTGGTTCTGTTACGCTTTCGCTTTGGTCGGACGGGGATGGATCCAGCGGTTTGGCTCCGTTGAGTTTGGGAGACAAGGTGTATCAGGTGACGGGTAAGGTTTACCGGCCGGCGGTGGCGCAGTTATCGGAGGGAACGTCCGTTCAGTTGGGCAATATTCGAGCGGGGGCAAGTTTTGGGTCGGCGGTGCTGGAAGCCTCGAACTTGGCGCTCGCGGACGGGTATTCCGATGATTTGCGGTTGCGGACGGCGGGGAGCGGGGTTTTCGGAGTGACCTCGACGGGGGTGATTCGAGCGGGTGAAACGGAGAGGGTGCGGATTGGTTTTATCGGGGATTCTGCGACGGGGATTGGGCGGCAGACTGGCACCATGCGCTTCGACATGATTTCGGCTGGCCAGCAGGGGACGAATCTTCCTGATTTGGTTTTGGGTTCGAGAAGCGTTGAAGTGACGGGCACGATTTTCCGGCCGGCGAAGGGGGTGGTTTTGAATCCGACGCTGGATTTCGGAAATGTTCGTGAAGGGACTGTATTGGGGACGAAGGCGGTGGAAGTGAAGAACGACGTGGTGGTGGATGATTTCAGCGAGAAGTTGAATGCAGTGATTGAGGTATTGGCAGGGGTGAAGACGGAGGGGGATCGGATTGCGCGCCTGGCGCCTGGCGCAACCGATCGGACGACGCTTCGAGTGGGTCTGAAAGATGAAGTCGGACGGACCCCGGGTAATCATGTGGTGGAGGTGCCGGTTCGTTTTGAGACAGACGGAACGGGCACGAGCGGATTAGCGGTCGAGAGTGCGGGGTCCCAGAATTTGACGTTAAAGGCGCGGGTTTTCCGGATGGCTTCGACGGATACGGTGTCGAATGCGGGTTCGGCCCCCGTCTCGGATTTGAACGACGCGCGTTTGATGCGGGTCCGCGTGGGCAACGGCGCAACGGTTTCTCTTTCGGTGCCTGTGGAGGTCCGCAACACGGCGAACGCGCCGGAAGGGTTTAATGAGAAGTTGGCGGTGGCGGCTTCGTCAGTGGATGGGAAGATGTCGTTTGAGTTACCTGGATTGATTGGTGCGGGAGAGGTGGGGGTTTTGAACGTGCGTCATTCGGGAGCGAAGGCGGGGTTGAATCAGTTGAGCTACGCGTTGTCTTTTAGTTCCGATGGGACGGGGACCAGCGGTTTTGCGCCGACGGCGATTGGAGGTGTGGTTCCGATGCAGGTTTTGGCACAGGCGTACACCGGCCAGGGTGTCTGGGCCCGTGAGGGTGGCGGCGTTTGGTCGGATTGGAACTCGTGGACCGCGGCTGGGGGGCGGCCGGGGATGGACGGGGCCCAGAGCAAAGGCGTTGATTCAGCGTTCTTGAGCGGAGTGGCTGGCGGTTCGGCTACGACGGTGCGTTTGGATGTCAGTCCCACGCTTCAAACATTATCGTTATCGAAGGGATCGGTGGTCCTAGAGGGAGAAGCGTTGGAGTTGAGTTCGACATCCACGAAGGTTGCGTCGGTCGAGTCTGATTCGGGTCATCATTGGGTGAAGGTGCCGGTGAGTTTGCAGTCCGAGGTGCGGTTGGATATCGCGCAGGGCGCTTCTGTAAGGATGGATGGCGTGATGAGTGGCCCGGGTGGGTTGAGCAAAACGGGAGCGGGGTTGGCCGTGTTGTTGGCAGACAACACCTACACGGGGAAGACCTTCGTTAACGCGGGCGTTTTGCAAGTGGGTGATGGGGGGACACGAGGCGCGTTGGGCTCTGGAGATGTGTATTTGGCGAAGGGTTCAGAGTTGGCATTCGACCGAGCGGGAACCGTGATTGTTGAAAACCTGATTGAAGGGGACGGCACCGTGAGTTTGCGGGGCGATGTGAGATTGTTGCGTCGGAACGAAAACTCCGGCGGGTTCAAGGTGGGCGTTGGAAGCGTGATGACGGTGACGAGTGCGGGAGTGAACGGTCCGCTGGAGTTAAACGGTGGCACGCTGAAAATTGACTCTTCGGTGCGTCAGTTGACGTTAGCGTCGATGGTGACGTTCTCGGGGGCGACGAACACGGTGAACGTGGAGTCTGATCAGTCGGTAGCGACGTTGGCAGGGACGGTAACCGGGCCTCGTGGGTTGGTGAAGACGGGGGCGGGCACGCTGGAGTTGGCGGGCACGGTTGCTTACTTAGGCGACACGGAGGTACAGAAGGGGCGTCTCACGGTTGCGGAGAATGGCGCGGTTGGGGGGGGCAAGGTTTCGTTGAGTGGGGGGGCCGTTTTGGGGACGAATCGTGTGGTTCAGTTGCCGAATGAGTTGACGCTGGTTCGTTCGGCGGACTCGGAGGTGGGCACAATCGATGTGGGTGGGCGAACGTCAGCGGGGGCGTCGATGACGTTGGCCGGGCCCATCACGGGTTCGGGCGGGTTGGTGAAAACGGGTGTTGGGGTGCTGGAGATTTCGAATACGAGCAACGGTTACACGGGAGAGACGATGGTGGAGGCAGGGACGTTGCGTTTGAAGGAGGGGGCGGTTCTCGGGTCCGGCAAACTGATTTTGCGTCCTAACACCGAGTTGGCTGCGGTTGGCAATACGACGTTGAACAACGCGGTGGACGTTGTGGGAGGGAAGATCAACGTCAATGATGCGGCGACGTTGATTTTGGCCTCACCGATTCAAGTGAGCGCGGATACTGCGCTGACGAAGGAAGGAGCAGGGACGCTCACCGTACGCTCGACGGAGGGTTCGATTCGAGGCGAGGCGATTATTTCTGCGGGGACACTGAAGTTGGAGAGTGCCGTACCTTTATCGACCTCTACGCGGATTGTTGTGGGCGGCAAGGATAGCGACAAGGATCTGACCAAGTTGGATGTTTCGGCGGTGGGATTGCGTGTGGCTTCGAATCAGGTGGTGCAGGGAAGGGGAACGATTCTTGGCCAGGTCAACTTGGTATCAGGAGGTGCGTTGAAGCCGGGGAACTCGATTGATTCGTTGACGATTTCTGGCGGTGGCTTGGGGTTAGACGCGCCACTGTTCACGGCTTCGAAGGGTGGTGTTTTGGAGATTGAGTACAACACCACGAAGGTGGGCAGTGGCCGCGTGGATTTGTTAAACGTTCAAGGCAAGGTGCAGTTGGCGGGTGGGACGGTGCAGGCGAGGCCGGAAGTGCAGATTCCGGTGGGGGACAAGACGGTGTATCGTTTGCCGTTCCTCCAATCCTCTCAAGCGATTGAGGGTAAATTTGATGACAAGGTGCAGTCCACGGTGTTGGGGGTTCGTGCTTCGTTGGATTATTCGGATCCGTTGATGGTGCAGCTGGTGTTGCAGCGCGGGCTGAGCGAGGAGACGTTGAATGTGATGAAGTCGCTGACGGATTCGTACGCGCATTTAGGGATGATTTCGCGGATGCGGACGCAGACAGTTGCTTCGACGCTGGATGCGCGGTTGCGGGCCATCGGGCAAGAGGAGCAAAAGGAGTCGGGGTTGCGTGCGTGGACGAACGGTTACAACACGCAGTTGCGCGGGTTTGGGCCCTACACGAGTTCTATCACGGGTGACGTGACGGGGATTGAGAAGAGCATGGGTAAGCTGACCATCGGGGTATTTGGGAGTGTGGGAACGTCGCGGGATAACTTTGTGGCGTTGAGTGGACGGGGGCGTACGGATTTCTGGCATGTCGGTGTGTATGGGAGCGCCAATCTAGGCGACGGTTGGTTTGTTGATGGGGGTTCGATGTTTGGAACCGCGGACAACATGATGTCCCAGACGATTCCCGGTTTAGGGCGTCGGTCATCTACGTTTACCTCGACGGAATGGCTGACCTCGGTGGGGGTGGGTCGGGCGATTGAAACGCAGAGCGGCTGGCGGTTTGTGCCAAATGTTCGTTTGCTTGCGAATGGGTATAATCGCGGAGCGACGAAGGAAACGGGGGCGAGCCTCGAGGCGATGAAGGTGGGGCGGAGTGCAGAGTCTGCGGTGCTGACGCGGATGGGTTTAGAAGCGTCGAAGGCAGCCAAGATTGGGAAGATTCCGGTGCGATTTATTGCCACGGTGGATTACCAACATGACTTCACCGCAGATTCGCGCCGCGCGACGAGTCGGTTGGACGGGTTCGATAATCCGGTTTCTTCGGGGCCGAGCCGCCGGCGTCGGGATGCGATCAAGGTGGGTGGGGCGATTGAGGGTCAGATTGGGGACGGGAAGACGATGCGGATTTATGGGGAGCAGGAGATGGGCGGTGGCGGCTCGAAGGTGACCCGTTTCGGCGTGAGTTTCGGCATCGAGTTCTAGCTTTGGTGAGACTGCGGTGGGCGCGGTCGCTGCCGAGGTATTTTTTGCTGCTGGCAGGAGGGCATTCGCGGGTTAACCCTTACAGACCGTCAAAAGGCGGTGTTCCCATCATGAATGCAATTTGGAAGCTCTTGGCCTCTCTTCGACTCACGGTTGTGCTTTTGGTCCTCGCGACGGTCCTTGTGTTCCTCGGGACCCTCGCGCAGGTGCATGAGGGCCTCTACGACGCGCAGGTGCGTTGGTTCAAGAGCTTTGTGGTGACTCGGCGCGCGGGCGATGTCTGGTGGGTTCCGCCGGTCTTTCCGGGAGGTTACACGCTCGGATTCGCGTTGCTCTTCAACCTCTTGGCTGCGCATCTACAACGGTTTAAGTTGGAGTGGTCGAAGGCGGGAATCCACCTGACCCATGGTGGGATTCTTCTTCTTTTGGCCGGACAACTCGCGACGGACTTACTGGCGCGCGAATCGTTCCTGCATTTCGTCGAGGGCGAATCGAAAAACTATTCGCAGGCGCATCGGGAGTTTGAGGTGGCTGTTTTGTTTCCGGACGTCGGTGGGAAACAGGGGGAGCGGTTTATCACGTTTGATTCGGCGGCGTTGACGGCTGCGAAGGCCATTGAGCATCCCGACATTCCCTTCCGCATCAGTCCGGTTTCCGGCACGTATCGTCCCAATGCGAACATCGTCACACCGGATGCGGCAAAGCAGGCGGTTGAAACGGGTCTGACCGCAATGGCGCGATTGGAGACGGATTACGGGACCCCCGAAGGAATCCGAAAGAAGGCGGAGGAGGCTTTGACTTTTCCTGCGCGCATTGGTGTTTGGAAGGTGGCGCTTCGCGCAGCGGGTGCGAAAAGCACGGAAGATGTCGTGGCAGCCGCGAGTGAGTTGGCGGCGAAGCCGGAGACCGAGGCGCTGTTGCGGAAGAATCTCCAAACCTCTTTTCGCAAACAGATGCTGATGGGTTTTCGGCGGCGTGTGCAGATGCTTTCGCCGGAGGAGGAAGATCAGGTGGAGGTCGCCATTGCCATGCGTTGGCTCGCGGACGAACTCGAGGCGGGACGGCAACCGGACTTGACCCAAATGAAGCCGTTAGCGTCGCAGGGCGCGGGTGCAAAGTACCTTGCGCTCGAGCGGGCGGAGGGTCGCGGCATGGATGATCGCAACCTCCCCATGGCGTGCGTGGAGATCTTCGCGAAAAAGGGCGGCGCATCGCTCGGAACCTGGCTGCTCTCGCCGGATTTGCGGCCGCAAGAAATCGAGGTGGATGGAGAGAAATACAAGGTGGCGCTCAGACCTCAGACGTTTTTTTACCCGTTCTCGCTCACGCTGTTAAAGACCACGCACGAGATCTATCCGGGGACTGACATTCCGAAAAACTTCCAGAGTCGGGTGCGTATTGAGAACAACGCGACCCAGGAGCGACGCGAAGTCGACATCTTCATGAACAATCCGCTGCGGTATGGCGGCGTGACGTTTTACCAACACCAGATGGGCAAGGTTTCACCGAATGGCGGCAAAGGCACCAGCCAGTTGCAGGTGGTGCAGAATCCCTCGTGGATTACGCCGTATCTGGGGTGCCTCGTCGTCTCGGTGGGGATGGTCTGGCAGTTCCTTGAGCATCTCGTGAAGTTTGTCCGACGCATGTCGAAGCGTGCCGCAACCCAGTCCTGAACCTCCTCCACACCATGAATGTTCGTTCCTTTTCACGCGTGCTCACGGGAGCCTTTCTCAGCCTTATTGCCTTGGTCAGCCATGCGGGATCAGAGGGATTCGATGACCGCACGTTCGGCACGTTACCGGTCACGGCGAACGGCCGCGTTCAGCCGCTCGACTCGTATGCGCGGAACAGCTTGCTGCAGCTGCGCGAGAAGACGTCCGCCCATACGGCTCCGTGGGCCGATGGATTTTTCATTCGGATTGGCCAGATGTTTGGCCGACCCAAGCGGGCGGATGTGCTGGGTGAAGCGCCGCGCACGCTCAAGGCGGCTGAGTGGTTGATGGAGATGATGTTCCATCCAGAGCGGGCGAATGAGCGGCCGGTCTTCCGGATTGATCATCCTGATCTAAAGGGGTTGCTGCAGCTTCCGATTGAAGCGCCTGCGGATGAGTCTTCGGACGCGAAGCATTTCAGCTGGAAACAGATTGCGCTGCACCTTGAGACGTTGGATGTGGAGGCGACCCGCGTGAAGGGATTAGATGCGTCAAAGCACACCCCGTTCGATCGTGCGATTAGCCAGCTTTGGAATGCGATTGGTATCTACATGCGCACGCAAAATACGGTGCAGCCGCAGAATGCGGTGGATTGGGAAAAACAGCTGAACACGTATATCTCGACGGCGCCCGATGCGAGGAAGGCGGTGTTGGCGATGCAGGACGGGAAGGAATACGACAAGGACTTGGCAGAGAAGCTGGTTCGGGATTTTCAGATCTTCCAAACGATGGCGAAAATGGAACCGCCGCTGGCGATTCCGACGCTCCGCGGTGCGGGCTACGACACAGGGGTAGAATGGAAACGCACGGGCGAGGCGCTGTTGGAGGTTGCGCGCGGGGTGAAGGCGCCCGAAGCCGTATCGGCCTATGCGCGCATGTCGACGGCGTATCGAGCGGGGCAGGTGGACGCCTTCAATGCGGCGCTTCGGGACTACCGCTCGTGGATTGCGCAGAACGCGTCGAGTGATTTGGCCAAGTCGGACAAAGAGGTGCGGTTCAACCGATTGGAACCCTTTTATAAGGCGACGAACTTATACGTCCTTGGTGGATTGATTGCGATTTTGGCGGGATTGTCGGTGGCCCGATTTGAACGGATGCGGAGGATCGCGTTTTGGACGACGGCCCTTGCGCTTGCGTTGCACACGGCGGGGTTGATGTATCGCATGACGTTGGAGGGGCGCCCGCCGGTGACGAACTTGTATTCGTCAGCGGTTTTCATTGGATGGGGGTCGTGCTGTCTTGGTCTGTTGCTTGAGCGGTTTTGGAGAAACTCGGTTGGGATCTTAGTTTCGTGTGTGGTGGGGTTTGGGACGCTGATTATTGCACACAATCTTTCGCTGGGGGGCGACACGATGGAGATGATGCGAGCGGTGTTGGATACAAACTTTTGGCTGGCGACGCATGTGGTGGTCGTGACGCTGGGGTACGCCTCCACGTTTGTGGCGGGGATTCTCGGGATCGTGTTCATTTTGCGCGGCGTGCTGACGAAGGGATTGGATAGCACCTCTGCGGCAGCGCTTTACAGAATGGCCTACGGAATTGTTTGTTTCGGTGTTTTGTTCAGCTTTGTCGGGACTGTCTTGGGTGGGATTTGGGCGGATCAGTCGTGGGGACGTTTCTGGGGATGGGACGCGAAAGAGAATGGTGCGTTGATGATTGTGCTTTGGAACGCGGTCCTTCTTCACGCGCGCTGGGGCGGACTGGTGAAGGATCGGGGATTCATGGCGATGACGGTGTTTGGAAACATTGTCACCGCGTGGTCATGGTTCGGGGTCAACATGTTAGGAATCGGCCTGCACTCCTATGGCTTCATGGCGGCTGCTTTCCAGTGGTTGATGGGCTTCATCATTTCGCAAATCGCTATCATGGCGCTTGCGGCTCTGCCTCGGAGCAAGTGGCGCAGTTCGTCTTCGTCGGGGAAACCCGAACCGGAGTCGCCTGAGAGTGCGCAGGCGCAGGCCGCCTAACGCGTTGGTGGAGCTTGGATAAAGAGCGGGTTGAAAACCCGCGCTCCATGCTCGCTCTTTCTGGACCCGCTCCTGAAAGAACCCCGAAGGTTGACGTATTGCGCGGTACACTGATGCACTCCACAATGAAGTGATGCGTGCGTATTGTGTTCTGTCCGTTTGTGTTGGTCTCCTCGCCTCATCCCTCATCGCAGCTGATTACGACGTTGTGGTGTACGGGGGAACCTCTGCTGGCGTGATTGCGGCGGTGCAGGCGCGGAAGATGGGGCGCACGGCGGTCATTGTCGGACCGGACCGACATTTGGGGGGCCTTTCCAGCGGAGGCTTGGGTTTCACTGACACGGGGAACAAGGCGGTGATCGGGGGGTTGTCCCGCGATTTTTACCACCGCATTTGGAAGGAGTACCAGAAAGACGAGACGTGGAAGTGGCAACAGCGGAGTGAGTACGGAAACAAGGGACAGGGGACGCCGGCGATGGACGGGGAAAACCGGACAATGTGGATTTTTGAGCCCCGCGTGGCGGAGAAGGTTTACGAGGATTACGTGCGCGAGTGTGAGATTCCGGTGTTCCGAGATGAATGGCTGGACCGTGCAGCAGGGGTTCAAAAGAAGGGAACGCAGATTGAGGCGATTCGGATGCTTTCGGGGAAAGCGTTCACGGGGAGGATGTTCATCGACGCTACGTACGAGGGGGATTTGATGGCGGCAGCAGGGGTGTCTTATCACGTTGGACGAGAGGGCAATGATGTGTACGGTGAAAACTGGAATGGCATTCAGGTGGGAGTGCTTCACCACGGCCACCACTTTGGGGTGTTGAAGCAGAAGATCAGTCCGTACCGCGTTCCTGGTGACGCTGCGAGTGGGGTGTTGCCTCGCGTGAGCACGGAGGCGCCTGGGGAGTATGGGAAGGGTGACAAGCGCGTGCAGGCGTACTGTTACCGATTTTGTGCCACGGACGCTGCCGAGAACCGGGTGCCGTTTCCGAAGCCCGAGGGGTATGACGCAACCCAGTACGAGTTGATTTTACGGGTGTTTGCGGCGGGCTGGCGGGAGACGTTCAACAAGTTTGATCCGATTCCTAACCATAAGACGGACACGAATAATCACGGTCCGTTCAGTTTCGATAACATCGGAATGAACTACGACTATCCCGAGGCCACGTACGAACGGCGGCGCGAGATTTTAGCGGAGCACCGGACGTATCAGCAGGGGTTGCTCTACTTTTTGGCAAACGATGCGCGGGTGCCGGAAGACGTTCGGACGCGTGCGGCACGTTGGGGGTTGCCGAAGGACGAGTTCACGGACAACGGTCATTGGCCGCACCAGATTTATGTGCGGGAAGCGCGACGGATGGTGGGGTCGTTTGTGATGACGGAGAACGAGTTGACCAAGCGGAAGCCAACGCCGGATCCTGTCGGGATGGGTAGTTATACCATTGATTCGCACAATGTTCAGAGGTACATCACGCCGGAGGGTTACGTGCAGAACGAGGGGGATATTGGTGTTGGCATCAAGCCGTATGCGATTGCGTATGGAGCGCTGGTGCCAAAACGTGAAGAGGCAGTGAACTTGTTTTTGCCGGTGTGTTTGAGCAGTTCGCACATCGCATTTGGAAGTATCCGAATGGAGCCGGTGTTCATGATATTGGGACAGAGCGCTGCCACAGCGGCGGTGATGGCGATTGAGAAAAACTTAGCGGTGCAGGATGTGCCCTATGCCGAATTGAGGGACAGGCTGAAAGCGGATGGACAGGTTTTGGAGTATGCCGCGCCGGAGACGGGGAAAACGTCGCATGCGCTTCCGCCGATGCCGGTGAGTCGTTTGGCGGGGATTGTGGTGGACGATGAGCAGGCGGAGTTTGGAGGCGAATGGGTTTCGAGCCATGCGGGCTCAGCGGTAGGCAACGGTTATCGTCATGACGGGAATCGCCGCGATGGCTCGGGCGTTGCGACGTTCCGTTTTGAGGTGGCGGAAGCGGGTCGATATGAGGTGCGACTGGCCTATGCGGCCAACCCAAACCGCGCGACGAATGTGCAGGTGCGCGTCGAACACGCGCAAGGCACCACCGAGCGGATGGTTGATCAGCGGAGAGCGCCTGACGTGGAAGACCGGTTCGTTTCGCTTGGCGTTTTCCACTTTGAGAAGGACCGAAAGGGGACGGTCCGAATCACGAATGCGGGGGCGGATGGCTACGTGATTGCGGATGCGATTCAGGTGTTGAAGCAGAACTGATTCAACCGGCTAAGTGGACGCAGCAGCGTGTTATGTCTTCTGTTTTGTGAGGGCTTCGACGTCGATGAGATCTTTGGGGCGGCCCGACGCGACTTTGTTGCGTAGTAGCGCTTCGAGTCCGATGAATGAGATATTCAATCCCTCGCAGGGATAAGTGAGTGAGGAAGCCCTGCATTCGTCGAAGTCTACGCCGTCGATGTCCGTAAGAACCTGTATCTTGCGCGGTTCGCGTCCCATTTCGACGATGAAGTTTGGCCGTAAAAAATCGCAGGCTTCCACTCGCATTTCACCAAAACCGAAATCTTTCATGACCTCGACGAGTCGTTCAGCGTTCTCCTCGCACCGGCGAATCAGAAAGGCGATGTTGCCCGTGTAGCGTGGAAAGCCATGGAAACCAACGGCATACCCACCTACAATGACGTAATCAACCCTTCTTCGTTCCAGAAAAGAAATGAAGTCTAGAAAGTCTCGATTCAGGGTTTCCATCGTCGCGTGTTTGGCAAATGACCGCCATTGCGGCTAACCGTTCCTGATGGGTTGCGTTTAACCAAGGCGAACGGCGGTCTCGCAGATGAGACAACGGACGATTCGCGACCACCTTTTCAATCGCCATAAATTTTCCTGATGAACGGTTTTACAAACCGGAGGCTACCACGGATTGAAGGTGAAAAACATTCCAATCTGGCCGTCTCTTATGCTTCGAGGATTATCTGTCTCGAAACGCTTCGCTTTTGCAAAGCGTTTGGATGAAGGCCTTGATGGCGAAGTTTTCTCGTGCGGCGCTGGCAACCATTTCATCGGCGAGCGTGGCGTCGATGAAGCTGTAGGGTCGGCCGAGAGCATATTCGATGAGGGCCTCGGCAAAGCTCCGAGCGAAAGCAGTCGATTTTGTCTCAACGACGCTTCGGAGTTCTTCGAAGTTCCGGAAAGACGGACCATTATGAAAAGCTCCTGCGGTCTCTATCGGCCATGCTTTCCGGCCGCCGGGATGCTTGGTGTAGGTTTCCGTATCGCGCCAACGACCGATAGCGTCGAAGTTCTCGAGGCCGAACCCAATTGGGTCAATCTTACGATGGCAGCTGGCACACTGAGGCTCCTCTTGATGGGCCACAACGCGCTGCCTTGGCGACAGAGGTTTATCGGCGAGGCGGCTGAGTTGCGGCACGTTTGGCGGCGCCGGTGGCGGCGGTTCGTGAAGCAATTTGCGGAGCACCCATGCGCCGCGCTCGACCGGGCTGGTTCGTTCGCCGTTTCCGCCCATTGCCAGAATGGCGCTCATCCCGAGCAACCCACCGCGGTGTAAATGGGCGGGAACCGAGACGGTTTGCCAAAGGTCGCCGGAGACTCCTTGGATTCCGTAAAAATTGGCGAGGAGGCCGTTTACGGTCACGGAGTCCGACTTCAACAGACGGGTGAGGCTGCCTCTTGTTTTAAGCAAGTGGGCAAAGGTTTCGTAAACTTCAGCCCGCGCTGCGGATTTCAAGCTGTCATCAAACTCAGGGAACTGTCGCGTGTTGAACTGAAAAAAGTTCAGGCGGTCTAGGCCGAGCCATTGGTGCGTGAAACCTGTGACAAACGCCTGAATGCGAGGGTCCAAAATCATCCGCGATAACTCCGCTTCGATAGCCCCAGGATTGCTTAAACTCGCGTTCAGCAGTTGCGCATCTGGGGGTGCGCTCCAGAGGAAGTAGGAGAGACGCGATGCGAGTTCAGTGGGCGTCAGAGGAGAGCGTTGACCGTCCGGATGTGGTTCGGCGAGGTAGAGGAAGTTTGGCGAAGCGAGAATGACGCTGAGAGCTTCCTTAAGCGCTTCCGGATGGGATGCCCCGTTCGCGCGTTGGCGTTCGTAAAGGTGGGTGAGATCGTCGATGAACTCGGGGGCCGGTGTTTTGCCACGAAAGGCGCGTGTGGCAAAGTCCTTCAGCAAAGTTTGCGGAGGAAGGGCGCGGAACACGTCGGGCACGGTTTCGGGTTCAAGGGGACCTTCAAGCTCCATCCAATCAATCCACATGGCCGGGGGGTACCATGTCTTGTGCTTTCGTTTGTAGAGAACAGCGAGCGCAACCTCCTGTTCACGCGAGTTTTGTCGTTTCTCTCGGATGGCGAACTTCCGGCTGCCGTTACTAGTGAGGGTGACCGAGATTTCGAGCGTTTGAGGTGCTTCAATGGTCCCTGTGATTTGATGTGCGCTGAATAGGTCAAAAGCGCCAGGCTGGCTTGGATGGCCCACTTCAAGAAAGTGACGCTCGCTCGGAACATCCGGAAGTGCCGCGATCCGAACGCGAAGTCGGTAACGACCTGGAGGCCAGTCTTTCGGGGCGACGAGTTGTTCCTGAGGACGAACGATGAACACGAAGAGGTACGAGCCTTTGTCGACGTGGGGTAACTGGAAGTATTGTCGGACGTGGTCTGTTTCTTCGTCGAACTGCTGCTTCACTCCCTCGCCCTCGGCCGCATCCTTGAAGCCAAACTCGGTTGGTGAGGGAGCGCTGATGAGCTCAGACCATTGACGGTAAAATCTTCGTGGGTCTTTCAGGACTTCGGGTTGAGCTTGGATTGCTTCAGCAAGCTCATGGTTCTCAAACTGTTTGGCCGCAGCATCTACGGCCGCTGTCCACGCATGGTATGGGGCAATCTTTTTGGTCAAAAAGTCGACGGCACCTTTGAGTTGCGCTTCTGCGACCTTCTCGGTTTCGGAGTGAAGCTTCAGTGATTGTGGACGAACCGAGTGAAGCGCGAAGGCGTCGTCGACTGCTCGCCGACCGAGTGCGAGATAGCGTTCCAACTGGTCGCTTGAGAGGAAGAGGGATGAACCGACGGTATCGAAGGTGCCGCTCCCCGAGTCGGGCGGAAGGTCGCTCACGTCGATAAAGACCCCGAGGAGGTCTCGGATGGTGTTCGCGTACTCACGCCGATTCAGACGGCGAATGGTGGATTGTCCCCCGGAGTCGGACAGCACCCGGCGGGCATCAACGAGCGTGTGCGCGAGTGCCTCGAGAAAGTTGGCCTTGGTTGCGCTGGTCGGCTGCCTCTCGGTCTCCGGCGGCATTTCACCGGCGTTCACCGCATTGAGAATCTTTTGCCACGTCTCAGCACGAGCGACGGTATCTATGCACAGATCAATGGTATCGAGACGGAGATTCCCTTTCTGCTTTTCGGCGTTGTGGCAGCTGACGCAGTGCTCACGGAGCCATGTGCGGTGTTGTTCGTGTAACCGTACGGGTGGAGCGGGTTCAGCTGCCACAGCGCAGATTGCGACGAAAAGACTGAGTCCGAGCAGGTGGGACAGCGCGTGCATGGGAAGAGCTGAGGAGGTTTCAGGCGAGGAGCTGTTTCACTGGACCGACGCTGTCGCCGTGTCGGTCTGCGGGCGCGCCCACTCCTTGAAGCAGGGTGAGCCAGACGTCGCACAAGGGCGTCCCATTTGGCAACACGAGGTGTTGGCCAAGTCGAATGCCTGCACCGCCCCCGGCGAGCAGCGTCGGGCAGTTGTTCAAAAAATGGACGGAGCTGATGTTGCTGCCGTAACTGAGTGTCACATGATCGAAGAGGCTTGAACCATCGGCCTCTTTCGTCGCTTTCAAGCGGTCAATGAAACTCGCAAGCATGTCGCTTTGAGCAACGTCCCGTTTCTGTGAAAACTCCATGCGATCTCCTTGCGACCGCTCGTAGTGGCTGAGATCGTGACCGGTGTAGGGAACGCCGATGTCTTTCAACAAGGAGTTCACCGGTTGCCGGTAGGTGAACACGCGCGATGTATCGCTTTGCATCGCCGCAATCATCAAATCGTACATCGCGCGGATTTCCTCGCGTCCCGCAAGCTTCTCTTGAGGAGCGTTAAACGGTGCTTTTGCCTTGGGCACTGCGAGCCATTGCGCGTCGCGGCTGAGGCGCGTTTCGATATCGCGAATGCTCTGTGCGTATTCCTCGACCTTTTGCCGGTCATGATTGGCGAGGTCCCGTTGGAGTCGACGGAGGTCACTGCCGAGCAGGTCGAGCACGGACCGTTTCTGAGCCAGTTGAGCCTCGCGTTCCGCCAGCGACGTTGATTCAGCGGAGAAGAGACGGTGGAAGAGATGGAGGGGATGATCAATGCCAGCAACGGGTTTGCCGCGCTCGTCCCAAGCGAGCGAGAGACCGGGCCCATGTCCTTGCTCGGTTGCGTCGGTGGTACCAAGTTGGAGTGAGGAAAAGCGGGTGTCTTTCCCGAGATGTGCGGCTGCGACTTGATCCACGGAAACGCTATTCGAAAAACTCTGACCCGGCTGTGCGTAGCGGTTCGCGCCGGTGAGCCAGAAGGTGCTGCCCCAGTGGGCTTCATTGCTGAACTTGTTTGCGCAGCCTTGGACGATGGTGAAGTCGTTTTTGTGGCGGGAGAGCGGAGCGAGGCCTGGAGGCAGGGTGTAGTTCGGGCCCGTGTCTTTGGTGTCCGGAAACCACGTTTCGCGCGTTACGCCCCATCCGAACGCGAGAAACACTAGGCGTTTTGGTGCCATGGCTGGCGTTGCTGCGGACACGAAGCGTCGGAAGCCGAGCGATTCGAGGAAGGGGAGCGCGATGCAGGCGGAGGCGCTTCGCAGGAAGTGGCGGCGAGGGACGTGTGAGTTCATTGGTTCCGGCGATTATTTCGAGCAGAACTCCCGGCTCTCAACGAGTGCGTGGATGATGCTGCGAAGGGTCATACCCTTGGTTCTTGCGCGTTTGAGGATGTCCTCGACGAGCTGTTGATCGGAGAAGCTGCAGGGACGGCCGAGCGCGTATTCAATCAGACTTTCGATGAGACCGCGCGCGAAGGCGTCTTTCTGTTCCGCCACAGCGTCACGCAACCCGTAGAATCCGTGAAACGCAGCGCCATTGGGAAGTTTTCCGTCTGCCTCGATGGGGAAGAGTTCTTTCTTTTTCACTGCCTTCCATGTGGCGCCATAGAACTCTGCATACTCTTGGTCTCGCCAGAGGCCCGCAGCGTCAAAGTTCTGCAGTGCAAATCCGATGGGATCGATTCGTCGGTGACATTGCGCGCACTGCGGCTGTTCTTGATGGGCGGTGAGAAGCTCTCGGGCGGGCATCAGTTTTTCGCCGAACCTCGAAAGTTGCGGAACATTCGCAGGTGCGGGTGGGGGCGGGTCGTGTAATAGCTTTCGAAGCACCCAAGCGCCGCGTTCAACGGGGGAGCTGCGCTCACCATCGGATCCCATGGCGAGGATAGCCGCCATCCCGAGAAGGCCGCCGCGCGGCACTCCCTCCGGCACTGGTACTTTCCGGAACGCGCTTCCGTGGACTCCCGAGAGGCCGTAGTAGTCTGCGAGAAGTTGGTCCACCACCACAAAGTCGGCCTTCAACAGCGAATCGAGTGGAAGGTCGTTTTCGAGAACGGTTCGCACGGTTTCATAGACCTCTTTTCGGGCCGAGTTCCGTAGGCTCTCGTCGAACTTGGGATAGAGCCGCGCGTTGAACTGGAAGAAATCGAGGCGTGCCATGTGAAGCCATTGGTGAGCGAATCCGGCGATGAATCGTTCGACTTTTCGGTCGGCCAACATGCGGTCCACTTCGTTTTCGTATCCGGTCGACATTAGTGAAGTGGTGCCGATTCGGCCGGAGTGAACGTGATCCATGAGCCGTTCGTCCGGCGGGCCGCTCCAGAGGAAATACGATAAGCGGTTGGCGAGTTCAGCGTTGGTCAGTGGAACGCGCTGAGAGGGGGGAGCGGCGCTGTCCTCCATTTTCGACTGGGTTTGCTGGGTTGGCGGGAGGGTGACGAGGCCCGATGCGGAGCGCTGGGGTGGGGCTTCGTTGCCTCGCTCTGACGGTTCGAGGATGTAGAGGAAGCGGGGTGATGCGAGGATGATGGAGAGCGGTGTTTTGATGGCTTGGAGAAAGGGTTCACCGGCTTTCGTGCGTTCTTCGAAATGAGCCATCAGGCGATCGATGAAACCTGCGCGCACGTCTTTCCCGCGGAATGCCTGTGTGGCGAATCGGACGAGGGCGGCACGAACCTCCTCGGGAGACGGACTACTGGTTTCGGCGAGATCCCCGAGGATCGCGCGATGAGAACGGGGCGGCCATTGATCGACCAAGGGGCCTTCCCATTCCATCCAGTCGACCCAGAGTCGTGGATGGAAAGAGAACGGTCGTTTTTGGCGTGTATCCATCGGAACCCCGGTGTTCATAAAAAATCGCTGTTGATCCTGACCAACTGGCCGGTTGTGGATGCGTTCACGAACGGCGAACACGCGTCGTCCCGTCCGTGATACGTTGACGGTGAACTCGAAAACTTCCGGTCGCTCAGGAGTCCCCGAGACAGGGTGGCACGCGATCAGAGCGAGTTCTGCTGGCCAACCCTGATCGCCTTGCGCGCCGAACTCGATGAATCGTGGGCCGCTTGTGCCAGGGTCAGGAAAGGCGAGTCGTGTTCGTACCAGGTACCTCCCTGGTGGCACGTTGCTCGGGATGGTTAGGTGTTGTGGAAACGGCGAGTAAGGTGTGAGGGAGCCGGTCAATGAAAGGGGATTATCGAGGTAGGTGGTGGCCTTGAGGTGTGTTCCTCTCAGCACGGTTTCGTTTAGTCCGGCATCGACATCGTCGCCGAACCCAAACTCTTTCGCCGGTTGGCCAGAGGCGCGCCACGCATTGATTTTCGCGAGGCTTTTCCGGGCGCGTTCCAAATCGGCCCGAACCTCTCGGTTAGCGGCATCTTCACTCTCGATTCGAACGGTTTTCCTTTCGGGTTTTGGACCGGTGGTGAGCGCATCGTCGAGGGCGCCCCGCGCGAGCTTGAGATATTGCTCAAACTGGTCGCTCGAGAAGAAAAGGCCGGAGCCGACCGTATCAAATGCGGAACTGTTTTCGTCGCTGGGCAGATCGAAGGCGTTTACTTCGACGTCGAGTAAATCGCGCATGGTGTTCACGTATTCCCGCCGGTTGAGTCGGCGAAGCGTGATGGTTCCTCCGGCGTCCGCCAATGCCTTGCGCGCTACCACCATTTCGCGGGAAAGCGTTTCGAGGAATGCGGTCTTCGCCTCGGCGTCCGGCTGCTTTTTGTCTTCGGGCGGCATTTCGCCGGCGTTGAGGGTTGCGAGAACTTTCTGCCATTTCTCTGCGGTTGGAAGGTCGCGGATGGTGAACGGGATATCGTCGAGCCGCATTTTGCCGCTTTGTTTGTCGGCGTTATGGCAATCGAGGCAGTACTTCTTGAGGAACCCTCGTTGAGACTCCGGCATTTTGGCGATGGCTGGTTCGACGGCCGGCGCGTTTACACCAACGGCGGCGAGAAGTGCGAGGACGCGTAAACGCAGGGTATGAGTGCGAGTCGATGGCATGGGGGCGCGGGACGCGTGGAGGCGTTGCGACGGTTTACGCTCTGAGGGCTTCAATCACGCCGGTGCTATCGCCGAAAGAGGGTGCGGAGATTCCAAGGCCTTGCAGGAGAGTGAGCCACACATTGCAGAGGGGGGTTTTTGGATCGTCCATGACCACGTGCTGTCCGAGCCGAATGCCCGCACCTCCGCCCGTTAAAATGGTCGGACAGTTATCGAGCATATGCCCAGTTCGGATATTTGTCCCGAGGGTGAGGCTGACGTGATCGAAGAGGGAGGAGCCATCGGGCTCGCGTGACTGTTTCAGTCGGTCGATGAAATAGGCGAGCAGTTCGGATTGGCAGCGGTCCCGTGTTTGACTCGCTTCCTTGCGTGGGCCCATGTCGTAGTGGCTCATGCTATGGCCCTCGAGGTTCACGCCACGGCTTCGGAGGAGCGAGTTTACTGGCTGCTTGTACGCGATGACACGGGTGGCATCGGTTTGGAATGCGGTGATCATGAGGTCGTACATGAGCCGGACCTCTTGCTCGCCGGAGAGTCCCTTTTTTGGTTCTGCCACAGGAGATTGCGGCTTCGCTTTGGGCACGGTGAGCCATTCGGCATCCTTGGTCAGACGCACCTCAATTTCTCGGATGGAGTCGAGGTATTCGGCGAGCTTATCGGAATCTTCTTTTCCTAGGCCGCGTGCCGCGTCGCGCGCTTCTTCCATGACCGTATCGAGCACGCTTTTTTGACGAGCGAGCTCTGCTTGGCGCTGTGCCAAAGGGGTTTTCTCGTCTGAGAACAGTTTGTGAAAAACGGCGACGGGGTCTTGAATCTCTGCGACTGGTTTCCCTTGTCGGCTCCATGAGACTGCGCCTCCGTGACCTCCTTCGCCGCCCGGATTGCTCAACACGAGGGAGGCGAAACGGGTATCACGGCCGAACTGTTCCGCGGCCAGTTGATCGACGGAGATGGTGTTGTTGAAGCTCCGACCGGGAACGCCCAGCCTGTTGGCACCGGTGAGCCAGAACGTGCTGCCTTGATGACCGTCTGTGGAGAACTGGTGGTAGCAGTTTTGCACAATCGTGATGTCTTTCTGGAATCTCGCCAACGGTTTCAGTCCTTCGGAAAGGGTCCATTCTGAGCCGGTTTGTTTGGGGTCGGGGAACCAGCTTTCGTTTGTTACGCCCCAGCCCATTGCGAGGAAGATCATCCGTTTCGGGTGCGTGGGCGGTGCCGCCGCCGCAGCGAATCGTCGGAATCCGAGGGATTCCAGAAAGGGGAGCGCGATGCAGGCGGAGGCGCTTCGGAGGAAGTGGCGGCGGCCGAGGGGAGTTTTCATGGGAGGTTGGGAGGTCTAAGTCGGGGTTGGCTTGCGAAAGGGCGGAGAAAACATTCAACCGCGCTTTTCACCGGAGGGGACGCGCGGCAACGCCGAACATATTGTTGGGGCTGAAACTTTTGCGGTCAGCCGGTGGGTTTTCGTAAGGCGGGCCGAGAGTGATGGTTCCGGCGGATGTCACGCGTCGACTCCACACGTCGTATGGGAAGCGTCGGACAATGGCTCCCCGCGCTTGGTCGGGTTTGAAATCGAGCGTTACTGACTGGCCTGTCGGTGTGAACGATTCCCGAACCCACGCTGGGACAGGGTTGCGCCGGTCGACGAGAAGGAACAGTTCCAAGGGCTGCGCAATTTCGAGGGTGATCCGCATCCACCAGTTGTAGCGGTCCACAGCGAAGGTTCGGACTTGGTCGGCTCCGATGAGCTCTGGGGGAACGTCGGACCATTCGTCGAGGGTGTCGGCGAACGCGAGCGCGCCGTTGCGAAGGCCGTTTGGAACAATGCGATAGAAGTTGCGAAGAGACGGCCACTTGGCGGCACCGGCTTCGTCGGCGCTCATGCTATCGCTGACGGCGGTGATGAGAGTGTTTTCAGGAGGGTCGGTTTTGGCGGACCAAGCGCCGGCGTTGTTCGGTCCGTTGACGCTGACGATGCGTGAGGTTCGGCGATTGCGTTCGAGGCGGACGCCTTCTCCTTGGCTCAGGAGGAGGCTCGGCTGGGAGGATCCCTTTTCGTGAACTTCGACTTGTCCGTTAAACACGACGACATCGGTTTTTGCGGAGGGAGAGGCATCGACGCCGAAGACGGTACCGAGGTCGACGATACGGTAGTCGTTGGTTTCGATGAGAAAGCCTTTACCGCGTTCGCCGACATCAGCGGTGATGCGTCCGGCGCGGAGGCGGACTTCCATGGGGGAAACGAGGTGGAGTTGTGCGGCGCCGTTGATGGTGAGTGTGACGCCGGAGGAGAGACGGATTTCGAGCGAGCCTTGGGTCCAGAGGAGGTTCGTTTTTCGGAGGCGGCTACCCGGTTTCCACGGGGAGTTGGAGTGGTCTGACAGGCGGAGGACCTCGAACTCGACGCCGGCGTGAGTGTGTTGATGCCAGAGAGTGAGGAGGAGAGTGAAAAGGGCGGCGATGGTGGCGAGGGCGATGCGCGCGCGGTGTCTGATGTCGGTCGCGTGTTGAACGGGGGTGGGAGGCGGGGGGGCAGCGAGGGTGCGCGCCATGGCGGCGGCTTCCGCGGTTGCGGCGAGGGCCGAGTCGAGGTGAACGGCGTCGAGGTACAGGTCGCGGAGGGCGGCATTTTCCTTGAGCTGTTGTTCGAGTGCGCGGGCATTGTCATCGCTGATGTCGTTGGCGATGAATTGCTGGATGAGGAGCGGCCAGTTGGGGCTCATGCGAGTTCCTCCCGAGCGAGAGCCTTTCTGACGCAAGCGAGAAGGGCGATGCGAATGCGGTGTAGGCGTTTGTAGAGGGACATGGCCGTTTCGCCCCTGGATTCCGCCAAGGTTTGGATTTGGGTATCGGGGTGGTAGGCGGATAGAACGAGTTCCCGTTGATGTGTGGGAAGCCGTTTCAGGCAGAGGGCGAGGGCTTCGCGCTGGGTGTCGTGGCGTTCGTTGAGCGTCGATTGGCGATCTGCGAGGCGCGTGAGAAGTTCCTCATCGAAAAGATGGCGGTCGCGGGCGCGTCGGCGCAGGTGCATGAGGACTTGGTTACGGGCCACGGCGTAGGCCCATGGACGAAAGTGGGTGGCGGTCTTGAAGTGGCGCCAAAGCGCGACGACGACCTCTTGCATGACCTCATCGGCTTCGTGGCGGGATGGCAGCATGGAGCGAACGAAGGCGCGCAGGGGCGCTTCGTTGACCGAGTAGAGGCGCAGAAACTCGGCGTGTTCCGGGGAGGACTCATTTTCGGGCATGGGTGGCACGTTGAATGGGATGCCGCACCCGCGTTCATTTGCCGCAAAAAGTTCACGCAGTTTCGAGACGGCGTGCCGGACTTTTTGTTAACCGATGCGGCTCTCGATTTCCTGCGGATGGAATCCGGCGATGGCGACGACTTTGTCGCGGCACTTTTGTCCCGACAACAGGGTGGCTGACTTTTGGGAGACCCCCATCATCTCGGCGACGAAGCGGAGGATTTCGGTGTTCGCCCGATCCTCGAGGGCGGGTGCGGCGACTTTGAGTTTCCAAGCGTCCCCGTGTTTACCGTCCCAAGCGGTTTTGCGAGCGTTGGGGACGACTCTGATTTTGATGCCACGCGGACCTTGCGGATGAGGGTCTGCCATGGAGGGCGAGGGGTCGTGGTTAGACCTTGGGTTTGATGTAGACGCCGATGAGGGGGCGCGGGCAGGGCTTTTCGGAGATGAAATCGCTGACGAAGCCGGCGCGCGTCCGGAACTCCACGTGGCCTGGCCCTTTTCCGCCGTAAACGAGGACGGCACCTTCAGGGGCGCGGTAGGGGTCGTTGTTGGGGATGCTGATGCGTTTGAAGCCGTAGAAACGTTGGAGTTCGTCCCCTGCTTCTTTGGCGTAACGGGTCTTAGGGTATGAGTCGACGAGATTGGCGTCGAGGAGCGCGTTTTTGACGTAGCGCCAGCAGCTGTAGGTGCTGTGCGCCCGAGCACGGGCCGCGGCGATTTGCGCGGCTTCGATCATGCGTTTGTCATACCGGTATTGGCCTGAGCGTGGGCCGAAGAGGCTTTTTTGGTCGCCGCTGAGCGTCTGGGCGGTTCGCGGGTTGTGGAGCGAGAAATCGGATGAGTAATTAGCCGTTGCGCATGCGCTAAAACCCATTCCGATGAAGAGGGTTAGCAGACCGAGCCAGCGGTTTCGATTGGAGACGGAATCACTCATGTACAGACACAGAAAATCAAACTGGCAGGATACTGCACCGGTGAGGGAATGGCGAGTCTGGAAAATCCCCAAGGTTTGTTTGGCCCCATTAGGCATCCGGCCCTTTAGCCCCTGATTTGTTTCCGAGAATTTCGCTCAGGACCCGATTGGGAAACCGGCGGGATGGGGTGATGGCATAGAAACTTTCTTTGATTTGAGGTACGCGGCACCGTTCGACAAGAACGCGGCTTTGAAGTTCGCCTGCGACGACGACGGGCGGCACAAGGGCGAGTCCGGCGCCTTCACGGGCGAGGAGGCGAAGCATCGCCATGTCGTCGACTTCTGCGGCGATGATCGGCCGAATGCCATGTTGTTCGAGGAGCAGATCGAAGGAGACCCGGATGTTGCTGTCGAGGCTTGGGAGCACCAGAGGCGTGTCTTGAAGGTCCTGAGGAAAACGGAATCGTGTGCGTTTTCGGGTGGGGGGGCCCACCAGGCTGACGGGCTGCTCGTCGAGAAGGCGGCTGTGCCATGGCGTTTCGGCATCGCGTCGAACGGGGAGGTTTGAGAGCACGACGTCGAGCGTATGGGCTCGGAGTTGGGCGAGGAGATCGCGGAGATTTCCGGAGCGCAGGATAAGTTCAACATCCGTGCGGCGGAGGAGGGGCTTGATGAGACCGAGTTGAAAGTTTCGCGAGAGCGTGGCGACGGATCCCACGCGGATGATCTGTTGCCGACCGGCGCTCCCGTTTCTGAGGACCTGCACCATCTCTTCGCCAGCGCTGAAAATGGATTCAGCGTATTTGAGAGCGATTCGTCCGGCTTCGTTCAACACCAGAGATTTACCCTGCCGTTCGAAGAGCGGCTGCCCGAGGCCCTCCTCGAGGCTGCGGAGTTGGGTGCTGAGGGCGGACTGGGAGAGGTTAAGCCGTCCCGCCGCTCGGGTTAGGCTTCCCTCGTTTGCGATAGCGCGAAAATACCGAAGATGGTGATAGTTCAGAAAACTCACAATGGTTCTATAAAACAGAATGATTTCGTCCAAAAGGTCTATTGGAACGAAGACGCGGTAGAGGCTTAAAACAGGCGGGTGAAAATGAACTCGTTCCAAACCGTGCTGGCATCGTGTTTCCCCCCGGAACATCGAACCTCTGGTTGGTCGGCCTCTGCGCCCCATGGCGTCCGGGGTGTTGAATGGTTCTCCGGACAATCCCTCCGCATTGCATGAGCAACTCTTCCTTGGGAGACGTGCCGTCTGGGAGGTATCCGGACTTTTTGAGTCATTTGCGACGCGACGCGGTGTCGGGTTTTCTAGTGTTTCTGATTGCGTTGCCTCTGTGCATGGGGATTTCGGTGGCGAGCGGTTGTCCGGCTGTGGCTGGCTTGTTGACCGCGATGATTGGCGGGATGGTGACCCCTTTCGTGAGCAACTCGGAGCTCACGATTAAGGGGCCGGCAGCTGGGATGATTGCGATTGTTTTGGGTGCGGTCACTGCGATGACTCCGGAGACGGTTACGGACCCAGCGGCGGCGGCGTTTGAGGGATACCAGAAAATGTTGGGTCTTGCAGTTGTGGCGGGCGGGTTGCAGATCCTGCTTGGGGCCTGCAAGTTAGGCCGTTTGGGCGAGTTTTTCCCGGTGCCTGCGGTGCAGGGGATGCTTGTCGCGATTGGCCTGATCATTGTTTCAAAGCAGCTACACGTTCTGTTGCTTGGAACGCCTGTTCGGGGCGGTTTTCTTGCGCTGGTGGAGGCACTGCCGTCGACGTTAAAGCAGATGGATAACGCCTCAGCTGCCGTTGGGATTGGGGGGCTTCTCATTCTCGTGGTTCACTCGCGGGTTTCCATCGTGTGGGTACGCAAGATTCCCGCGCCTCTTTGGGTGGTGGGGCTCGCGGTTGTGGTGGCGTTGATGATGGATGTCCCGCAAACGCGTTTGGTGCACCTTCCGACGCGGTTAGCGGACGGGTTTAGCGCGCCGGATTTTTCTGGGTTGGGAACGTGGGAGGGATGGAAATGGGTGGTGATGCTGGCGGTGGTTGGGAGTTTGGAGTCGGTCTTGAGTGCGAACGCGGTGGACCTATTGGATCCTTGGAAACGCCGGACGGATTTAAATCGGGACCTCTTGGCCGTTGGGGTAGCAAACACCATCGGCGCGTGTGTCGGCGCCATTCCGATGATTAGTGAGATTGTTCGTTCCTCTGCGAACCGAAATCACGGAGCGCGGACCAGATGGTCGAACTTCATGCACGGCCTGTTTCTGATGGTCATGGTGCTGGTGGCGGCCTCGCTTTTGAATCGCATCCCGTTGTCTGCTTTGGCGGCGCTCTTGGTTTTCACGGGGATCCAGCTGGCTGCGCCGGTGAAGTTTTTGGCAATGTTCCGCACAGGTCGGGCAGAGTTCGCAGTCTTTTTGGCCACGGTATCGGTGACGCTCGCGACAGACCTGCTGTTGGGTGTGGCTGCGGGTGTTGTGGTGCAATGGGTGGTCAGTATGCGCTGGGTTTCGGGCAATCCGTTTCGCGTGAGGTACCGAAGACACGAGGAGGATGGCGCGGTGCTTCTCTCGCTGACGGGACCATTAATCTTTAGTAACTGGTTGTCGCTGCGCGCGCGGTTGAGCCGGGAAACGGTTGGGGTTGTGTTGGATGTTTCAGAGGTGAGTCTGATTGATCACTCCGTCATGCGAAAACTTGAGGAGACGCGCGTGGCGTGGGAGGCGGATGGGAGGCAGCTTCGCACTGTCGGGCTTGAAGCGCTCCGAGCGTGCTCGAAGGATTCCTTAGCGACGCGGGTGCAAGCCGATGCGCTTCGTTCGGCTCAATCAGTCCGAGTTGATGGGTGAGCGGATGAAAGATTCGGGATTCACGGAGACAGGGTTGACCGTGGCGCATGGCGAACCAATTTGAACGCGTGCTGGCCACGAGGTGTCGTTGAGCTGGCGTTCACTGAGGGAAAAACCATGGCTACCTACGTTTACGAAACCATTCCGAAAGATCCGAAAAAGAAACCGCGCCAGTTTGAGGTGCAGCAGAAGATGAGCGACCCGCCGCTCACGAAAGACCCTGAGACGGGAGAGCCCGTTCGACGTGTGATTACCGGAGGAAGCGGATGGGTGACGCATGGAGCGTCCATTCTTTCAATGAACACGCGCAAGGGGCGGCGCTAGTCAGACCGTTTTGCGCACGGACCGTACGTAGTCCGCAATCCCGTTGGCGACGGCGTCCGCATACTCCTTGAAGATCGAGATTTGCGGCCGTCCGCCCACGGACTTGGTTCCTTCGTAGTCGCCTGCTTGGATGCGATCCCAGACGGGCTGACTATTCATTACATACGGTTCGAGAAACAGGGTTGGCACGCGGTACAGGCGATTTGCCAGAAGGTTACGTGTCCAAACGAACCCTGATTCTCCGATCCGAGCGGCGTTGCGTCCTTTGTAGGTGTACGGAGGCAAGTTGGTGGCTTTGGCGAGTGAGCGGGCGACGGCGTCGCTGGCGGGGATGGAGGCGTTCACCATGCCGCCAAAGGCTTGGATGAGCATCTCGAAACGGATGTCGTCCTTCTCAAGCTCTGAGGCGTGGTAACAACCGTTCACGAGAAGGTGGAGATGATTCTCTTGGGAAAGTTTTGGCCGACTCGGCTCGCCCCACTCTTCGGCGTTAAAGTGCAGGCAGATGGCGAGGTCGGGCTGAATCTTTCGATTCACCAACTCGGCGCGCGCGCGGATTTCGCTGACGCGGTAGAAGAGGAGTTCGCTTTGGCTCTTCAACCGCGCGCTGTCGAGTTTGCTCCCTTCCTCGTCCTTCTTCAGAAGCTTGCTGAAAAAGCTTGGGCGCTTGTCTGTGGTGGGGGAGAGCGATTTTCGCACAAGCGAGACTCTTGCACCCCGCGCGCGGAGAAGCTTTTCGAGACGTTGTGCGACGCGAAGCGTCATTTCCCCTTCTCGCACCGGCCGCGTTTTACCGATGCGAAAGTGTCTTGCCTCCATCTCCGCCCAAGATCCACCGATATGCCCGGGATCGAGTGCGATGTGAAGTCCCTCCAGCGGTCGGTCAACCGGAGCGGGAGGCAACGAAGTCATCGGTTTCCAGCCGGGAAACCCAGCGGTTAGAGGCTCCTCCGGTGGGGCTTCATTGGCGCGGCGAAACGTCACCTCGGCGAACGGTGCGTCAGCGTCTCCCGTTGGAACGCGCAGGGAGTTGTCGGAAAGGTCAAACATTCGGAGGGACTCACCGTCCGCGAGAAAGAGTGTGCGGAGCCGCTCTTCAAACTCCTTTCGGGTCAATCTCCGGTTGTAACGACTGAGACACGACCAATCCGGACGATCCGCAACCGGGCCGGAAAGTTTTGCGTAAGTATCGGACCCTCGGAACCCAACCGGAGCGAGCGCCAGCAGGAGGGCCTTTTCGCAGAAAGATCGGCGGGCAATCGGGTGCTGGTGCATGTGGGAGGAAAGGTTTCCACGCCGCGTTAACGGAGGCTAAAAGGAAGGGTGCCGCAAGGGTCGTTCTTTGAAAAGACCGCGGACAAAAACATGACTCCGACCAATCTTTCCTCAGCGTCTCGGTGCCTTCCTCGCCGAGCATTTTTGCAACGGTGCGGCATGGGTATGGGGATGCTCGGCCTTGCTGGTCTTTTACGGGATGCGGGCCTGGCCGCGGGCCCCGCAGCGTCAGCCTCTCCACTCCAGCCTCGGCAACCGCACTTTGCGGGCAAGGCCAAGCGCGTCATTCATTTCTTTGCGAATGGCGGACCGTCGCAAGTGGACACGTTTGACCCAAAACCGGAGCTGACCCGGCAGCATGGAAAGCCTTTGCCTTCGGGGAATCTGAAAACGGAGCGCAAGACGGGGACATTGTTCGCGTCGCCGTTCGCATTCTCCAAGCACGGACGGAGCGGGTTGGAGATTAGCGAACTCTTTCCGACGGTGGCCCAGAGTGCCGACGAGATGGTGGTGTTGCGATCGATGCAGGCCGATGTGCCGAACCATGAACCGTCCTTGATGCTCATGAACTGCGGTGAGCCGCGCTTGCCGCGTCCGAGCATGGGTTCGTGGGTGGCGTACGGGATGGGGACGGAGAATCAGAACTTGCCGGCGTTTATGACGCTCTGTCCGAACGGTTATCCGACGGGTGGTGCACCGAATTGGACGTCCGCGTTTCTTCCGGGGATTCTGCAGGGGACGCACGTGGATATGAAGCACACCGACTTGGAGAAGTTGGTTGAGAACGTGCGGAACCACTCTTTGGATGTTCGGGGTCAGCGTGAGCAGTTGGATTTGATTCAGGCGTTTAATCGGATGCACCGAGAGTCGCGGCCTGGGGACGCTGCGTTGGACGCGCGGATTCAATCGTTTGAGCTGGCGTTTGGCATGCAGATGGAGGCGACGGACGCGTTTGATTTGGCGAGGGAGCCGCAGCATGTGCGGGATATGTACGGGAGTGGAACGCATGGGCGGCAATGTTTGACGGCGCGTCGGCTTCTTGAGCGGGGAGTGCGCTTCATTCAGATTTGGCATGGCGCGGGGCAGCCATGGGACAGCCACGACGATTTGGAGGCGAATCATCGGCGGTTGGCGCGGGAGTGTGACCAAGCGTTGGGTGCATTGCTGAAAGATTTGAAGCAGAGAGGGATGTTGGACGACACTTTGGTTGTGTTTGGCGGCGAGTTTGGGCGGACGCCGGTGGTGGAGCTTCCGATGCCGGGAGCGAATGCGGGCAAGGTGAACGGGCGCGATCACAATCACCACGGGTTTAGCGTTTGGATGGCGGGTGGCGGAGTTCGTGGGGGGACAACTTTTGGTGCGACGGATGAGTTCGGATTTCGTGCGGTCGAGAAGCCGGTGCACGTGCACGACCTTCACGCCACGATTCTTCACCTCCTCGGGTTCGATCACGAACGCTTGACGTTCCGTCATGCCGGACGGGATTTTCGGCTGACGGATGTGCACGGAAACGTCATTCAGGAGGTGTTGGCATGAGCGCGACGAGCTGGAGGAGTGGGGTTTGGGGGGTAGCGTTGATTGGGTGGATGCCGATGGTGTTGGGAGCCGAGTCGCTCTCTGCAGAGGACGCGGAGTTTTTTGAAAGCAAGGTGCGTCCGGTGCTTGCGGAGCATTGTTTTAAATGTCACAGCGCGGGGGAGAACAAAACGAAGGGCGGCCTCGCGATGGATTCGCGGGAGTTGATGTTGAAGGGGGGCGACACGGGGCCTGCATTGGTTCCTGGTCAGCCTGAAAAGAGCTTGTTGGTGCGGGCGGTTCGCCACGAGGCGCCGGAGTTGGCGATGCCGCCGAAAGATCCTCAGATTCCGCCGGAGAAAGTTGCGGTGTTGGTGGAGTGGGTACGGCGTGGTGCGCCGGATCCGCGCACAGGCGGGCCTGCGCCCGCGGCACATCTCGATATGGCGAAGGCGCGAACGCATTGGGCCTTTCAATCGGTGAAGCGTCCGAACGTTGGAGGCTCCGGCGCGACGGACATCGATCGCCTTTTGGGGCAAGCCCGTTCGAAGCAGGGCGTTGGCGCGGCGATACGGGCGGACGCACGGACGCAGGTTCGGCGCCTTGCTTACGATTTGACGGGTTTGCCGCCGACACCGGAAATGGTGGAAACGTTTGAAGCGTCGCCGACGGATGATGCGTATGCGCGAATGGTGGATGAACTGTTGGCATCTCCGCGGTTCGGAGAGAAGTGGGCGAGGCATTGGTTGGATGTGGCGCGGTATGCGGACACGCGGGGCGTACCGGTTCCGATCACGGCGGATGCTCGGTTTTTGTATTCTTATGCGTATCGGGATTACGTCATTGCCGCGTACAACGCGGACAAGCCGTTTGATCGGTTCATCTTGGAGCAGCTAGCTGCGGATCGCTTGCCGGATGCGGACCGGGACGTTTTACCGGCGTTGGGTTATCTGACGTTGGGGCGGACGTTTTTGAATAACAACAACGACATCATTGACGATCGCATTGATGTGGTGATGAGAGGGTTACAGGGGCTGACGGTGGCTTGTGCGCGGTGTCATGACCACAAGTTCGATCCGGTGCCGACGAAGGATTACTACTCGTTGTATGGGGTGTTCAACAGTTCGGAGGTTCCCATGGAACCGGAGATCATTCGCGAGCGAGAGGACAACCCAGATCGGGCGGATTATCTGGCGAAGCGTGCGGAGAAGATGGCCGCGGTGGAAAAAGGGTTGGCGGAGGAGGCTCGTGCGCTGAACCGTACGGTTCGCGAAAAGACGGGGAAGTATTTGTGGGCGGTGGAAGAGATGCGCAAGGGAGCGCCTGCCAACATGGATACGTTCATTGGGGAGCGGGGCTTGGTTCTTCTGCCGTTGGAAAAGTGGCGAAAAAAAGTTGATGAAGTATCGGCTTCAGACGCGCTCCTTGGGTTTTGGAAGGCGGCGTTGGAGGTGGCGAAAGCAGGCGTTAAGGACGGGGAGGATTTGGTTCCTCTACTTGTGAATCATCCAGAAAGCGGTAAATGGAATCCTTTGGTGCGGCATGTATTGAGCAAGGAGAAAGCGGTTGGGTTACCGGCGGTTGCAGACCTAGTTGGGCGAGTGGTTATGGAGGTGGACGGGAAGTGGAAGGCGGTGTTGGGTGCGGCAGAGAAAGCGGGCAAACCGATGCCGGAACGTTTGGTTGAGGACGATGCGGAGGCGGTCCGGCGCTGGATGGACGAAGAGGCGGGGCCGATGAACTTGACGCAAGCAGAGGTGGAGCAGGCGTTTCCCCGAAAGTACCGAGAGAAGAAACAGAAGTTGATGGAGGTTGTGCAGGTGTTGGAGGGGACGCACCCAGGCGCTCCTGACCGCGCCATTATTTTGCGGGATCGTGCGAAGCCTTCGGAGCCTGTTGTTTTTATTCGTGGCAATCCGGGGAACCGGGGGCCAGCGGTTCCTCGCCGCTTTTTGGAGGTGCTGGCGGATGGGGAGCGTCCGGTGTGGAAGGCGGGTAGCGGTCGGTTGGAGCTGGCGCAATCCATTGCGAATTCGGCAAATCCGCTGACAGCGAGAGTGTATGTGAATCGGGTTTGGGGCGTGCTCTTTGGGAAGCCGTTAGTCGTGACGCCGGGCGATTTTGGCGTTCGCACGGCACCGCCGGCGGTGCCTGCTTTGTTGGAGTTGCTGGCTGCGGATTTCATGCAGCGCGGCTGGTCGAGCAAGGCGCTGATTCGTTCGATTGTCCTGTCCGACGCCTATCGGCAATCTTCTGCGTTGGACGAGGCAGCGGAGGCGAAGGATCCCGAGAACGCGTTGGTTCACCGACAGAACCGGCGGCGGCTGACATTCGAAGCAATGCGCGACACGCTGGTGGCGGTTGGCGGAGAATTGGATACGCGGATGGGGGGGCGGCCTGAGATTTTGACAAAGCCGCCTTATCCGCTTCGGAGAGCGGTGTATTCCTTTGTGGATCGTCAGGATGTGCCGTCTGTCCTGCGTGCGTTCGACTTTGCGAGCCCGGATACTTCGACGCCGGAGCGGTTTCAGACAACGGTTCCGCAGCAGGCGTTGTATCTGATGAACAACGATTTCCTTGCGGAGCGGGCACGTGCGCTGGCTTCGCGATTACCTGAGGGCGCGGAGGATGCGCGGATTCGTTCGCTCTTCCGAACGTTGTTTCAGCGCGTCCCGAAGTCCGAGGAAATGACGCTTTTGCGCGCGTATCTGAGCCGTCCGCCGCATGATGCGCCAGCGCCGAAGGTTGCGGCGCTGAATCGTTGGGAGAGTTTGTGCCAAGGGTTGTTGGTGTCGAACGAGACTGTTTTCGTCGATTGACCGACTCACGGTGCGGTGGGCATCTCAATGCCCATTTGGTCGAGAATGTTGGCTAGGATTTCCCGGTCTGATTCTGGACGGGTTGGAGATTGCGGATGCGTGTGATCGCAGCCGATCCAGCCTCGGAGTTTCAGGAACATGGCTGCGCTGTGTTTGTAGGCGGGGACGGGTGCGCGGAAGGTGAGGAACCCGAGGTATTGGAGGCGATCGTTCAGCGTGTAAAACGCGGCATCGCCATCGAGCCATGCTTTGTCGCGTTGCGCGAACACGTCGGGAGCGAATGTGCTAAGGCCCAGCAGGTAATCGCTTCCATACATAACCATGTCGATGGCGAGGTCATTGCCTGTGTACACGCGGAAGTCTGGGCGCATGGAATCGCGGACGGCAATCCGTTGCCACTCGAGGTCGCGTCGAAGGGAGGAGTGCTTGGCGCCGGTGCAGTTTTTAATTCCCAGAAGTCCGCGAAAAACGTCCATCGAGTAGATACGGCCGAAGGGCGCAAACATGGTTCCAAGTTCGAATCCGATGAACTCGGAGGTGGCGGAGCCGAGACGCTCGTACGCAGCAACAATCGCGTCGTCGGACTGTCCGGTGAGTCCGTGGCTCTGAAAGATGACGGGAACACCGCCCGCGGTCTGGATTTCGTGCATTCGAGCGGCGTAGGCATCGAAGTTGAACGCGGCACCGGGTTGGTCTCGCACGAAGGCGCCGGCGAGGTAGCGTCCGCCGTTCAAGGTGGCGTGGGTAAGGCGGAGCGCTTCCTTGCGGGTGGCATCGTCAATGAGGTTGCCGTAGCCGGTGTCCATGTTGACGGCTGGGATGAGGCCAGCGCGCGCGGTGCGCTCGACGTGGTCCGTGAAACCTTTCCAGTCGACGTCACCGTTTTCATGAAAGGGGAGTAAGATGGCGGAGTTGCCTTCGATGCGGCGACGCGGCCGGAGCATCTGGATGGGGTCGAGGGGGGAGGATTCCATGGTGGGGATCATAGGGGGGTGGGAAGGTTCGCGGTAATCGTTTGTTCGGATGGCAGGGATCAGCAAAGACGATGCTCGTCTGGGTTCGAGGGGGCTCGTTAAGAAGGGAGGCCCACAACTGCTGTGGCTGAGAAACCGAGGAAGAGAACCCGACAAAAAATGAACGGATGGAGCCGCTGCATCGCCGAAGGCTTTAACGCGTGCAGCGAGAGATGAACCCGAGGCGCGGCGACGTCTCGGGATTTTGGTGGTGTTTGGAGCGAGGCGATTAGTCGCGGCGACTGAGTTTGGCGAGCAGTCGAAGGATCTCGAGGTACAGCCAGACGAGTGTAACGAGAAGGCCGAAGGCTGAGTACCACTCCATGTATTTCGGAGCGCCCTGCTGTGCTCCGCTTTCGATGGTTGCGAAGTCTCCCACGAGATTGAGTGCGGCGAGGATGACGACGAAGGCACTGAACCCGATTCCAATCGGGCCGGAGTCGTGGATGAACGGCACTTGAATGTGGAAGAAGCTGAGAATGAAGGTGAGCAGGTAGGTGATGGCTACCCCTGCGGTGGCCACGAACAAAAACCGCGACAAACCACGGCTCATTCGGATGATGCCGAAGGAATAGAGACCGAGCATTCCGAAGAGCGTTCCGAACGTGAGCATCACCGCTTGGAGGATGATGCCGTCGTAGACGCGCCCGTAAACATAACTCACGGCGCCAAGGAATAATCCTTCCACCACCGCGTAGAGCGGAGCCGTGATGGGGGTGCTGGCTGGTTTGAACGAGGCGATTAAGGCGATGATGAAGCCGACGATACCCGTCGCGGTGATGAGCCCAGAGGACACCGCAGATTGGCGGTACGTGAACATTGCGGCGACAAAAGTCAGAGCCACGAGAACCATGGACTTGTTGACGGCACCATCGATGGTCATCACGGAGTCCGTGCGGAAAGAGCGGCTGAACTTGCCTTCAGAAAGAATGGGATTCGACATAGGTTTTTAGGGAGACTCAGCTGAACCCGTGTACCTTAACTTGTTCAGGAAGTTGTGCAAAGTGACTTCCGCCGTACACAGGCTTACGGTGTTTTGGGGGAAGCGCTGGGGGCTCGGGGTCAGGCCTCGTACAAGGCTTCGATGAGAGCCATGGCGCGGCGGTTGGGGAGAACGCCGGCCTCCATTTGATTCATTACGTAGGCGAAACCGATGCCGCGTTCTGGGTCGGCGAATGCGATGCTGCCGCCAGCGCCGGGGTGGCCGAATGCATGCGGGGAAGGACCGAAGGTTCGTCGCAGCTTGTCACCGGTTTCGTCGAGAGGGTCACGCATGAACCCGAGGGTAAATGCGGTGGGCATGAGGAGAACGCGATCGTGTCCGCTGGCTTGGGGGGCGGGGTCAGCGAGGATGCGTAATGCCCAGAGAGGCAGGCCGGTTCGTGCGGTGGACCCGTTGCGAACGTCGGTGGCGAGCAGGCCGTAGAACGTGGCGAGGGATTCGGCGGTTCCGATGCCACCGAAGGCGGGAAGTTCGGCTGAACGCGCCTCAGGGGTGTTCATCGAGAGGGCTGAGTGAAGGCCGCGCGGCGTCGCGAACGAGAGGGAAGTGAGCGTGCCGGGGGTCATGAATGCCCGGAAAAACGGGTCCTCTTTGCTCATGGCGGTTCGAGGGGCGAGCATCGAGGCGGCGCGGTGGTGGAGTTCGGCTGGAAGCCCAATGTAAAACTCGAGGCCGAGTGGACGCGCGAAGTGTTCTGCCCAGTATTGGCCGAGCGTCAATTTACCGGCGATTCGGCGGGTCAGCTCGTCAAGGAGGTATCCGAAAGTGCGGGGGTGATATCCGTGGGAGCGGTCGGACCACCAGGGTTTTGATTTGGCCAGTGCGCGAACAACGGATGCGTGGTCGAAGACGTCGGGAGGGACTGGAAGTCCGGGCAATCCCGTGCGATGGGTGAGAAGGTCCTCCAAGGTGAAGTCCTTTTTCCCTTCCGCACCGAACTCCGGCCAGAGACTGGAAATCTTTTTTGAAAGATCGAGTTGTTGTTGTCCGAGGAGATGGAGAAATGCGGCGACGGCAGGTCCTTTGGTGGCGGACCAGACGAGGGCGAGCGTGTCAGAGGTCCAGAGGGGCGATTTGAGGTCAGCCCCACACCGCCCGATGTTGAAACTCGCGCACCGGTCTTGATACCAGATGCTGAATCCGGCACCGACTTCTCCACGGGAGAGAAGGTTTTCCTCGAGGACTTTTGCCAAGCGGAACCGCGTGGCTTCCAGAGAGAACTTGTTGGTGGCGATTTGCACGAGAGCTGCGGGAGTGGGTGAAAACAGTTTGGAACGGTTCGTAAGGGGGTTGGAGCGCCGGAGTGGGAACGTTCCAGTGGCTACCCGACATGGATTCGAACCATGACTAGGGGAGTCAAAGTCCCCTGTGCTACCGTTACACCATCGGGTAAAACTGACCTCGCTGATCTGACTGTTTCGCACTTTGCTCTCGCAACGCGGGTTGCAGACGTGGAGCGAATCAGGGATCAATCCGGCCGCGCCACCGCGGACGAATCCGGTCCGGAGACCAGAAGGGAGAGAGAACCATTTCTGTTTGTTCAGTGCAAACTCAAACCCACTTCGGAGAAGAGTTGCTCTGAAAAAAAGCAACCTAGACCAGCATGAGCGTCGGGCTCTCGAGCAGACGCTTTACTTCGGCGAGGTACTGGGCGGCGACGGCTCCATCCACCACCCGATGATCGGCACTGACGCCAACGGCCATGCGTTGTCCAGCGATGATGGCGTTGCCGGGGCCAACGACGGGCTTTTTGAGAATCGCCCCGACGCTAACGATGACGGATTGTGGAGGATTGATGATCGCGTCGAAGAACTCGATTCCGTAAGCGCCGAGGTTGGAGACGGTGATGGTTCCGCCTTGGTACTCATCGGGTTTCAGTTTTTTACCGCGCGCGCGTGTCGCGAGATCTTTGACCGCCTCGCTGATGTCTTTGATCGAACGTTCTTGGGCGTCGCGGACGACAGGGGTGACGAGACCGTCATCGACGGCGACGGCAACGGAAAGGTTCACGGAACCGTACTGGATGATGGAATCGCCAGCGAATGACGCGTTCACTGCAGGTACCTTCACGGCGGCTGCCACAACCGCCTTTAGGACGAAGTCATTGACGGTGAGTTTCGGGCCGCCTGCCGATTCGGAGGCTGCGTTGAGTTCGCTGCGGAACTGCATGAGCGGTCCGGCGTCGACTTCGACGTGGAGGTAGAAATGGGGAATCTGCGTTTTGCTTGCGAGCAAACGATCGGCAATGACGCGTCGCATACCGCTGAGTTCGATGACGGTATCGTTGGGTCCGGCGGGTGTGGGGGGAATGGAGGGAACGGCGGACGTTGCGGTCGGTGTGGCGATCGCTGGGCCGGGTCTGGCGGTGAGCACATCTTTTGCAACGATTCTCCCACCGGGACCTGATCCCGCCACGTTTGCGAGTGCGACGCCCCGTTCTGCGGCGATTTTTCGGGCTAGGGGTGAGCTTCGAACGCGTCCGCCGACGGAGGGTGCTCCTGCGGGGGCTGCCGATCCAGCCGAGTGGGGGGCGCTTGCTGTTGCTGGCGGGACGGCGGGCGCTGTGGCAGCAGCCGGAGCGGCGGCAGGGCCGCCTTTGGTTGCGGCAGCGACTTCTGCGTCTGAGGGAGCGGACTCGCCTTTTTTCAGGAGCACGGCGATTTTTGCTCCGATGGCGACCTTCTCACCTGCCTGCATCAGGAGCTTATGGAGTGTCCCGTCATCAAAGCTTTCCATTTCCATGGTGGCCTTGTCGGTTTCGACTTCGGCCAAGATGTCGCCAGTTTTGACGGCATCCCCCACTTGTTTACGCCAGCGAACGAGTTTTCCCTCGGTCATGGTGTCCGCGAGTTTCGGCATCTCAATGTACACTGGCATAAGAAAAAAAAGGGTTAATCGAGTTTGACGGTCTAGCCCAACACTGCGCGGCTTGGAAAGCAATTCGCATTCGAGAGGGCGTGGTGGCAACTCGGGTTAGGTGGGACGCCCCGTGTTTCCTAGGTCTGTTGTTTGGGGAGTCGAGGGGGCACCTTTTGGTGTTGTCACGGAACTGTCACATCTGCGCGCTTCACCCGTAGCGACTCCCTGCGAAAGCTGACACGTATCTCTTCTCGAACTCGTGAGCCCGAATCTTCGCTGTCATCCCCTCCTTGCCGCTCCGCGCCTGCTTTGTTCAGAGGAAGCTGAGTTGAGCCGTGAAACTCTCTCTCAACCCCGATAAACGTATTCTGTGACTGAATCTCAACCTCATCCCCGGCGGGCGCCTTCGCCGGATCGATTCAAGACTGCGCGATCAACCATTCTGATTGATGCGTTCATGAACCGGTTCATTCAGGTGGGAGGGGTGTCTGTGGTCGTGGCCGTGATGGCGATTTTTGTGTTTATCGGGTTTCAGATCTTGCCCTTGTTTCGAACGGCGCGGGTTCACCCGTTGAAGACGGTTCAGTTGCCGGAGGGTAGCTATGTCGGGTTGGGGTTGGACGAGTACGCGGCGCTTCCTGTGGTGGTGGATTCGGAGGGCCGCATTGGTTTTTTTGATTTGCACGGGGAGCGAGGTTTCGTTCGCGCAGATCCTGGGTTCGATGCTGAGCGCCGTTTGACGGCGGCTGCCTATCATCCCGGAAGGCAGGATGTGGTTGTGGGAACGGCCGACGGGCACTTTTCGTTGGTTGCGTTGAGTTTTGAGTCAAGTGAGGTGGGGGGACGGCGGGTGGTGACGGGGGAGGCAAAGGCGGCACCGTTTGTTGCTGTTGGGAAGCCAGGTCATCCTGTTCGATTGATTCGGTACGGTGATGCCGGTGAGACGAAACTCTTGGCGGCGGTTCAGGAGGTGGAGGGGCGGTCCGAGTTGCACGTGGCGTTGTTGAGTCAGGAGCGGACGCTTCTGGGGGCGGGGGACATCAAGGTGGAGAAGTCGCGGGATTTGTCGCCCTTACTTTCCGGAAAGCCGATTCATTTGCAGGTGAACCGGACGGCGGATGCCGTGGTGGTAGCGACGGAGTCTGGCGATGTGCAGTACTTTGTCTTGGCGGGGGAGGAGTTTGTGTTGAGGCAGACTTTCCGGCCTTTTGGCGAACTGACAGACCCAGCGGTTGCGAGGATGGATTTTTTGTTGGGCGACGTGACGCTGGTCTTTTCGGGGGTTGGGGGGGAGTCTCGCTTGTTTAGTCTGTACGTCCCTGCGGGGGGTGCGGACCGGCTTTTTGGGGAGATTCATCGGATGCCAACGCTGGGTGCGGCATCGTCGTTTTACGCTGCGAGCCTACGGAACAAGGCGTACCTCACGGGGAATGCGCGGCGGGTGCAGTTGTGTTACGCGACGACGGAAAAGGTGCGGTGGGATTTTGTTCCGTCGCAGGACGTGG
>JBIIXW010000191.1:0-4721 GCA_044347165.1 Chthoniobacteraceae bacterium
AGCCCCGAAACCTCCCGAGCCACTTTCGCACGCAACTTCCGCTCACCCTCACCCGCCACAGACTCCCACCCGCTATACACCGTCACCGCCACTTCCTTCTTTTCCTGCGCCTTTTTCGCCTCCGCCGCAACGTCAGCAGGAGCCTCCTTCCCCTCCAACCAGCGCGGGTCATTCGCCGCCTTCACCACCTTTTCTTCCTCTAAATCAAACCCCATCTTCACCGCTTTCCCACTGTCCACAAACTGCCTCCACTCTGGAGCCAGCAAAAACACCGAACCATCACGCCGCACTGTTGGGTACCCATCCACCCCCGAAAGCAACTCCCGGTAACGTCGCAAGTTGGGCTCCTTCCTCAACGGCACCGGCACCACCGAAAAATGGGACCTCGCCGACACAATCTCATGCGACAACCCCGTCACCGCCACCGTCTTCCCCATCCGCACAATGTTGGTCACATTCACCGTCGATCGCATCGCTTCCGCATTCCCCGAAACTGGGACGAACTTCTCCCGCACCTTTTCCGCACCAAAGTTCGAAACCGAACAGAAACGGTAATGATCCGGTCCAAGCCCACTCAACTTATCGACCCACACCCCCAGCCCACGGCTCTCCTCCCAATCCACCGACGGCGGCAATGGCGCCCATCCCACGTAGTTCGCCCCGTACCGAAAACTCACCCACCCTCCCGACCAATCCAAACCAGGCACCCAAACCCACCCCAACTCCTTGGTCCGCGCCCACCTCCCATAATGATAAACAATCGATGCAAACGGCTCATCCCCCGTCCAAACCCACCCCAAATCCGTGTAAACCCAGTCACCCACGGAGTACGGACTCCACCCCTTCTCCACTTTTGGACACCACACCTGCCCAAGTTTCTGCACCTCTTTCCACTCCCCGAACGGCGCCAGCGCCTTGCGGAAAAAACGCCCCGCCCACTCACTCGCTTGGTACTTCTTCAGCGACTCTTTGTCAGCCGAATCCTCCGACGGGACCAACCCAACCGTTTTCCCTCCACTGGGCTCACCCGCCCCAGTCAGAACACGCACGGGTTCTGGGACTGCCTGACCGAAGGCGCCTCTGTCGAAAGCCGTCCCCGAGAACACGCAAAGAGACAAAGCCACGACCGCACCCCTATTCCGGATTGAAATCATATGAATAAGCGCTGCACGCATCGTGCCACCAGTTCCAGCGAACCCTCCCGACCAAATGACCACAACAACCACTCCCTCCTCCCCGATCCGGCGCGTCAAAGAGCGAACTGCAGCCTGCACCGGAACGCCGACTCACCGCCTCGTCCATGACATCCACCAAGTTTGCTCGCCATCTCAGGGATGTCGTCCTACCAACATCGGTCTCCCCACTCACCCACCCTCGCTTATTCAGTGTAATGCAACACCTCTACGCCGATGTTACCCGCCTCATTCGCCGTCACGTGGATGCCGTCCCCCCAACAGGGATCGACAAGGTGAACGTTGAATACGCACGCTGGACCAGTTCCGCCGGAGGGAACCTCTGCATCAAACGCAGTAATCATCTACGAACGATTCCCTCGAAAAAATGGGGTCCGAGGCTTCTAGATGGGGACAAAAATCAGCCGTACTCGAAAAGAAACCTGCGTCTTTACTCTGTCGTCAAAGCCCTCGTCGCAGGAAAAGCCCTCCCCCGCAAAAGCACGCTGATGGTGTCGAGCCACTCGTGGTTGGCCCTAAACCCCATCTGGCATTGGCTGGAAGCCCGCGAGGTCGATGTTTTCGTCTTTCTCCACGATCTCATCCCCATCCAGTACCCCGAATATTCCGCCCCTGGGGAAAAACTGATCCACGAGCGTCGCGTCAATAACACCCTCCAGTACAGCCGCGGAATCATCGTAAACTCAAACTGCACGGCTTCCAGCGTCAACGATTACGCCAAACACCTCGGAATCAAGACACCGCCGATCCTCGTTGCCCCCCTCGGAAACCACACCTGCCACAGTACCCCTGCCTGTCAGGAGACAACCCCGTTCTTTGTAGCCCTCGGCACCATCGAGCCCCGAAAAAATCACCTCCTCCTGCTCACCCTCTGGAGAGAACTTGCCAAAAGGCTCGGACCCAAAACCCCAAAACTCTACATCGTTGGACGCCGCGGCTGGGAATGCGAACAAGTGGTCGACCTCCTCGATCGGTGCGAATCGATCCAACCCCACATCGTCGAAAAAAATGATGCCTCCGATGAGGAGGTCTCACGCCTTCTTTCCAGCGCAACAGCCCTCCTCATGCCCTCTTTCGCTGAAGGTTTTGGAATGCCGGTCCAAGAAGCACTCAGCCTAGGAACCCCAGTCATCACGAGTCCGTTACCCGCTATCCGCGAATTTGCCGAGGATATCCCCGAGTACATCGAACCCCACGACGGCGCAAAATGGCTATCCACGATCGAAGCATACGCCGAAATCGACTCCCCACTGCGAGCCCAACAACTCGGGAGAATGGGCTCCTTTCAGAGCGTCAACTGGCAAGACCACTTTAAACTGGTCGAAAACTTCATCACCTCCGCCCCAAGACATCGTTGAAAAACGACGACTCGCAATGCCGACTCTGCGCAGTTTGAAGCATAAACCAGCGGATTACCCTAAAAACGGGCATCGGCACAGACTCCCGCGGGCATTTGTACTTTGCATGAAAGCGGTTGCGGAAATGGCGGAGTTCCGGTGCCCCATCGGGGCACCTCATGACAGCCTCGGGCAACGCCCGAGGAAGAGATGAAACACCATCTGAGCCCTGTAGGGACGAGATACGTCGGCGCGCCTCTCCACGGCTTGGGAAAGAGAGGGGTGGGTTCTCTGGGGCGATGACCCAGTCTGTCGTGAGGGGACCCGATGTAGCCGCACAGCGGCAAACTGTTCGCCCATCACACAGCCAACGTCGTTCCCGTTTATCGGATTATTGTTACCAACTCACTTCGGAAACCACACCCGCTGCTTCAATTCGCCAAACAGAAAGCGTCAGGAATCCGCACTACAGCAGTGCTAAGGTAGAACAAGACCCGTCTTCAAATCCAAGCTCGTGACCGACTGAGTCTCGTAGAAAAGCGCAAACTCCCACCGCCGCTTGATGATCTGCCCGTCCTCGCGTAAGCAATACAGGTGCTTGGCATCGCGTCCTTTCCATCTTCCATCTTTCCGATTTTCTACGGAAAACCCCTCGTCCGTCATCGTTTTTTCCGCGACCGCCAACACCGTCCCCGGCGGAACCATAGCCTTGATCGCTTTGTACATATCCTCCGGCTTCGACACCTTCGCCGTTTTTCGGGAATCACATCCCGATACGCACAGCAAGAACGCAAACAGCAATGCAGCGAAACGAAACATCCGACGAAGAACACGCACCAGTCTCCACGACCACCCCCCCTCACGAACCAATCCCGTCGCACGTCCCGAAGCACGAAAAGCATCCCAACCCATCATCCGAGAAAAAGAGGGAACGCATAACCACATCTGCGGCTGCAACTCAATCTTGCCGAGCGGATTCTCAGAGTCATTGGTGGAGAGCACCTAGACAAAATGCCAAATGTTTCGCGAAAATCAAGTGCTACCCGCCGTAAAGACCGCTTGCTGTGACGTTTCCGACAAAGGCTTGGGAGCAGGGAAAATGCCAGATCCGAGGAATATTTCGCGCCGTCGAAAATCCGCATCACCCCTTCTGGAGAACCCCATCCTTGCCCCGCCTCGCCAAACCACGTCTCCTTTCCTCCCTATGCTCAGGATTCGTCCCTTCCAAGGCCTCGTGCCAAACCCTTCCCTCACCCCAAACGTCGCCTGCGTCCCCTATGACGTCGTCAACACCGCAGAGGCCGCCGCCCTCACCGAGGGCAACCCCCACAGCCTCATGCACGTCGATCGCGCAGAAATCAATCTACCAGCCGATACCGACCCCTACTCCGATCTCGTCTACCAAACCGCCAACGAACGGTTCGCGAAGATGCAACAGGACGGAACCTTGCAACGCGAGGCGTCCCCCGTCCTCTACCTCTACCAACAACAGATGGGCAACCACGTCCAAACCGGCATCGCCGCCGTCTGCCACATCGAAGACTACGAAAACGACATCATCAAAAAGCACGAGAAAACGCGCAAAGATAAAGAAGACGATCGCACCCGACTCATCGGCACCCTCAACGCCAACACCGGCCCCGTCTTCCTCACCTACCGCGAGTCACCAGCCGTCGACGCCCTCGTCAACGCCACCCTCGCCTCAGAACCCGCCGCCGATTTCACCGCCCCCGACGGAATCGCCCACCGTGTCTGGCGCATCACCAACACCGCCCCACTCGTAGAGGCGTTCAAAAATATCCCCGTCTCCTACGTGGCGGACGGACACCACCGAACCGCCAGCGCCGTACGCGTTGGACGCGACCGACGCGCCGCTAACCCAAACCACCAAGGCACCGAAGACTATAACTGGTTTCTCTGCGTTCTCTTCCCCGGCAACCAACTGCGCATCCTCCCCTACAACCGTCTCGTCAAAGACCTAAACGGCCACTCCGCCGAAGATTTCCTCCGCGCCGTCAGCGCCGTCTTCCGCGTCTCACCCAACGCCACCCCAACCCCCGAAAAACCCGGTGACATCCGCATGTACCTCAACCACGCATGGTACTCCCTCACCTGGGCCCCCGCACCCGACGCCGATCCCATCGGCCGACTCGATGTGACCGGACTCCAAGAGCGATTGCTCCATCCTCTC
>JBIIXW010000075.1:0-14683 GCA_044347165.1 Chthoniobacteraceae bacterium
GACGTTGATTTATCGCGACGAGATTTACCGTGAGATTAAGCAGGCGAATCGAGAGGCGCTTCGGCGACCGGTTGAGGGGGGTGGGGTGCCGGCGTTGCGGATTGAGCGTCGTTCTGTATCGAAGGTCGCCGAGGATGCCGACAGAGAGGTTGGGGTGCAGTTAGCTGAAGGAGAGTTGGTTGTGGAGGTTCCTCAGCGTTCCGATGCGGCCCTTCGTGGAAAAAATGACATCAACGCAGATGATTCGCTTGATTCGGAAAAGGCTCCGTAGTTGAATCTCGTCCCGCTTTGAAAGCGGGATAGCACCCGTAGCTCAATTGGATAGAGCATTTGACTACGGATCAAAAGGTTTGAGGTTCGAGTCCTCACGGGTGCGCCACTTTCTTCCCCCCTCTGCGACGTCAGAGGCTTTTTTGCGGGCTTCTTTTGTGTATGGATGCGATCGGCTCGCAGGCGGATTGCTGTAGTGTGGCAGCCATGAACTGGGCACTTCTTTTTGCGACTTTTCTCCTCTCGGTGGGCTCCCGTGCGGCGGATGGAGCGAGGCTTGAGCGAGTCCAATACTTGCACGAGGGGCTCGCGGTCGATTTGGGAGTCGGGCTTTGGGCGTGGCCGTTACCGATGGATTTTGACGGGGACGGCGACTTGGATTTGGTGGTGAACTGTCCGGACAAACCGTCCAACGGGGTTTACGTTTTTGAGAACATCACCGGCGATACGCGGACGAATCCGTTGCCGGTTTTCAAGCCCGGACGGCGGATCAGTCACGGTTTACAGAATGTTCAGGTCAGCTTTGTCAGCGGGCATCCTCGCGTTTTGGCGCCGGGGCAAGAGTTTCCCGATTTTTTGAAATCAGGTCTGTCGAGTCCGGTGAAGTTGTCGGTACCTGCGAATATCCATCCGAACAAAGTCCGCGGAAATATGTGGCGATACGCGGACTATGATGGAGACGGAAAGACGGATCTCGTGGTTGGGGTCGATGATTGGACGGATTACGGGTGGGATAACGCGTACGACGCGGATGGAAAGTGGATGCGTGGACCGCTACGTGGATTTGTTTACTGGTTGAAGAACACGGGGACAGAGGTGGCTCCACAGTATGCTGACAAGCAGCAGATTATGGCGGGAGGCGCGCCTTTGGAGACGTTTGGATGGCCTTGTCCGAACTTGGTGGATTTTGACGGAGACGGGGATTTGGACCTGTTGTGCGGGGAGTTTTTGGATGGGTTTACTTATTTTGAAAATGTTGGGTCTCGGGCGGAGCCGAAGTATGCGGCGGGGCGTCGGTTAGTGTTGGGAGAGGGAATGGAGTCGCCTTCGGCGTCCGCTTGGCTGGCGATAAAGGAGGCGGCGCGACTGCCTGGGTCGCCGCGACCGCTCACGATGGATTTGGAGATGATCACGCCTGTGGCGATTGATTGGAATCGGGACGGGCATGTCGATTTGATTGTGGGAGATGAGGATGGGCGGGTAGCGTTTATTGAGAACTCGGGGAGCCTGCGGGCGGACCGTACGCCGCAGTTTTTGCCGCCGGTTTATTTCAAGCAGCAGGCTGAGGATTTGAAGTGCGGAGCGTTGGCGACGCCGGTTGGTACGGACTGGGATGGGGATGGGGACGTGGATATCGTCAGCGGGAATACGGCGGGTTACATCGTCTTGTATGAGAATTTGAGTGGACCTGGGGTGGAGAAGCCCCTGTGGGCGCCGCCTCGGAACTTAAGTTCGAACGAGGTTCTGATTCGTTTTATGGCTGGAGAAAACGGGAGTATTCAGGGTCCATGCGAAGCGAAGTGGGGGTACACGACGCTGTCGGTGGCGGATTGGGACCACGACGGTTTACCGGATGTGTTGGTAAACTCGATTTTGGGCAAGGTGTATTGGTTTAAGAATGTGGGCACGCGGCGGGAGCCATTGCTGAGCGCCCCGATGCCGGTGGAGGTTGCGTGGAAGGGGATTCAGCCGGCGTTGGCGTTTGGTTGGATGAGGCCAACGGGAAGAGCGTTGCTCACGCAATGGCGCACGACGCCGTTTGCTGTGGATTGGAATCGGGACGGGTTGACCGATTTGGTGATGCTGGATCAGGAGGGGTACTTGGCGTTGTACGAGAGGGCGGTTCGGAATGGGGAGGTTGTGTTGCAGCATCCGCAGAGGGTGTTTTGCGATGAGAAAGGGGAGCCGTTGCGTTTGGCGAAGGGTCCGGCGGGCAAGAGCGGGCGGAGAAAGTTTTGTGTTGTTGATTGGGATGGGGATGGGCGTCTCGATATTTTGCTGAACTCATCGAGCGCAAACTTTTTGCGGCAGACAGATTATCGGGATGGAAGATGGTTTTTCCGGGATGAGGGGCCTATTGCGGGCCAGAACATTGAGGGGCACGACGTGAGTCCGACCGTGGTGGATTTCAACGGAGACGGTGTCCCTGATTTCCTTGGTGGAGCGGAGGATGGGAAGTTCTATTACCTACGGAATCCGAGAAGGTAGAGGGGCTTCCCCCTTCACTCGCGATGCAGCTTGCGCATGAAGGGGGGTGTGGGTACATTCCTGTTCCCGATTTTGCCAGGGTAGCTCAGAGGTAGAGCAGGGGACTCATAAGCCCTTGGTCGCGAGTTCAAGTCTCGCCCCTGGTACCATCTTCGGGGGTGGGGACGGGTTGGCAGAGGAATGATGGCAAGGGAATGAAGAGGGTGACGCGGGAGGCGGAAAGGGGATTTCAGGCTAATGCTTGTCGGAGGACGTGGCCGTGGACGTCGGTGAGGCGGCGGTCGATACCATTGTTACGAACGGAGAGCTTCGTGTGATCGATTCCGAGGAGGTGGAGGAGGGTGGCATGAATGTCGTACACCTCCGTAGGGTTTGATCGGTCTAAAGGTTTGTATCCCCACAGGTCGCTTTCACCGACGGTCACGCCGCCTTTGATTCCGCCGCCGCAGAGCCAGTTGGTAAACACGTAGGGGTTGTGGTCGCGGCCCTTGCCGCCCTGTGTGCTCGGCATCCGTCCGAATTCCGTCGTCCAGAGGATGACGGTGTCTTCCAGCATTCCCCGTTGCTTGAGATCTTGAATGAGGGCTGAGGCGCCCCGCGCAAAGCCCCGTGCGAGGGGGCCGTGATCCCGTTCGACGTCCTCGTGGCTGTCCCAGTTTCGCCGGGGGAATCCGTTGTCGTTGCCGCTCCAGATTTGGACGAATCGCACTCCGCGTTCGAGGAGGCGTCTCGCTGCGAGGCATTTGCGTCCGAAGATGTCCTGTTCCTCGGGAGCGTTGATTTCTGTTGGCCAGGTTTTGACGTCGTCGCGGATGCCGTACATCGCGCGGATGGCGGGCGATTCTTTCGAGATGTCGAGGGCCTCGGGCGCAGCCATTTGCATGCGCGCCGCGAGTTCGTAGCTGCGGATTCGGGCTTCGAGCCGTTCGTCGTTGGGGCGCGTGGTGGAATGTTCTGCGTTGAGGGCGGAGAGCAGTCGCGTCCCGGCGGCCTCCGATTCAGGGGTGATGAACTGTCCGCGCTTGTCCGGGAAAAGGTCGGTGATGGGAGTTTCGCTTCCGGGGTAGATGACGGTGCCTTGGTGTTGGGCGGGGAGGAATGCGGAGTCCCAGTTTTTCGTCCCGTTGGAGGCGAGGCCACGGTGATCGGGGAGGACGACGAATGCTGGGAGATTTTCGTTCAGCGAACCCAGCCCGTAACTCACCCATGCGCCGGCACTCGGGAATCCGGGGCGATTGAAACCGGTGGTTTGGAGCAGGGTGGCTTGAGAGTGAACGCCGGACTTTCCAACGACGTTGTGGATCCACGCGATGTCGTCCACAACGGGGGCGAGGTCCGCAACGACTTCGCTGATTTGTTTGCCACTCTGGCCGTAGGGTTTGAACTCCCAGACGGGGGCTTTCCAAGGGCCGAGTCCGTTTTGAAAAGCTTCGACAGGTTCGCCGAAATCGCTCGGTTTTCCGTGGTGCTTGATGAGGTCGGGTTTGAAGTCGAAGAGGTCGATGTGGCTCGCGGCTCCGGCCATGAATAACTGGACGACACGCTTCGCTTTTGCGCGGTGTGGTGGGAGGGAGCCTGAAGCGGAAGTGTTAAGCAGCGAGGCAAGGGCGATGCCGCCGAGTCCGCCGCCGCTTTGCCAGAGGAAATCGCGTCGCGACAACGAGCTGAGAGGAATCGCGCCGTGCGGATGATGAAAAGGAGAGTTCATGGGGCGATGATCAGGTTAGTCAACGAAGACGAACTCATTGAGGTTGAGGATTAAGCGGCAGGCGTTGGCAAGGCCGTGCGATTTGAGGTGTTGCTGGAGGAGTTCATTTTCCGAAGGGGATGGGTCGCGTTGCAGGGCGATTCGGAATGCGGTTTTGATTTGGTCTGCGGGATTTGGAGCGACTGCTTCGACGCGTTTTGCAAAGTGCGCGGACATGGCGACGGTGAGTTGGTTATTGAGTTGGGCGAGGGCTTGAAGCGGGGTAATCGTGATGTTTCTGCGGTCGACGAGCATGGAGGGGTCAGCGCAATCTAGGGCAGCCATCCAGGGTTGTTGTTGGCTTCGAACGATGAAGCGGTAGATGGCGCGGCGGTGGATGCGGGAATCTTCGGGGTCAGCGAGGTGGTATTCGTAATGAGGGCTGTGGGCCGGCTTATCGATGACGAAGTCCTGAAAGCTCGGGCCCGCCATGGTGAGATCGAGTTTTCCTGCGGTTTGGAGGATGGAGTCGCGAATGGCCTCAGCTTCGAGACGGCGTCGGTTCTGTTTCCAGAGCAATGCGTTGTTGGAGTCTTTTTCGAGAGCGGCTCGGGTTGTTTCCGGAGCTGGGTTCGCGCTTTGTTTGTACGTCTCGCTCGTGACGATGAGTCGGTGAAGAGCTTTGAGGGAGCCTTTGGCCTCGTCGCGAAACCAGATGGCAAGCCAGTCGAGGAGTTCCGGGTGCGAGGGGGCGGCGCCCATTTTTCCAAAGTCGTTGGGGGTTTCAACAAGGCCGCGTCCGAAGTGAAACTGCCACACGCGATTGACGATACTGCGCCACGTGAGCGCGTTGTCGGGGTGCGTTATCCACCGTGCGAGGGCGGCGCGGCGTTGAGCTTCGGTGGCGTTGTTGAGTTCTGGGAAAGAGAGACTGAATGAGCTGCCGATGGCGGCGAGAGCGCCCGGGGTCACGGGATCGCCGGGTTGTTTGACGTCGCCTCTGCGGAGCAGGTGGATGGGGCGGGGTTTTCCGCCTTCGGCTCCGGTTCCCTTGAAGGCTCCGGTACCGGTGTAAACGCCGCCGGCGTAGACTTTTTGTGGGGGAGGCATTGTGGGGATGGATTTGAGTTCAGCCCGCTTGGCGAGGAGCGTGTTGCGGGTGGAATCGTCGGCCTGCGCGAGGAGGAGTTGGTCGCGTTCCTGAAGGAGTTGATTCTTGTCCTCCTTGCTCTGCGGTTTGGGGGCGAGGCCGTCCGTGAGGTTTTGTTTTCGCCAGCGGGGAGGTGCCTCGATGCTGTCGAGAGCGGTGACCGGTTTACCGGCGGCGAGGTTGGGGCCTTCTTTGGTGCTAAACACTTCGAGTTCGGCGAGTGCGAAGATGTAGTCCTTGCTGCGGGGGGCGAGTTTTGTGGCGGTGACGCGCACGTAGCGTCCGCGCACGCCGTCGTCTTTCGCGGTGCCGGTTTCGAAGGGAGTGAGGCCCGGGTTCGGGAAATCATTCATGAAAGTGGCGTCGTGTTTTCGCCAGACGAGGAAGACGTCTTTTTGGAACGAGGGGTCGTCACTAACTTCGATTTTAAAGCGAACGGGGAATCCGAATCCGGCGCCGATTTTGCCGAAATCGTCGTAGCACGGTTTCAGGATGATGCTTTGAACATCAACGGATTCGCCGAGATCCACTTGGACCCACTTGGGGGATTGCTCGGTGTTTGCGATCGCGCTGTGGTATCCGTAATCTGGCGCAGCGTTGGGGTTGGAACTGGGTTTTTGGATGCCGTCGATGCGTTTGGTGAGTGCGTCGTACGCTGCTCGGCATTTTTGGATCAAGGGCGCTTCGAGCTGCGTGATGTCTGTTTGGAGTGAGCGGCGTTGCGCGTTGAGCGTTGAAAACTTCCGCATCGATTCGTCATCGGCGTAGTAGTCGACATCGGCGCGGTCGAGGGCAGCGAAGACGGCTTGAAGGGCGTAGTAATCGCGTTGGCTGATGGGATCGAACTTGTGGTCGTGGCACTGGGCGCAATGGACGGTGACGGATTGGAAGGTGTTGATGGTGTTTGCGACCATGTCGTCTCGGTCGAGGTGGCGCGCGATTTTCCCATCAGTTTTTGTTTCAGGAACTTCGGCGTGTCCGATGAGGTCCCAGGGGCCCGCGGCGATGAAGCCGAGGGCGGTGATGCCATCGACGGTGTTGGGGTGAAGGGTATCACCGGCAATCTGTTCTTCGACGAAGCGGGTGTAGGGTTTGTCGGAGTTGAGGGCACGGATGACGTAGTCGCGGTAGGGCCACGCGTTCATGCGGGGCTTGTCTTTGTCGTAGCCGTGGGTTTCGCCGAAGTGGACGATGTCGAGCCAGTGGCGGGCCCAGCGTTCGCCGTGGTGCGGTGAGGCCAGGAGGGATTCAACGGTTTGGAGGTAGGCGGTTTGGGAAGGGTTGTTGGTGAAGCGGTCGGTGTCGTCGACGGAAGGTGCGAGGCCGGTGAGATCGAAGTGGAGGCGGCGCAGGAGTTCGCGAGGTGAAGCTGGTGGGGCGGCGGAGAGGCCGTGTTTATGGAGTTCGGCGCGGATGAAGGAGTCGATGGGATGGGATGATTTTGGGGAGGTGTTTGGGAGGTCGGGTTTGCGGAGGGGTTGGAAGGCCCAGTGGCTCGTGGCGGTTGGCGTTTTTTGGGATGCGCGGGGGGCGTTGGGGCTGGATTCGGGCCATGAGGCTCCTTGGGCGATCCAAGTGCGCAGGGTGGAGATTTGTTCTTTCGAGAGAGGCGGGATGTCGCTTTTCCGTGGCGGCATGAAGAGTTCTTTTTCAGAGCCTTCGACGAGGTGGAGGATGCGTGACTTGTCAGGATTGCCCGGGATGAGGGCGGGCTCTCCGCTCTCTCCGCCGGCGATGGCGGCGGTTCGAGAGTCGATGCGGTACTCGCTTTTTTGTTTGTCGGGTCCGTGGCAGGGGACGCAGTGATTTTTGAGGATGGGAAGGACGGACTGCTCGAAATCCAGCGGGGCGGCCGAGAGGCAGAAGGGGAGGAGGAGAGCGAGGAGGGGGAGAAAGCGCCGCATACCAGTTAGCATGGGCCATGCGTGAGCGTGTGGCATCTCACGCGGTTGCGGGATGAGGCGTCGGGTTCGGATCAAAAGTAAGTCATGATACTTTTCGATTTCATGGAGGCCACCTGCGCAACAGACCTCTGGCTAGGTGACAAGAGTTACGCGGGGTACGCTGTGTGATTTGAACCTCATGAAGCAGCACCGCACCGGCGATGCGGAAATGGCTTTGCTCATCGCCGCGATCAGTCCACCGGAGGAATGCTTGCGCGGATCTCATCCAGAAGAGCGCGAGTGCCATGCGCGTCACACCAGCGATGGATGTAGTCCCAATCCAGCGCATCATCGCCCTGCACGGCGATGATGTTCCGCACGTCGTCACGGTCCTTGTCTCGTTTGGCGATCTGGGCCCAGCGGAGCTTCATGATGATAACGTCCTCAGGGGTTGGCACCATGAGGTCGGTGCCGATTTGATTTGACCGGACCACGCGGCGGCGCTCGAAGCGAGCCTGATCATGCGGATCGTTGCTCAGAAGAAACAACTCGACCTCAAAGGCGATTGAAGGCACTCGCAGGTGGTAGCGCAGCGTGCCGGTTACCATTTCAAAGCTTGCCTGGTCATCAATCTGGAACTCCGGTCCCAGTGCTGAGGCCACTTCGAGGATCGACTTTCCATTCACAGCCAGCACGATGTCGGCATCCTTCGTGGAGCGGGGAATGCCATAGGCGTTGCTCGAGAGTGCCCCCACGACCATGTGGGGTGTTCCGCACTTTCTGAGCGTCTCAACCACGATACGAGTCGCTTCGTAACCGTCTTTCATCATGTTTTCAGGCAGAGCGATAGATGGCGTGGTCGGAAACTTGGCGGAGTCTCCGTAGCCGCTTCCTCAGTACGTCCTCGACGCCACTTTCGTCCAAACCAGGGAATTGTGAACGGATGCCATCGCGCATCATGCCGAGTGCGCCTTCGAACAGCTCAATCGACGTATCAATCCGCTCACCAATCGTCAGCGCACGCGCCCGCCGCACCTTGTCAGCGTAAATGGCGTCTGCCATGGGCTTGATGTCGGTGTCGTTCATGCTCGACGGTAACTTTCCTCACGCCGCCTTCCAAGTCAGATTCCGGCCAGTTCCAAGCCGTTGGTTGAGAACGGGGAGCCCCTAACCACCGCTTACAGTGTTTCATGCATCCTGCATGATGATGGGCGTCTATTGGTTAGAGCTCGCTTTGCTCGGTTGTTACGGGGTTGTTTAATCGTAAATATATAGCTGATAGTTGATTGTAGAATATTCTGAATATGATGAGTCGGCTGGTTACTTCGGCAGGGCGATCCAGTTTTCCGTGGTTCGTGCGGATTGGAGGCAGGCGTCGAGGACTTGTTGGGTGGCGAGGCTGGATGCGGGCCAGAAGGGGTCTGGTTTTCCGCAGAGAACGAGGCGGGAGAACTCTCGGAACATGGCGGATTCTTGGGATCCGAGGGCGTTGTTGGGAGGTTCGTTAAAGGTTTGGGTGCAGGCGTTTTCGTGGTAGGCGAACTCGCATGCGGAGGTGATGAACTCGGATTTGCGGATGATGGTGTGTGGGAGCGTGTTGGCGAAGGGGAGGACGAAGTCGGGGAGGCTGAGTGTGCCGTGGGTGCCGGTGAGGACGGTCCACTGGGCGTTGGCGGCTTCAAAGGAGCAGTGGAAGGTTGAAAGGAAGCCGGTTTCAAAAAGTAGTTCTCCGGAAAACGAGAGTGGGACTCCGGATTGCGGGTGTGAATTGAGGATTTTCCCGCGTACTTGGGTGGGAAGGGATTCACCGGCTAGGTGGAGGGCGAGGCGGATGTTGTACCATCCGAGGTCTCCGAGGCAGCCGAGCGGTTCTGCATCGGGTTGGGTTCGGATATTGTGTGCGAGAAAGTCCGCTGTGGCGGGAAAGCTGAACTGAGAGAACAGGGTTTTTGGGGTGCCGATAGATTCGCGGATGTGGCTGGAGAGGTGGCGGATGCGTTGGCTGTGCATGAACATGACGCCGTCCATGAACTGGAGGTTTTGGGCGGAGCAGGCTGCGATGATTTCCGCGGCTCGAGCGGCGGTGGAAGCGACGGGTTTTTCGAGGAGGAGGTGTTTGCGGTGGGCGGCGGCTTTGAGGGCCCAGTCTTCGCGCGGGACGGTTGGGAGCGGGAGATAGACGGCGTCGATGTCGGGGCGGCTGAGGAGTTCGTCGTAGCTGCCGAGCGCTTCGGGCGTGGTTTCGTGCGGGGCTGCAGCTTGGCATTCTGCGACGAAGGATTGAGCGCGTGCGAGGTGGCGACTGGCGACGGCGACGAGGCGCGTGTTGCCGGCGTCACGGAGGGCCTGCCAGTTTTTGCGGGCTATTTGTGCGGTGCCGAGGATTCCCCAGCGGATGGGGTGGTCAATGTGCATGGCGAATAGCGTGCCACGGATTTGGAGCGTCGGGGAGAGGTGGAAAAACAGGCGCCCCTCGGTGGGGAGGCGCGCCTGTTTTCTGGGAGATTGTGAAGGGTTATTTTGGGGGTGGGTTAGAGATCTTGGTCGCGGACGAAATGAATAATGGCTGGGAGGATTCGTGCGCTGGCTCGTGGGGCGGAGGTTTGTCCGTGTGCGAGTTGTTGGTTGACATGATTCAGCCAGTCGACGGCCTCCGTGCGCGAGGAACAGCGGAGCGCTTTCCAAAGGAGGAGTTGCTCGAGGCGATCGGGGGCGTTGAGTGCATCGGCTGGGAACCCGAAGTCGAACTTATCATTCTGAAGGGATTGCCACATGGCCTTGAGGCGAGCCCTGTGATCGGTCCAGCGGCGGTTTTTTGCATCGAATGGGGAGTGCGGCGCGTGGGAGGCTCGGTAGAGAGCGTCTGGCCAGTCGGCGGGTTTTGCATCGGCGAGGAGCGAAAACGCGGTTTCGATCAACTCTCCGTGAGCGGTTCCGATGCGGTAGATTTCTTGGAGAACGAAGCTTTTTGGGAGGTGGATGTGACCGGTTTTGAAGTCGTTCGTTGCTATTTTTTCAAGGCAGCGGATCCGGCGCATCGGGTTGGGGGTTGCGATGCCGGGTGAGGAGGTTGTTTTTTCGCCGAGGTACTCCTGAATGAAGTCGATGTCCTCCGTTTCCCCGAGCAGCCGGTACATGAGGTCGAACTCGTCTTCTCCAGAGCGGGCCGCGATGGCTGAGAGGAGGGAATGCGGCTCACTGTTGGAGGGGCGTTCTGAGGTGGCCACGAGGATTGCGCGAATCCAGCGGCGGTCCTCTGGGTGGTTGCCGGTTACATTCTTTTTGAGTTCATCGAGAAAGGATGCGACGAGGGCAGGGAAGTCGGGGACGCTTTGTTGGGCGATGTAGAGTGCGTCATGCATCCTCGAACGTTGAATGCGTGTTCCGGTGAACCATTCGTCGCGCCGGCTTGAGATGTCGCCAGAGCGGAGTTTTTCCTCAACCACGCGGCTGCACGTCTCTGCTAAATCTCGGCAAAAGCCGAGGGTAGCTGGTGGAGGAGTGGGGGTGGCCGGAGGAGCGGGGTTTGGGTTTGGCGCGTTCAAAGCAAGAACGCTGGCGAGCCGGTGCGGCCACGTGGGATCGGTGAAAAAGTCGGGGTTTGATTGTTTGAGAGCTGCAACTTTCTCACGAAAAAGCCGGTTGAGGGGTGAGTTTTCGATTCCGAGTTCAGGGAAATCGATGACCGCTTTCGACTGCCAGTCGGAAGCGGAAGCGGACGCTGACAGATCGCCAGCGTGGACGAATGGAGTGGTGACGGGTGAGAGGGTGAGACTCAGGGCGAGAAGTTTTACGACACGGTGCTGAAGCATGGATGAGTTGTTTTGATCATCGAATCCGCCGGGTGACTGGTGCGGACTGAAGCACCGGTTCCCGAGTTACAGGGGGAACGCACCGAGGTGGGGTGACGTTTTGCAAGATTCGACGGGTTTCGTCCGCAAGCCGGTCGCTTCTTCGTCACGTTAGGTACAGCGGGTGGTCTGCACCTAGCGCGGGACCGCCGCAAATGCGGCGAACGGAGGCAACCGTCTTTCAGGCCGGACAAAACGACGACCCCGAACTCTGTGATAGCTTAGCGTTTGAGCGGTTGAAAATGGATTATTTTTGAACAGGTTTACCGGCGGCCTGCCAGGCGTTGAAACCTTGGTTCAGGTGGAAAAGTTCTGAGAAGCTTTGGTTGGCGAGGGCGTCGAGGGCGCGGGAGCTGCGGCCGCCAGCGGCACAGTGGATGAGGACGGATTTTCCTTCGAACTCCTTCATGCGGTCGGTGAAGCCGGGCGCGTTGAAGTTCACGTTCTTTGCTCCGGCGATGTGTCCTTCCGCGAACTCCTCTTGGGTTCGGACGTCAACGACGATGGTTTCCGGTTTTTTCTGGAGGAGGGCTTCGGCTTCGGCGGGGGTGACGTTGGTTGCTTTCATTTTTTGAGTCGGCTTTGCGGGTTTATCCGTTTTTGCGGGTTCGGCGGCGGGGGCGAACTGGCCGGTGAGGGCGAGGTGTCCGAACGTTGCGATGAGCGCGAGGGCGCGGATGGGGGCGGAGTAGGATTTCATGGTTGAGCGGGTTGAAGATGGCGTTGGAACCAGTCGAGTGTGCGTTCCCACATGCGGGGGAGGTACACGTGGGCGGTGTCCGGTTCGATGATACTGGAGAAAGCGGGAGTGGCATTGAGGGCCGAGTAGACAGCGGCCACAGATTTCGTGAGAGCGCGCACGCCTTCGACGGGTGATCCGGAGTCGGAGTCACCGGTCATGAACAGCATGGGGCGCGGCGCGGCGCAGGCGATGACGGCTTCGGCGTCGAAATGTTGCAGCATGCCAGGGACGAAGTAGTAGATGCCATGTGCTTTGAGCATGCCGCTTTGGATGAGTTCGCGGTAGCGGGTCATGCAGGCGACGGCGACGCCCGTTTTTGGGCGATCGTCGAGGGCCATGAGCCACCACGTGCGGGTGCTTCCCATGCTGATGCCTGTGACGCCGATGCGTTGCGGATCGACTTCGGGGCGGGAGGAGAGGATGTCGAGGGCGGTTTGGTCGTCGCGAAGGATCATGCCCCAGAGGGTGCGACCGGCCCAGAGATTGAACTTTGCGGCGGACAGCTCTCCGGCGCTGCCGCGTTGCGTTGGGCCGTCCGGACCGGTTCCGTTGCGTTCGCCGAAGCCGCAAGCGTCGATGCCGAGCACGGCGAATCCGCGTTCGGCGAGGGCGGGGCCGGGGGCGACGGGGGTTGCGTTGGTGCTGAGGAGTTCGTCTTTGCCGATGTCGTATTGGCCGCCGTGCCAGTGGCAGTAGAGGATTCCGGGGGCGGGTGTGGTGGCCGATGCGGTTTTTGGGAGGAAGAGGTAGCCGCGCACGATTTCGGCGGCCCCGTTATCGAACTCAAACTTCTCGAGCCAGTACGAGCCTCGGTCTTCTTTCCAGAGGGTGAGCGGTTTTTGGACGGGACGCGGCGGACGTTTTCCGAGGAGCGATTCGAGTTTTTCGCGAATCGCGGAGCGTTGTTGTGCCCAGTCTTTTTCCGAACGAGGCGGGATGAGTTGCGGGGTTTCGGGGAGCGATGCGAGCCAGTGGGCGCCTGGGGAGGGGGCGGTGTCCTGTCCCGAGGCATCCGACGGATTCATGAGAATGGAACTGAGAAGGAGGGCGCAGAGGCGGGGGCGCATACGCAATGGGGTTAGCGAGATTTCCCGGTTCTGTTCCAGAGGATGCGGAGATTTTTGGTTTGGCGACCGGCGAGGACGAGGTCGGGGCGACCGTCTCCGTCGAGGTCGGCGGCTTTGATGTCTTCGATGGCGACTTCTTCACCCGAGACGGGGGTGATTTCCCATGCGTCGTTTGGGTTGGCGGTTGGGGAGTAGAGGCGAACGCCGGGGGTACCTTTGGGGCTCATGGCACGCCAGCCAGCGATGATTTGATCGCTGCCGGTGCCGAGAAAGTCTGCGACTGCGACGGCGTGTCCGTCCTTGAGGGTTTCGTCGAGGACGTGGCGGTTCCAGAGACCTTTTCCGGAATCGGGTTGGGTGTAGACGGCAACGGTGGTGCCGTGCATGGGTTCGATGGTGGCGAAGAAGCGTTTTCCGTTTGCGAGTTTACCGTCACGGACTTCTCCGGCCCACTGTTCGGAGAACTGGCGTTTTTTCCATGTGCCTGTGCTTTGTCCGAAGAAGAAGACGCCTTCTTTGGCGGCGGTGAGGATTTCCTGTTCGGGGTCGTTATCCCAGTTGATGGGGTGGAAGTTGTGGCTGGCGTGGGTGAAATCGGACACGAGGGTGAGGTTCCACGGGTCTTTTGGGTTGGCGGGTTTGCGGTAGGCGAAGACTTTGCTGCCGTCGCCGGCGTTGTTTTTATTGCCGCGTCCGTGGAGGGGTTTCACGACGAGGTCCCAGTTGCCTGCAGGGGTTTTGATCCAGTGCATGCGGTGCACGGTGGGTTCGTGGTGAAGTTTGACGGCTTCCCAGCGTTGGGTTCGGTCGCTGGGTGGGATGAGGTAGAAGACGCCGCCACTTTTTTCGGCGTCGGTGGTTTCACCCGGGTTCCATTGGGCGCCGATGGCGATTTCGGCTCTTCCGTCGCCGTCAATGTCTTGGGCGGCGATGCAGACGTTATCGCGTTCGGTGAGGTTTTCGCTGATGACGTGTTTTTTCCAAGTGGGGTTTTGGTACCACTGCACGGAGCGTTGGTCGGCGAGGAGAATATCGGGTTTGCCGTCACCGTTCACATCAGCGATGGCGATGCCGTAGCCGATGTTGATGGCGGGGTCGATGTCCTGCGGTTCGAACCGGGCTTTTGGCGCGGCGAGGAGGGGTGAGGCTAGGAGTGTTGCGAGCAGGGTGAGGGCGAGGCGGGGGGAGAGGTTTCGCATGCGGTGGTTTTAGCAGAGGATGTGCCTTTTCCCGCCTCGCTGGGGCGACGCATGCCAACATGAGGCAACGCCACATGGGGAGTGGAGTGGACGGTGCCGTGCTCCAAGCAGGTGTTTGCGGCGATCTCGGCGCTGAAGAAGCCTTCGCCCCTGACGCGGCGGATGTAAAAAAAAACGGGCGGGCTCCGTGGTGGAGGCCCGCCCGTGAAGAGGGGTGGGAGAGGGTTACTTAATCGCTCCGTTGAAGCCGGCTTCGTTGAGGGCTTTTTGGAGGGCGGCGGTTGAGAAGTCGCCATCGATTTTCACCGATTTGGAGCCTTTCTCGGCGTTGTGGGCGGTGACGCCGGGGACGGAGAGGATGGCTTTTTCGGCGGCGGTGACGCACTTGCCGCAGCAGAGGTGGAGTCCATCGACGGTTGCCGATTTGACTTTGGAATCTTGAATCGTGGGAGCGGTTGCGCCTGCGCCGAAGTAGCCACCTTCGAGGAGGGAGTTCACGGCTTTTTTGGCGGTCGCCTCGTCGCCAGCCTTTACGGTGACTGTCTTACCGTCGACCTCTGCGGTGGCTCCGGAGACCTTTGCGATGGCGCTGTTGATTCCTTTTTCGCAGCTTTTGCAGCAGTTGT
>JBIIXW010000010.1:0-47398 GCA_044347165.1 Chthoniobacteraceae bacterium
CCAATCCACTTAATCCATTCGTTCGAAATGATCCAACTCGCGGCAAGCAACGCTACCCCTCGAAAAAAGTAAGCTCCAAAAATGCCCAACCGAAGCGCCAGCTTCTGTTGCTTTTCTGGCAAATGCGAGGCCATCGCGGCAATCGCGAGCGCATTGTCCACGGATAGAAGCCCCTCAATGAGGACCAATGCCAAAATCGTGGGCGCCGCTTCCTGCGCGGCCTGAAGGAGGGTGGCGGCATCAATCGACATAGAAGTGCCATGTAACACCCGACGCCACCCCGCGTCACGCACTACGATGAACGCGTCCCGGCAAACCCTAGTGTGTGAAGGGCGGCGCGGGGGGCGTACGGCGGACTAGAAAGTCCGCCCTCCGGCAATGAGAGGAGGCCCCCCCACCCGAGGAGAGCGGACTTTCTAGTCCGCTGGAGAGAGGAGGCCCCCCACCCGAGGAGAGCGGACTTTCCAGTCCGCTGGAGAGAGGAGGCCCCCCACCCGAGGAGAGCGGACTTTCCAGTCCGCTGGAGCACCAAACTTCCCCTCCCTTCAGCACGAAATCGCCACCGGGTGGCGTTTCATCGAGAGAACCTCTCTCCCTGATTTATCCTTCCAACACCCCGCCAATCGGCCACCATCATCCGTCCATGCCGCCCCGGTCGCCAGACACACAACCGCAACCCGCAGCCCTCCGATTTCTCTGGGCCGCCACGGCTCTTGTCCTGTGCCTCCTCAACCAAAATGGACTGACCGCGGCCCCAGCCCCCTTCCGAACGGGAAATGAGATTCGGCCTCGGCACGTGCCTCTCGAAGACCGGCAAAAAATCCGGCTCTCCCGCGCCCAACTCATCGAAAACCTTCTCGCCAACAATCCTGAACTCGAACTGGAGCGGAAAAACGTCGCCATCGCCCAAGGCGAAATTACGTCCGCGCAGGGAATCCTCGATCCCCTGCTCAACATCTCCGTCAACCGCAACTACCGCGAACGACTCGCCAACTTTTACACCGCCCAAGCCGCCCGCTTCTCCAACCAGTTCGGCACCGCCTTCAACGCGGCGACCTCACTCGACGACCTCGAAATCCGCCTCGCGGCAATCGGTGAACCCAACGGAGCAAAACCCTTGGAGTACTATGAGGACACCATCAACTCGGGGATGGCCCTCACCCAAAAAATACCCACGGGGGGGGAGCTCCGTTTCACCCTCTCGACCGCCAGCGCAGAGAATACGTTCAACGCGCTCCGGAACGCGAAAGGCATCCCCTATTCCCCCTTCGCCCCTCGCCAAATCGACGCCCTCGCCTTCGCCCGCTTCTCCCAACCGCTCCTCAAAAACGCCGGCCCCACCAACACCCTCATCCGACTGCGCCTCGCACGAACCGGAAAAAAAATCGCCGATGCCCGTTTCCGCTCAGAGGTAAACCTTCGCACCGCGGACGCCATCCGTGCCTACCTCCAACTCGGCGCCGCCCTCCGCATGGTCGAAATCGAACGCCAAGGCGTGCAAGCCGCGGAATCCCTGCTCTCCGATACGCAAAAACAGTTTGCTGCAGGAAAAATCGACTCGACAGAAACGGGTCGCGTCCAATCTATCCTCTTCGCCCGAAAAGACCGTCTCTCCGTCGCTGAACAAAAGGCCCTCGAAAACCAGGTCCTACTCCGTCGACTCATCGTCAAAAACTCAGCCCAGTTCGACGACCCAGCTCTCATGGAGCCCGTCGAAATCTTCATCCCAGAACCCGCCGCCTCTCAGGACGCCGCCCAATCGCTCCCGGCTCTCCTCGCCATCGCGAAGAAAAACCGGCCAGAGTTTGAAGCCGTCAAGGAGATGGAAACCAAAGAGGCACAACGCTTTGACTACGCAAAGAATCAGCTAAAGCCCGACCTCAACCTCATCGCCGGCTACGGCTACCGAGGCACGGCAACCTCCGTCTCGACCTCTTGGGACCGCCTCTCCAACCTCAACCGCCACGAATGGGTCGCCGGCCTCGAGTTCTCACTCCCCCTCGGAAACCACGAAGCCAAAGGGAACGTCGCGCGTGCCCGTGCCTCCGTTGAGCAAACCCGCATCACCGCCAGTCGAATCGAAGCTGACGTCGCCAAAGAAATCGTCCTCGCCCTCGACGCCCTCCGCACTGCCCAAACCCGGATCGAAAACAGCCGCAAAGCGCTCTCCGAAACCTCCGAAACCCTTCGTGCCGAGGAAGCCAAGTTTGCCGAAGGCCGCACCACCGCCTATTTCGTCCTCGAAGCCCAGACCACTCAAAACGTGGCGGCACTTCAGGAAGTCGCCGCGCGCCAAGCACGCGAACAAGCCCGAATCGACCTGCAAACCGCCACCGGCACCCTCCTCGACCAACTCGGAATCGAGTGGATTCAGCCCGACGCCGCCCCAAAAAAACGATGATCCCCACCCGCGCAATCTTCCTCACCAGCGCCCTCCTCCTCGCGTGGCTCTGTCCCGCGCCCGCTGCCGAACCTAAAAATCCAACCGCCCCAACCAACTCCCTCGCAGCCATCCTGATCCCCTTCCGCAAACTCGCCCTCGCCTCCCCCACCGAAGCCAAACTCCGCCAACTCTCAGGCGACGAAGGCGATACCGTTTCCAAAGATCAACCCCTCGCCCTGCTCTATTCCGAAACCGAAGAAATCGAGGCCAAAAAAGCCGCCAAAGTCCTCGAGAAAGCCGAGCGCGACCTCCGCTCCACCGAACGTCTCGCCTCCGAAAAAGTCCTCAGCGAAGAAAAACTCGTCGAACAACGCCTCCTCCGCGACATCGCACAACTCGAGAAAGACCGCGCCGATGCCAACCTGCGCGACAAAACACTCGCTGCGCCTTGGGACGGCTTCATTCTCCGCCGCCTCGCTGAAGAAGGCGAAATCGTCGTTCGAGGCAAACCGCTCTTCGAACTCGTCGATTACTCGCAAATCTACGTTCAGTTCTATGCAGAAGCCGCCCTGCTCGGAACCTTCACCAAAGGTTCCACCCTCGAAGTGGAAATCCCCGGCTCCCCCGCACGCCGCCTCAAAGCCGCCATCCGCATGATCGATCCCATCGTCGATCCAGGCAGCGGCTTATTCCGCGTCAAACTGCTCGTCCCCAATCCCGATTTCCAAATCAAACCCGGCATCGAAGCCCGCGTTCTCCTCAACGCCAGCCAACCCAAATAAACGCCCCCCCGCCCATTGGCGGGGAATCCGGCCAAGCACCGCCCTGCGTCCTACTGTCTGCCCCCAAGCAGGTACTCGGGATTCAACTTCTGCAACGCCTTCGGCACAAACACGCCGTCCTTCCGAATCAACTTGCCGTCAAACCGGATCTCACCGCCCCCGTACTCCGGACGCTGAATGCACACCATGTCCCAATGGATCGCCGAACGATTCCCGTTCTCCGTCCGCTCATAACACTGTCCAGGCGTAAAATGGAACGAACCCGCAATCTTCTCATCAAACAGAATATCCTGCATCGGGTTCAAAATGTGAGGGTTAAATGCAATGGCAAACTCTCCAATGAAGCGCGCCCCCGCATCAGTATCGAGGATCTCATTCAGCCGCTTTGAGTTGTTGGAAGTCGCTTCCACGATGCGCCCCTTCCGAAAGACCAACCGGATTTGGTCGAACGACACCCCTTGGTAAATCGTCGGACAGTTGTACTGCAGCACGCCTTCCACTGAATCCCGAACCGGAGCAGTAAACACCTCTCCATCAGGAATGTTATGTCCGCCGCCGCAAGGCACCGCCGGAATGCCCTTGATGCTGAATCTCAAATCCGTCCCCGGCCCCGTGATGCGCACCTCATCCGTCGCATCCATCATCTTCCGCAGCGCCTCCATCCCCGGAACCATCCGCGAGTAGTCCAACGTGCAAACCCGAAAATAGAAATCCGTGAACCCCTCCGAACTCATTCGCGCCTGCTGCGCCATCGCCGACGTCGGCCACCGCAACACCACCCACTTCGTGTGGTTCACGCGCCGATCCAAAACCGGCCGAGCCACTTCCGCGTTCAACTTAGCTTTCTCCGCCGGGATGTCACTCCCCTCGAATATGTTATCCGAACCGCGCACCGCAATGTACGCGTTCATCTTCTTCATCCGCGCCATCTCCAAATCCGCCCCCAACTTGAACTGCTCCCGCGTCCCACCCATCACCAACTCACGACCAATCCGCGCCCGATGCACATTCACCATCGGCGTCGCCCCCCGCTCCCGCGCCGCCCGAATCAACGCCACCACAAAATCATCCGGTACATCAAACGCATCAATCAACACGTTCTCCCCCTTCTTCAAGGCCGTGGAAAAACCGCACAACACTTTTGCCAACTGCGCATAACGAGCATCCATCCGCTTACCATGCCCAGCGCTCCCATCGTGCCAAGCCGGAATCATCCCCGCTCACCGGGGCAACTCACCCGCCGGATACCGCGCGCTTGGTGCCGCCTCCATCACCGCCGCCCACACCGGTAAAGCCAGCGCCGATCCATACCCCTGCGCCACCGTCTTCTGCGGCTTGTCAAACCCGACCCACACCCCGCACGTCAAACTCGTCGTGTACCCCACAAACCACGCGTCCTGATAGTTATCCGTCGTCCCCGTCTTCCCCGCAGCCACCTTCCTAAACCCCAATGCCGAACGCGCCGACGCCGCCGACCCACGATCCAAAACCTTTGCCAAAATGCGCGACACCTGCGTACACGCAGCCGGCTGAAAAATCGCGCGCTGTGGAAGATTCGCTCGGTAAAGTACCGTCCCCCGCCGATCCTCAATCCGTTCCACTAAAAAGGGTTGCCGAATCTTCCCCTGATTCGGAAACACCGTGTACGCCGTCGTCACCGTCTTCAACGTCGCCTCAAACGCCCCCAAATAGACCGAGGGCTGACGCCGCATCGTAAAGCCAGCCGCATTCCCAATCTTCACCACCTCCGCAAGCCCCGCCCGCTCTCCCACACGAACAGTGGACGTATTCCGCGAGTTAATCAGCCCGTCCTCCATCGCAATCATTCCCCGAAACGTGTTGTCCGAGTTGGCCGGACTCCACTTCGGCGCATCGCGAACTTCGCCACGCCGAATCGGCCCGTCGTCCACCATGTCCGTCGGCTGCATTCCGCGCCCCAACGCCGCCAAATACACAAACGACTTAAACGTCGATCCCACCTGACGCTGCGCGTTCAACGCGCGATTGAACCGGCTATCGTGATAATCCCGCCCCCCCACCACACACCGCACACCACCCGTCCGGTTATCAACCGCCAAAACCGCCCCCTGCATGTACTGCGGCTCAATCTCCGCTTCGCGCGCCGAAGGCGAAAAATCCGCCTTCTTCGGATGCGAATACCCTTTGCCCCGCTCAATCTTCGTCAGGTGCTCGTCCAACGCCTTCTGCGCCACATCCTGCAGCATCGGATCAATCGTCGTGAAAATCCGCATGCCCCCGTCGTTCAACTCGTCCTCCGGAATGATGCGCGACAACTCCCGCAAAATCGCGTCCATCGCATAGTCGTCCTTCCCCACCAAACGACGCTTTTTTGCAATCGTCACCACCTTCGCGCGCTCTCCCTCAGCCACTTCCTCCGAAATCATCCCCAGCGATACCATGCGCCCAAGCACCGTGTTCCGCTCGCGATGCGCCCCCTCCGGATTTGTCACCGGCGAAAAACGGGTCGGTCCCCGGATAATCCCCGCCAACATGGCAGACTCACCCAGGTTCAACTGCGCCGCCCCCTTCCCAAAGTACAACTGACTCGCCGTTTCCACACCCCAGACCCCGCCTCCGAAATAAATGCGGTTAACGTACATCTCCAGGATCTGGTCCTTGGTGAAATACCGTTCGAGACGAAAACTCACAAATATCTCCAAAACTTTGCGATGCAGCGTCTTGCCACCCAGCGGGAGAGAATTTCTGGCCAACTGCTGAGTCAAGGTGCTCGCCCCCTGCGCCGCTCCGCGAACCACCAAGTTCTTCACCACTGCACGCGCAATCCCAACCGGATCAATGCCCCAATGTTCGTAAAACCGCGCGTCCTCCCGCGCCAATAACGCCTTTCGAAAATGCTCCGAAACGGAGCCAAGCGGCACCGTCAACCGGTTCTCCCCCTGCAATCGGCCATAAGGCTTTCCATCCCGATCAAACACCGTGCTCCGCTCCGCAATATCCCGCACCTCCTCCAAATCATACCGCGAAGCCAGCGCCGCATAGACCACACACACCAACACTCCCACCACGCAACCACGCCAAAAGATCCACTTCACCAAACGCCACACCCAACCGCCACCAGACGTCGTCGAAGAACGTCCGTTCGGGTTTCGCGTGTAAGGAGAGGTCTGTGCCACCGCCGGAACGTGCGGCAACTCTGATGCCACACGCACACCCCGCCCGCGACATTCGCACATTCACCTCAAATCTTGCGAAAACCATCGCTCAACCTTGCACTGTCAACGTGGACTCCCCCCAAACAGACCTCCTCGGCCGCCCCCTCCGGGATCTCCGCATCTCCGTCACCGACCGCTGTAACCTCCGCTGCACGTACTGTATGCCGCGAGAGGTCTTCGGACCCGACCACGCCTTCCTCCCTCGCTCGCTCATTCTCTCCTACGAAGAAATCACACGCCTGACCTCCATCTTCATCCGGCTCGGCACGCAAAAAATACGACTCACCGGCGGCGAACCCCTCCTCCGAAAAGACCTTCCCAACCTCGTCGCGCAACTCGCCCAACAACACCCCGGCACCGACCTTGCCCTCACCACCAACGGCGTCCTCCTCCACCAACAAGCAGCACGCCTCCATCAGGCCGGACTCCGCCGCATCACCGTCAGCCTCGACGCTCTCAACCCAGAGACATTCCGGAAAATGAGCGATTCTCACGGCGACCCGTCCGTCGTTCTGCACGGCATCCACACCGCTGCGGCCATCGGATTTGCGCCCGTTAAAATCAATACCGTTGTCCGAAAGTCCATTAACGAGAACGAAATCCTCGCGATTGCACTCCGATTCAATCAACCAAACTTCCACGTGCGGTTCATCGAATACATGGATGTCGGTAACTCGAACGGTTGGCGCCTCGACGAAGTCGTCAGCGCACAGCGCATCCTCGAGATTCTCCAACCTCTCAACCTTGCCCCCATTCCAGCCGCCTACCCCGGCGAAGTCGCCACCCACTACCGAACGCCAACAGGGGCCGTCATCGGCGTCATCTCTTCCGTAACCCGCCCCTTCTGCAGCAACTGCACCCGCGCGCGACTCACCTCCGACGGACGCCTCTTCACCTGCCTCTTTGGAAACACTAGCACTGACCTGCGAGCCCCCCTGCGCGCGGGATGTTCCGACGAAACCCTCGCAGAAATCATCGCCAACGCATGGAGCACCCGCGCCGATCGCTACTCGGCGCAACGAGCTCTAGCAGACCCGAGCCAGCCGAAACCCGAAATGTCTGTCCTCGGAGGATAAACCCGAACCGAGCCGCCAAGGCCCCGTGCACCAGCTAAGATTGTATGCAATCGAGACGTTGACTCGGTAGTACCGTCAACGCCCACCGACCGCGAATGGCCTGCTCATCCCCCATTTTCAAACTGCTCCACGCCGCTCTCGTCGCCGGAATCCTCCTGATCTCCCGCGCGCGCGCCGTCGACTTTAAGTCCGAAATCGAACCCCTCTTCGCAAAGCATTGTGTCGAGTGCCATGGTCCCAAAAAGCAGAAGTCCGGCTACCGTCTCGATCGCGCCAAGGCCGCCCTCACCGGTGGGGAACTTCACGCGCCCAACATCGTCCCCGGCAAACCCGACGAGAGCCCGCTCCTGCGCTTCCTAGTGTCCACCGATGCCGACGAGCAGATGCCGCCAAAGGGCAATCGTGTTCCCATCGCCGACATCGAAAAAATACGCGCCTGGATCGCCGAGGGCGCGCCATGGCCCGCCGAATCCGCCGCACAGGAACCCGACCCAAAAAAACATTGGGCCTTCCACCCCCCCACAAACACACCCGTTCCTCACACTGCAAAACCCAACCGCTCAGCCATCGATTCGTTCATCGCGTCAGGACTCCAAGCCGCCGGAATCTCGCCCTCGCCACCCGCCTCGCCGCGCCAATGGCTTCGCCGCGTTCACCTCGATTTAACCGGGCTCCCTCCCTCTCCCGCCGAGTTCGCTCAGTTCGAGCAAGACCCCTCTCCCAAAGCCAAACAGCATGTCGTCGATACCCTGCTCGCCTCGCCGCGTTACGGAGAACGCTGGGCGCAACACTGGCTCGACGTGGTCCGTTACGCCGATACCCACGGCTTCGAGGTCAACACCGAACGCCCTCACGCATGGCCCTACCGCGACTACGTCATCCGATCGTTCAATGACGACAAGCCCTACGACCGCTTCATCCGCGAACAACTCGCCGGCCACCTCGTCGGCGAAGACACCGCAACAGGCTTCCTCGTCACCGCCTCCGTTCTACTGCCCGGACAAATCGGAAAAGACGCCCCGTCCATGCGCCTCGCCCGCCAAGACTCCATCGACGAAATCGTCGTGAACATCAGCCAAACCTTTCTCGGCCTGAGCATGGGCTGCGCACGCTGCCACGACCACAAATCCGACCCCGTTACGCAAAAGGAATATTACGCCATGCAATCGTTCGTCGCAGGCGTCGAATACCAAGACCGCGAACTCGACACCCCCGAGGCAAAACAAGCGCGAGATGCCGCCGCCAGTGCCAAAAAACACGTCGCTCGCATCGAAACGGAACTCGCCCAGTTCACGCCCCTCGCCGGATCCGGAAAGCCGCGCCCCCCCGTCAATGCTCGCGAAAACGCCGAACGATTCACGCCCACAGACACCGACGCCATTCGCCTCACCATTCTCAAAACCAACAGCCTCGAACCCTGTATCGACGAACTCGAAGCCATCACACCGGAGGGCCGAAACGTCGCCGCATCAACCTCTGGCGCAACTGCCGCCGCCTCCGGAAGCCGCATCAGCCCCAATCGCCACGAACTCAGACTCGTGCACGATGGCGTCTACGGCAACGCAAGCAGCTGGATGTCTGACTCCGTCGGCACCGGAACCGTCACCATCACCTTCCCGAAAATCGAACGGATTGAACGCGTCGTGTGGGGACGCGACCGCGAAGGCAAGTTCACCGACCGTCTCGCAACCGAGTATCGACTCGAAGTGCGGACAACCGACGGAACTTGGAAAATCGTCGCAGACTCTTCCGATCGCAACCCGCTCGTGAAGAACGAAAAACCGAAGCCCATCGACCTTTCAACCCTTCCGGAAAAGGACCGGTCCGCAGCGGCGGCGCTCGTAAAAGAAAAGGCAGCCCTCGAACGCGTGATCGCGAAACCGAACGATTTCCTGGTCTTCTCCGGCACCTTCCGAAAACCCGACGAAATCCGACTCTTGTCCCGTGGCGATCCCGAGCAACCGAAGGGTACCGTTCAACCAGCCGTCCCCAAAGTGCTCGGCATGCTGGAACTCCCCGAATCGTCCTCCGACCCAGAACGCCGTCAGGCCCTCGCCCAATGGCTTGCATCTCCCGAGAACCCTCTCACCGCTCGCGTGATGGCCAACCGCATCTGGCAGGGCCACTTCGGCATGGGCATCGTCGAAACCTCCAGCGACTTCGGCATCAACGGCGCAAAACCGTCCCATCCCGAACTGCTCGACTGGCTAGCCCTCGAGTTCATCCGTTCAGGATGGTCCGTGAAACACCTGCACCGACTTATCGTGCTGTCCGACACCTACGCGCAAGATTCGCGAATGCGCCCCGACGCATCCGCGCTCGACGCGGATACACGCCTCCTATGGCGCTTTCCCCCGCGCCGACTCGAATCCGAATCCATGCGCGACGCCACCCTACACGTGGCCGGAATCCTCAACCCCAAAATGTTCGGGCGCGGATTTGATTTATTCGATAAACGAGGCGGCCTCAGCGGCTTTCAGCCGGTCGAAAGCTTCTCCGGCGAAGGGCTGCGACGAATGATTTATGCCCACAAAGTGCGTCGGGAACGGGAAGCCGTCTTCGGCGCTTTCGACTGCCCCGACGCCGGACAAAGCACCGCCCGACGCCGCGAATCCACAACCCCCATTCAGGCGCTCAATCTTCTCAATAGTCGGTTCACGCACGACGCCGCAGAAGCCCTCGCAAAAAGAGCACTCGAGGGCACAAAGCCCACCCAACTCGCAGACGCAATCCGCAACGCCTACCAGCTGACGCTCGGACGCAACCCAGACCCGAACGAGTTAAACGACGCCACGCAAGTTTGTGCACAACACGGACTCAGCCCGCTCTGTCGAGCACTCCTGAACAGCAACGAATTCCTCTTCCTGCAATGAACGCCAATCCGGAACTCCTCTCGCTCACGGGCCGTCACCTCCTCTCTCGACGGAATGTTCTCGCGGGGTCCGCTGCAACACTCAGCGCCGCGGCTTTCTCATCGCTGCTTGAATCCTCTGGTATCGGATCGCCAGCGCACACGCCTCCGAGCATTGACCCGGGCCACCCCTTCGCGCCACGCACCAGCCATCACCCCGCAAAAGCCAACCGCGTGGTGATGATTTTTTGCGCGGGAGCCGTCAGCCAACTGGAAACGTGGGACTACAAACCGGAACTCATCCGGATGGACGGACAACCCCTGAAAGACGGACCTCCGGTGACGTTTCAAGGCCCCTCCGGTGAACTGGCCCGCCCGCAATATGCGTTCAAACAGCGCGGACAAACCGGCAAGTGGGTTTCAGACATGATCCCGCATCTCGCGGAACTCACGGATGACATCGCCTTCGTCCACTCGCTCACCAGTAAAAGCAACACACACGGTCCCGCAGAAAACTTTCTCTCCACGGGCTTTGTGCTTGATGGCTTCCCGAGCGTTGGGTCGTGGATCAGTTATGCGCTGGGGAGCGAAAATCAGGATCTTCCGGCGTACGTCGCCATCCCTGACCCACGCGGCGTGCCGCAAGCAGGCTCAAACAACTGGGGTCCGGGATTCCTCCCGGCCGTGTTCCAAGGAACCCCGATGAGCGCGTCGCAACCGGTCCGACACCTGTTCCCGCCCGAAATGATTTCAGGCGATTCCGACGCCGCCGCGCGAACCCTGCTGCAACGCATAAATGCGCGGCACCTCACTCAAAATCCGGGTGACGAAAAACTCGCCGCACGCATCGCAAGCTACGAACTGGCCGCACGCATGCAACTGAGCGTACCCGAACTCACCGACCTCAACTCCGAGCCGCATCATATCCTCGAAATGTACGGCGCAGACCAATCGGAAAATCCCCACAAAGCCGGGTTCGCAAAAAACTGCATCCTCGCCCGACGCCTCCTCGAACGAGGCGTCCGCTTTGTGCAACTGTTCAATGGCGCCTATGCCAGCGGCGGTGAACTCAACTGGGACGGCCACAACAAGTTGAAAGCGCAGTACGATCGCCACGCAGCCATCCTCGACCAACCCGCCGCCGCTCTGATTCGGGACCTCGCCCAGCGAGGAATGCTCGAAGACACGCTCGTCGTCTGGTGCACCGAGTTCGGACGGATGCCAATGTTCCAAAAAGGAGCTCAAGGCCGCGACCACAACCCCGACGGCTTCACCTGCTGGATGACTGGCGCCGGCGTAAAACGCGGCATCAGTCATGGAGAAACCGACGAGCTCGGCCGGCGCGCCGTGAAAGACATTCACCCCCTCTACGACTTCAACGCCACCTTGCTTCACCTCCTCGGCCTCGACCACGAACAACTCACCTACGATCACAACGGGATTCAACGCCGCCTCACAAACGTCGAGGGAAATGTGATCCGCGAAATCCTCGCATGAGCCACCGCGCTTTCAGGGGTTGACGGACGCACTGGGTTCTGGGACGTTCCTACGCATCGGTCCCCCATCTTGGGCGGTAGCCACGGGACCGAACCTCCGCTTGGGCGCCTGTGTTGGCGTACCCACCGACCTCGGAATCTCTCTCAGCCTTGCGCGCCGCAGAACAGACCGGGTCACGGGTTTCCAAGCACCGTAATCAACCCTCACCGCCACCCAGTCTCACTTCACCTTTTCCCTATGTCGACAGACACCCCTCAGAGCCAGGACGCTTCGGCGTCCTCCGACGACAGCGCGGTCGCCCCACGCAAAAAAGCCGCCCCACGCAAACGCGCCACAAAACCAGCAGAGACAACCGACACGCCAACTGCCGCGGAATCCCCAGCAACCTCCGTCTCATCAGCGACGGAAGCCGCTCCGAAAAAACGAGCGTCGCGTGCAAAAAAAACCGCAACCGACTCGGCCACGGCCGAACCGCACCCCACTGAAAACGCCTCCGCCGCTTCGCCCACTAAGGAGGCAGAAGACAAGCCCAAACGCCCCCGCGCAGCGCGCACGAAGAAAACCGAAACGCCCACGGAGGCGCCCGAATCGCGACCCGAAAAAACCAACGCTCCCGCCGCCAAGGAACCCGACCACACCGTCACCCATGACGTGAGCGCACAGACCGCCACCGAACGGAGCCAAGAGTCCTACCGCTCCCACCCCCCCACCACCGCGCATCACGAAGACAGCGCCGCCGATCAATCCCCAGCGCGTCGGTCTTACCCCGTGTACGTTCCCCTCAACGTTGCCCGTCAACTCGAGCAACAAGGTCAGTCCGTTCCGGTTGCCGTCGCTCCCGACACCGATGCCGCTGAAAAGGTGCGAGCCCTCACCGAATCCGAACCTCGCCCCGCTCCAGCCCAGCCTTCAATCCCAACTAACGAGCAAACTTCGCCCCCCGCGCGAGACCCGCTTCCGCAAGACTCTCGCCCCGAACGTGATTCACGCTTTCGCGATGACCGCGACGATCGAGGCGGCCGGAATCGACGCGATCGAAATGATCGTAACGATCGGCGCGACCGTCACGGACGGCGCGGCCGTGACGATCGCAGAGATCGGAATGACCGCCACGAACGACACGACCGAGGAGACCGGCCCGACCGCGGATCTGAGGACCGCGGCGAACGTGGCGAACGCGGTGAACGGCCCGAGCTTCCGCCCCCCACTCCCGAAGAACTCTGCCCCTTCGATGGCATCATCGAAGTCTCCGGCAAAGGCTTTGGATTCCTTCGCGATGCGCGCAGCAACTTCATGCAGCATCCTCAAGACGTGTATGTTCCACCAGATCTCGTTCGGAAGTATTGCCTGAAAGACGGACATCAACTCCAAGGCATCGCACGCCGGAGCGGACGCGGACAACAAGTCCACGAACTCCAATCCGTCAACGGTCTCCCGCCCGAAAAAATCCGGACGCTCCCCACCTTTGACGAACTCACCGTCATCAATCCGATGGAGATGATCCGCATGGAAACGTCTCCCGAACGCTACACCACTCGAATCATCGATATGATGTGCCCCGTGGGAAAAGGTCAACGCGGGCTCATCGTGGCCCCCCCTCGCGCTGGGAAAACGACCTTTCTTCAACATATTGCGGATTCCGTCGTGAAGAATCATCCGGACATCAAACTGATCCTCCTGCTCGTCGACGAGCGCCCAGAGGAAGTCACCGAGTTCCGGGCGACCATCCCGACAGCCGAAATCATGGCCAGTTCCAACGACATGGATGTTCGCAGCCACACGCGAATCGCTGAACTCGCCATCGAGCGAGCAAAGCGCCACGTGGAAGCAGGACATGACGTGTTCATCCTCATGGATTCCATCACCCGACTCGGTCGCGCCTACAACAACGCCATGACGAATGGCGGACGGACCATGTCCGGCGGTGTCGACGCGCGCGCGCTCGAAACCCCGCGCAAGTTGTTCGCAGCGGCGCGCAACACCGAAGAGGCGGGTTCCCTAACCATCCTCGCCACCGCGCTCATCGAAACCGGAAGCAGGATGGACGAGCTCATCTTCCTCGAGTTCAAGGGCACCGGAAATATGGAGCTCGTTCTCGATCGCAAAATCGCCGAGCAACGCATCTACCCCGCCGTCGACATCTTCCAGTCGGGAACCCGTCGCGAAGAGCTTCTCATTCCGGCAGACGAACTCGCGCGCATCAATGTCCTCCGACGCGGCCTCTCAGGAAGCCGATCGCTGGACGCCATCGACCGACTCCTCTCATACGTGCGCCGGTTCCCCATCAATGAACAGCTGCTGAAGGAAATCCGTGGGTAACCGCGACAAGATGCCATAATCCGGAATATCACATTCCACTTTCAAAGCCTCTTGCTCGATTTAAGTTGGGATGCAGGAGGCCATCCCCCATGCATCTGCGTCCAACGTGCTCATTCATTTTAGGCGTCATCTCCGCCCTAACGGCATTCGTCTCATTCACCCCCGGTCGATCGGTTGATTTTCAGGGAGCATCGCATGCCATTGAATACGAACGAGAACCGATTCTCTACAGCAGCACGCTTCCCACCGATCCCGTTACCGATCTCCAGATCAAGATCAACGAGGGAAAGGTAAAGTTGCGATGGGACGAACGTCGCGGGTACCTGCCGGCAATCCTGGAAGCCCTCGGCGTCTCGCCCGCTTCACAGATGCTGGTCGCCTCAAAAAGCTCCCTTCAGAGGAATCTCATCACACCCGAAAACCCGCGCTCTCTCTTCTTCAACGACGACGTTTACATCGGCTACATCCCCGGAGCTCCCCTTCTTGAAATCTCGGCCGTCGATCCCGAACTAGGCGCGATTTTCTTTTCGTTAGTTCAATCCAAAACCGATACCCCAGAGTTTCAGCGCGAAGGCGAATGCCTGCGTTGCCACGCCTCCTCCCGTTCAATGGGGGTTCCCGGCCACGTCATTCGCTCCCTCGCGATTGACGCCACGGGCGAGATGCTGACCGGCACGGACACTCCGGATGTTGACCACACAACTCCGCTCGAAGATCGCTGGGGCGGGTGGTATGTCACCGGACTTAAACCAGGAACCCCTCACCGCGGGAACCGCATCGAAGGATCAGCCCCCCCTGAAGTCGGCAGCGAGCTCAAAGCCATTCGAAAACTGGAGCGCTACCTGCGCCCCCAGAGTAGCGCTCTCGCGCTCGCCGTGCACGACCATCAAACACACATGCACAACTACATCGCCCGCGTGTCGATGGAAGCCCGCATGATGCTCCATATGTACGGCCATCTCAGATACATGAAAACGCAGGTTGAAAGCATGGTGCGCTACCTCGTTTTTGCGGAAGAAGCCCCACTCAACGCGGCCGTGCTGCCAGATCCCGAGTTCACGGAAGCCTTCACAAAAAATGCGCTCCGCGATTCGAAAGGGCGCTCACTGAAAGATTTCGATCTCGAGAAACGCCTCTTCAAATACCCCTGCAGCTTCCTGATTTATTCGGAAGCGTTCGAACGCATGCCCGAGGAAATGCGCCAACTGATCCTCAAGCGTCTCTACGAAGTGCTCACAACCGATAACCCCGGAAAGGATTACGAAACCCTGTCCAAGGCGGAAAAGCGCACCACCCTCGAAATCCTCCTCGAAACCAAAATCGGCCTCCCCCCCGACTGGAAACTCCCGCAAACAGACAGCGGGCAATGACAAGTTCGCCTCGATTCTGATGCCGAAGAAAGCCGCGACCCGTTCCTCCAGTGCCCCCCTTGCCGAGATCGAAACCTCGGGCTGAGCAAACCGGTCAACTATGGCTCTCGCTGCGAATCCTTCGCCTTATTCTCGAAACGCGTAAACTGCTTGATAAAGGTCATCTCCACATCCCCCACCGGACCGTTACGCTGCTTCGCAATAATCAACAGCGCATTGCCACTCACCTCGTCCTTCCCCTCCTTCGTCTCCTCGTAGTACTCCGGACGCGTCAGCAACGCCACAACGTCCGCATCCTGCTCAATACTCCCCGATTCACGCAAGTCACTCAGTCGAGGACGCCCCTTGCTGTCCCCCGTTCGCGCCTCCGGATTTCGGTTCAGCTGAGCCAGAACCACAATCGGCACACTCAACTCCTTCGCCAACGCCTTCACCCCAGAAGAAATCTCGGCAATCTCCACTTGCCGATTTTCTTGGGCTCGCTTTGACGTCGATTTCAACAATTGCAGGTAATCAATGAAGATCGCTTGAATATCGTGCTGCGCTTTCCAGCGGCGGCACTTGGCCCGCAACTCCAAAATCGATAACCCCGGCGTGTCATCGATGAAAAAGGGCGCCGCTGTTAGCTGCATCGCCGCCCGCCCAATCTCGTTCATATCCCGATTGCTCGCCATGCCGTCGGTCCCACGGGACAGGCTAATCCGCGCCCGAGAACACACCAACCGCTGCACCAACTGCTGCGTGCTCATCTCCAACGAAAACACCGCCACCGCTTTCCCCTGATCCACCGCAATGCTCTCCGCAATGTTCATCGCCAAAGCCGTCTTTCCCATCGAAGGACGAGCCGCAATCACAAACATCTCGCCCGGATGCAAACCGTCCGTCATCGCATCCAAATCCCGCAAACCCGTCGACAATCCGGTCAGCGCCCCCTTCCGGTCATAGTACGAATCAATCGCGCGCACCGCCGCCAGAACCTCGTCCTTCATCGAGAAGTTCTTCTGCTGGAACTGCTCCTGAGCGATATTGAAAATGCGCCCCTCCACTTCGTCCAAGAGCGTCTGCACCGTCCCCTGCTCGTCGTAGGACCGCGCAGCATACTCAGTGCAAACACGAATAATCTGACGCAACGTGTGCTTCTCCAACAGCACGTCGACATAATGATTCACATTCGCAGCCGTCGGCAAATACGTGAACAGACCCGTGACAAATGGAGCGCCCCCAACCGAATCCAGCGCGTTCCGATCGCGCAACGCCTGCGTCAACGTGATGAAATCAACCGGCTTGTTCGCCTCCGTCAGCGAACGCAACACCTCAAACATCACCGCATGCGCTGGGTGATGGAAAAAGACGGGGGACACTTTCTTCTCCCCGCAAACAATCGAAACCTCCTTGGGGTCCAGCACATAACTCGCAAGCACCCCCAGCTCCGCCTCATGCGACTGAGGCAACGTTCGCGTCGGATCCGTCAGGTACTTCTCCGCCTCACGAAAATCAATCCCCTCTCCATTGCGCTTGCGCCCCTTTTTTTGGACTTCGCTGTCACTCATACGGAATCGGTTTCACCCTCAATAAACAAAAGAGCGGAGGCCCGCAGACCTCCGCCCTAAAAATCACAGAAGCGCCAAAGGTCATTCAACCTTCAACGCAGACCGAGTTATTCCCCGTCAGCCTTGTGCCGAGCCTTGGCCTTCGCTTTGTAGCCGCCACGGGAACGACGATCGTCATCCGAAGGAGCCTCCTCGGTCACTTCAGCGCCCTTCGCCTTCACGTTCACCACAAACGTTGCAGACACGTCCGAATGCAACTTCACCACCACTTCATGTTCGCCAGACTCCTTGATCGGACGCTCGAGCTGAATCCGGTGACGATCCACCACCGTGTTGCCCCCGAGCTGCTTGCGCAAGTGCTCGCTCAAATCCGCATTCGTGATGGAGCCGAAAGCCTTGCCAGTCTCGCCCGTCTCCAACTCCAAGTTCAGCTTGATCTTATTGATCTTCTTCGCCAAATCCTGCGCCTCGTTTAACTCGCGCGCCTCACGCTCGGCACGCTTCGCCTTCAACAGGTTAATCCGGCGCATGGTCACTGGAGTCACCTCCAAAGCCTTGCCAGTCGGAATGAGGAAGTTCCGTGCGTAACCGGCACGGACTTTCACCACGTCAGCCTCAGCACCCAGCGTTTCAATCTTCTCCGTGAGAATCACCTGTGTCGTCGCCATAAAACTCAAAAAGTTCGTTTTCAAATCCCGCTCCAGAGGCAACCCAGCCTCTCGCAACGGGTCGGGTAGTCAACCGAACCTGCCCTAACCCGTCAAGCCCTCTCCATCCAAACACAGCAACTCGCCCGTCTGAAACAACCGCCTTCGAGTGATCCTAATCAACCCGCGCCCCACCGTTTCCCTCCTTGCCCACACCTCCTCCCGTCACGCTAACATCAGGCGTCCCGTAAACTCGGCCCCGACGATCATGCCAAAATCCCTCCGACGCACCCTGAGCTTCCTGCTCGCTGCCGCCCTTTGCGCAATCACCCTCCCCGCAACACCGACAGTTGCGCAAGACGTGCTCGATGGCCTGGCCGCAGTGGTCAACGACGAACCCATCACGTTCTCTCAAGTGCGCGAGCTCGTCCTGCCACGCGAACAAGGACTCCGCCAGTTTCTCCGAGGCAAAGATCTCGAAGAAAAAATCAAGGAACTCCGTCTCTCCGCCATCAACGAGCTCATCGATCAATCGCTGCTGCTGCAGGAATACAAAAAGCGGGGGATGCAAATCCCGCCGTACGTCGTCGATGACCGGATCGCGACCATCATCCGCTCCGATTTCAATGGGGATCGGTCCGCGTTCCTCCGCACCCTCGCCGCCCAGGGACTCACCATCGAGAAATTCCGAAAACAGGAGTTCAACAAAATCATCGTCGGCGCCCTCAGAAACTCTGCGGTGAAGTCCAACTTCATCGGAACCGAAACCGAAATCACCGAATACTTCCGCTCGCACCCTGAGGAGTTCGTCGTCGAGGAACAACTCCACCTCCGCATGATTGTCCTCACTCCCCCGACCCCAGGCGAAGACGGAAAAACTCCTCCCGACAGGCGAAAAGAACTCCTCGAAGGCCTGCGCGCTGAAGTCAAAGCCGGCAAATCATTCGGCGAACTCGCGCGCCAGCATTCAACGGATGATTCCAAGCAAAAAGACGGCGACTGGGGTTGGATTACCCCCAAGACCCTTAACGAGGATCTCACCAAAGCGGCGTTCAAGTTGAAGAAAGGGCAGACCTCCGCGCCCATCGCGTTAGGAGACCGCTTTTATCTCCTCTACGCGCAGGACACAAAGCCGCGCGGCACCATGAAACTCGACGACGAACTGCGGGAAAAAATCCGACAAAAACTCTCAGAAGTTGAGCGCGCCGAACAACAGCGCGTCTTCATGGAACGCCTTCGCAAAAAGGCGCACATCCAGATTTTCTGATCCACTCACCGTGTCCCCCGCCGCTTTCGCCGCAACGTTCCGTCTCGGCCTTCAGGACACGTTCGTCTACCGTTGGAACATTCTCCTTAGGAGCCTCGTAACGGTCATCCCGCTGCTCGCCACCGTTGCACTCTGGGATGCCGTGTTCGCCTCGAACGCCTCAGGCGATTCGTCCCTCGCTGCCTACGGTCGCGACGGCATGACCCTGTACTTCATCACCGCGATGATTGTTCATACCCTCGTAACGCCCACCGAGGACGAATGGCGTATCGCAGCGGAAATTCGCGACGGACAAGTCAGCGCACTGGTGACCAAACCCATTGATCATCTCGCCTACCGCCTCAGCTTGTTCCTTTCAAGCCGCCTCCTGTACACCGCAGTCACACTTCCCGTGATTGCGTTCGTCCTATGGACCTTGCGGACGGCTGTCCATTTTCCAGCCCATCCCGAAACATGGTTGTGGTTCGCGCTCTCAACCGCCATGGCGGCGCTCATTCAGTTCTTTGTCGCCTACTCGCTCGCGATGCTCGCGTTTTGGTTTCTCGAAGTTTCCACCGTCATCTTCCTTTTCTATTCCTTCGAATACTTCCTCAGCGGAAACGTATTCCCGCTCGACCTTCTCCCTGCTTCCCTCGCCCCCCTCACGAAATACGCCGTCTTCACCTACGAGCTGTATTTTCCCATCACCGTATTTCTCGAACGACTGGACCACGCCGCCCTCCGCGAAGGCCTCGTCATCCAAGCCTCGTGGGTCGTTGTCTCCGCCCTTATTGCCAAACTCATGTGGAATCGAGGCGTCCGCCGATACGAGGCTGTCGGCATCTAATACGACGCCATGAATCTCAACCGCTTATTCATCGCGCCTGAAGACGGCACGCCCTCGCGTAGCACTCAACTCGTTAGCCTGCTCGTTTCGCTGATTCTCGTCGTGGGAATCGCCATCCCCACCCTTCGTTCCTCCAACCTCGTCTGGGACTGGAACACCCTCACCGAATACCGCCAGCTGTTCCTCCAAGGTTGGGTCAACACGCTCGGAATCTCCGTCGCAGCGCTCGTCCTCAGCTCCGTCCTCGGGACTCTCACCGCCCTAGGCTCCACCTCTCGCATCCTGCCCGTGCAACACCTCTGCAAAGGCTACATCACCCTCATTCGCGGGACACCCCTCCTCGCACAAATCTACATCCTGTTTTACATCGTCGCCCACGCCGCCGGCATCGAGAACCGGTTCTGGTCCGGGGTCGTCGCCCTGTCCCTTTTTTCCAGTGCCTACATCGCAGAAATCCTTCGCGGATCCATGAACGCCATCGCCGCGTCACAACTTGAATCCGCAGCCGCCATCGGACTCACCCCCTCCCAAACGCTGCGCCACATCATTCTTCCACAAGCCCTTCGAACGGTTCTCCCGCCGCTCGCCGGACAGTTCGTGTCCCTCATCAAAGACTCCTCGCTTCTTTCGATCATCGGAATCAATGAACTCACTCAGAACGCAAAGAACGTCGCCTCCTACACTTTCAGCAACTTTGAAAGCTATCTCCTCCTCGCCGTTGCGTACCTCTGCCTCACCCTCCCCGTGAGCCTCCTCGCCCGCCACCTCGAACGCCGCGTGCAATATGATCATTGAACTCCGGAACCTGACCTACCGCACCGGAACACACACCCTGCTCAGAGGCCTCAATCTCACCCCAACCTCAACCAAAAACCTCGTCCTCATCGGGCCGTCCGGCAGCGGGAAATCAACCCTGCTCCGAGTCCTCTCCGGACTCCTCCCCCCGACCAACGGAACCGCCATCCTCGACGGAATCCCCCTGCCGGTGACCGATACCGATCGCCTCACACACCGCCGCTCGACAGGATTCGTCTTCCAATCTTTCAACCTCTTCCCGCACCTCACCGCCCTCGGCAACCTCACTCTCCCGCTCACCGCCGCGCACCAACTCCATCCGCTCGAGGCTCGCGAACGAGCCCTCGCAGAACTCGACCGACTCGGGCTCAAAAACCACGCAGACCGCACCCCAGCGCAGTTATCCGGCGGACAACGTCAACGCGTCGCCATCGCACGCGCGCTCGTCATCAAGCCGCACCTGCTACTGCTGGATGAACCCACGTCCGCCCTCGATCCTCTCATGTCCGGAGAAGTGCTGGACCTCATCGCCGACCTTCGAAACCACGGCACGAACTGCATCATGGCCACCCACGAACTCCGCTTTGCACGGGAGTTTGCGGATCACGTGCTGTTCATCGACCAAGGCACCATCCTCGCTCAAGCCACTGCGCAAACGTTCTTCAACCACAGGCCGGAACAGCCGCTGATTCAGGCGTTTCTAGACCGCGCGCTCGCTTGAAACATTCCTCATTCCTGTCAACGTCGATGCTCCTCGACATCCACCCGCGCACCAACTCCTACCGTGTCGTATAACCACACGATGTCCTTGGACCGCATCCGAATACACCCGTAACTCGCGGGCTCACCCAGTTTTCGCTCCTCAGGCGTTCCATGAATGTAAATGTAACGATCAAACGCATTTCGATTCCGTTCCTCGCACCCCCGTAACCAGAGAATCCGCGTCACAATCGGATCACGTCCCGGAGCGTTCACCGGCACAATCTCCCCCGTCGGAGTCCGATCCTTAAACTTCATCCCCTGCGGCTGCCCGCCCCCAATCTTTCGCGCAACCGCCATGCGCCCCAACGGGGTGCAGTTGCTGCCGGGACGGTCGCCCACGCCAAACTTCGATGTCGAAACGTCGAACGATGCGAGCAACTCCTCCTTCCGGAAAACCTCCATCCGCTGTTCATCCACCACCACCCGAATGCGATGTACCCGGTCCCCCACACAACCCGTCACCCACAACATTCCGCTCCAAGCGACCACGCGGAAAATCCATCTGAACCCAGTCACCCCCATCTCATTCGCCCTCCCGCACCGGACGCCCGCGCCGACTCTCTCCGATCAGGCCGCGCGCCCGTAAATCCGCAACACGCCGCTGCATCGTGCGACGACTCACCCCTAGTCGCTTACCCGCCTCGGTCGCATTCCCACGACAGACCCGTAACGCATCGAGTAACGCCCGCTCCTCGACCTCTTCCAATCTCAACGCCGCGCCACTCGACACCACGGCCGCCGGCGCGCTCGCCGACCCGGCAGAGAGCGCACGATCTCGCGTCGGAGCCCGCCGTTGCTCGCCACGAACGCTCCCAGGCAAATCGCGCAACGTGATTTTTGTTCCCGTCGCCATCACCACGCCATGCTCAATCGCCGTCCGTAACTCCCGTACATTCCCCGGCCACCCATACGCCAAGACCGCCTGCATCGCATCCGACGTCATCTCCCGAAATCCCTTCCCATTGTCCTTCGCAAACTGCGTCAGAAAAGATTGCACCAACAACGGGATATCCTCCTTGCGATCCCGCAACGGAGGCAGGTGAATCGGAACAACATTCAGTCGAAAAAAGAGATCACTTCGAAACTCCCCCGCATCCACCATCGATTCCAAATCACGATTCGTCGCGGCAACGAGGCGCACATCAACCTTGATGGACGCATTGCCACCGACGCGTTCAAACGAACGCTCCTCCCCGAGCACACGCAACAACTTCACCTGCGTGGTCTGATCAATCTCCCCAATCTCATCCAAAAAAATCGTCCCTCCCGTCGCCTGCTCAAAGCGTCCAATCCTCCGCTCCATCGCTCCGGTAAAAGCGCCCTTTTCATGTCCAAACAACTCGCTCTCCAACAACTGAGGCGATAACGCCGCGCAGTGCACTGCGACAAACTTCGCCTTCGGCCTGCCGCTCATCGTATGCACCGCCTGCGCCACCAACTCTTTCCCCGTACCACTCTCTCCCGTCACCAACACCGTCGCACGCGTCGGCGCCACCTGCCGCACGGTCTCGAATACCTCCTCCATGACCGCCGACTTGCCCAGCAACCGCTCCAAGCCGACGTTCCGCTCCACCTGCTGCTTCAACTGCACGACCTCCTGCTCCGTCCGCCGCGACCGCAATGCACGCTGCAACGTCAGTTCGAGGTGATCAATATTCACCGGCTTCACCACAAAATCTGCCGCTCCCAACTGCATCGCCTTCACCGCCGTCTCCACCGACCCGTAAGCCGACATCATCACGATAATCGGAGGATGCGCTCGCTGTAAAAGCTTCTGGATCAGCGCCATTCCATCCTCGCCCCCGAGCCTCAAATCCGTCAGCACGATATCCACATGCTCCGCCTCCACCACCGCCAGCGCACCCTCAATGTTCGCCGCCACGTACACATCGAACGCGTCCTCAAACGAGGCACGCAAACCCTCCCGGGTCGCGCGCTCGTCATCAACAATCAGTAACGTCGGATTCACAGCTCGAAAAATAAACCCAACGTCAAAAGCCCACTACAGCGCTTCCGAACACTCCGCCCGCACAATGTCCTCAACCGTCTCGCGCCGCGAGACCAACGTCGCCTTCCCCTCCCCTTCAACCCAAACTTGGGGCGCGCGCCCAATCGAGTTGTAGTTCGAACTCATCGCATACCCATAAGCGCCCGCATCGTGCAGCACCAAAAAGTCGCCCGGCGCCGGACGCGCCAACCGCCTCGGCTGCAACAACTCGGCATCATCACGGGTAAATACATCGCCGCTCTCGCACAATGGCCCAGCCACCACATAATCCCCTTCCGCCCCAAGGGTCGCCCCCTCCTTCGGCACCACCGTAATCCGATGATAACTTCCGTACATGGCCGGACGCACCAAATCCACAAACCCCGCATCCACCATGATGAAGTCTGCCCCGTTTCCTTTCTCATTCGTCCGAGTCTGCTTCAAATCCGTCACACGCGAGACAAGCGCACAAGAGGACGCCACAAAGTACCGACCAGGTTCAATCTCGACGCGCAAAGCCGGTGAAGACGCCTCGCGCAACCGCCCCGCACACCGCGCAAACAAATCGCGCAGCGGCTCCAACGGAATCTGTACGGACTCGTCCCGATAGTTATGCGGGATACCCCCGCCCAAGCTGATGCCCGTGATGCCCGGAACCTTCTTCAACCATGCCGAGAACCAATCGGTCAGTCGCTCCAAGTTCTCGTGCAACTCCGCAAACCGCGGTCCGCTTCCGATGTGCGCGTGGAGCATTTCCACCCGCATGCCACCAGACAGCGCCTCGTCAATCAGACCCGGCAAATCCTCCGGCCAAACCCCGTGCTTCGAACTCGGTCCCCCCGTGTCGCACGCATTCACGTGCCCGTGCCCGAATCCGGGATTCACTCGAACCGAAACCCCGCCCTGATATCCCGCCTCCCGCAACTGCCGAATCATCCCCGGCGACCCCACGTTCGGCAGAATCCCATGTTTCAAAACCACTTCCAACGCGTTGTCACGAAACACGTCCGCCGTGAACAGAATCTTCGGAGGATTCGCCCCGCCCGCATAACCGGCGCGCAACGCCCTCAAAACTTCATTGCCGGAAACGGCATCAATCCACACCCCGCTCCGTTCCATCTCCTGCAAAACCCGCCCGTTCGGACAGGCCTTCATCGCAAACCGAGGCTGCACCGCATCGCCACAAACAAACCGGATGTCCGCGATCCGCTGACGCATCACCGCCGCATCATAAAACCAGAACGGAGTGCCAACTGCGGCCGCAAGACCGCCCAACTGATCGGAGGAAAATTGCATCCCCATAAACTGAACCAAAACAGCGCACGAATCATCCGAAAATCGCGGAGCACGCGATCAATGCCCCCGCATCCATTCGTGACGGTATTTGAGCGAGTCGGATGAGGAAAGTTGAACGATCAGCAAGCCAACCACCGGACAGGTTCCAACTTACCAACCACCAGCCCATGGTCAGAGCGATTGATCATTCTTGCAGATTGGGAATCCATTCCCAAATTTCACGCTTCTGCCCGACAGCGTTTCACACAACCGTCAACCACCGACAACCTTCGCTGGTTGCCCGCCCACCCTCCTCTCTCACGCAACCAACCGCCAACAGCGGGGTTTAGCTTTCGATGAAGTCCTTGGTTGCCGCACTCCTGCTATTGCCCGCCCTCTGCTCCGCCGCTACTCCGACGGAAGAAGCCTCAGGAATCCTCCAAGCATCCAACATCAAAGGAGGAATCATCCTCCAACTCGGCATCGGCGACGGCACACTCACCCGCGCCCTGAAGGCGAACGAATCATTCCAAGTTCAGGGCCTCGATACCGACCCCGAACGCGTCCGCACCGTTCGGGCCGCCCTCCAAGCCACCGGCTCAAATGGGCCCGTCGCCGTCGATCGGTTCGACGGAAAATCGCTCCCCTATGTCGACAACCTCGTGAACCTCATCGTCGCCGAAAGCCTCGGCAGCGTCCCCCGCGAAGAAGCACTCCGCGTTCTCGTGCCCAATGGCGTTCTCCTCACACGCACTAACGGCAAATGGACCGCAACCCAAAAGCCTCGCCCCGCCACACTCGACGACTGGACGCACTACTACTACGACGCAAAGGGAAATGCCGTCTCCAAAGACGAGAAAGTCGGCCCTCCCGAGCGCCTGCAATGGGTCGGAAACCCGCGCTGGTCACGCCACCACGACCGCATGTCCAGCGTCTCCGCCGAGGTCTCCGCAAACGGGCGACTCTTTTACATCATGGATGAAGGCTCCCGCATCTCGATCCTCCTCCCTTCCAAATGGAACCTCATCGCCCGCGACGCACATAACGGGACCATCCTTTGGAAACGGCCGATCCCCAAGTGGTCCGATCACATGTGGCCGCTCAAATCCGGGCCCACACAGCTCACTCGCCGACTCGTAGGCGACAAGGAACGCATCTTCGTCACAACCGAACTCGAAGGCCCTGTCTCAAGCGTCGACGGAGCAACCGGCAAAACGCTGCGCGAGTTCGCCGAGACCAAAGGCACCGAGGAAATCCTGCACGCCAACAACACGCTCTTCCTCCTCGTCAACCCCGGGAAATGGTCCATCAGCGACTATGCACCCAAACTCCAAAGCGATCAGGGGCGTGTCCAAAACGAGTACGAATGGGATCGTAAACCACGTTTGATCATGGCCGTTCATCCCGACACCGGTGCAACCCTCTGGAAAGTTGAAGCCGTCGTCGCGCCCATCACCCTCGGCACCAATGGCGAATCTGTCGTCTACTTCGACGGTGAACGCGTCGTCTGCCTCGACGGAAAAACCGGGGCAACCCGGTGGAAAAGCGAAGCTCAAGGGAAACGGAAACTCATCGAATACAACTTCGGCCCGCGCGTGCTCATTCACGACAAAACCGTCCTCTACGCCGGTGGTGACGGCGTCGAACGAGCACTTGATCTAGCCTCCGGAAAACAGCTCTGGGAAGGCTCCCACGAAAAATCAGGCTACCGCTCACCAGAAGATCTCATCGTGGCCGGTGGCCTCGTCTGGAACGCGGGCACCACCTCTGGCGGACAGAGCGGCGAGTTCACCGGACGCGACCCGCGCACCGGCGAAATCAAAAAACGATTCGCTCCCGATGTTCCCAAAGGAACCTACTGGTTTCATCACCGCTGCTACGTCGCCAAGGCCACCGAGAAGTTCATCATCCCGTCCCGCACTGGCATCGAATACGTCGATCTCGATAAAGAACACTGGGACCTCAATCACTGGGTCCGAGGAGCCTGCCTCTACGGGGTCCTTCCCGCGAACGGCTTAACCTACGCCGGTCCGCACAACTGTGCTTGCTATCCGGAAGCCAAACTCGACGGGATGAATGCGCTCGCGCCGAACACTGGGTCCCCTCACCCGAAACCACTCCCCGACGCGCAACGCCTGCAACACGGCCCGGCATGGGGACAGGTGATCAGTGAAACCGATTCCAATGCAAAGGATTGGCCGACCTATCGTCATGACAACGCACGAAGCGGCTTCAGCGATCAGGAACTCGCGTCCGACATGAACCCCGCTTGGGAAACCGATCTCGACGGCCCGCTTTCAGCCCTCTCGATTGCAGACGGAAAAGTCTTCGTCGCTCAAGTCGACGCCCACACGCTTCACGCGCTGGACCACGCCACGGGTAAGCGCCTCTGGCATTTCACAGCGGGCGCCCGAATTGATTCCCCCCCCAGCTTTTACAAAGGTCGCGTCTACTTCGGAGGAAAAGACGGTTGGGTTTACTGTTTACGAGCCACCGATGGTGCGCTCATCTGGCGCTTTCTCGCGGCACCCTCCGAACGACGCCACGGCGCGTGGGAGCAAGTTGAATCCGTCTGGCCCGTCCACGGAAGCGTCTTGCTCGAAAACGACACGGTCAATGCAGTGGCAGGTCGCTCGGTGTTTCTCGACGGAGGACTCCGCTTCGTACGCCTCGACGCCCGCACCGGCGAGAAACTGGCCGAACAGGTCTATGACGAGAAAGACCCCGAGACCGGAGGCGACTTCCAGGACCGTCATAAAACCCTCCAGATGCCCGTCGGCCTGAACGACATCCTGTCCAGCGATGGGTCGCTCCTTTACCTGCGTTCCCAGAAAATAAAACCCGATGGAACCCGCATCGACATCGGCCCCATCAGCGGAAGCGCAGCACAACAGGGCGGCTCACAAAAGGGAGAGGGCCGACACCTTTTCGCCCCCATGGGCTTCCTCGACGACTCCTGGTTCCACCGCAGCTACTGGGTTTACGGGAAGAGTTTTGCCGGAGGGCACAACGGATATTACCAAGCCGGAAAGTACACGCCGGAAGGCCGCATCTTAGTGCACGACAAAGACAACGTGTACGGCTTCGCTCGCGAAGCGAAGTACTACAAGTGGACCACCACCATGGAACACCAACTCTTCTCCGCTTCAAAATCCGCGCCCGACGTAGAAGTGCAGGAAAATGACGGACCAAAGAAAAAGGCCGCGAACGATCCCTCCACGACCCCGAACGTCCGCTTCAGCTCAGACAAGCTCCCCGTGGGAAATACCGCACTCACGGTCGAGATGTGGATTCTGCCCGATGGTCGTGACGGCACGCTAGCGCAGCACGGAGGGGGACGCATGGGTTACCTGCTCGCGCTCCAAGATGGGCGCCCCGGTTTCTCCGTCCGAACCAAGCCAGAAACCGTCTTCACGGCAGAAGCACAAAAACCGCTGGATGAAGGATGGCACCACCTCGCTGCGGTTCTGACGGAGGGAGGAATCATTCGCTTGTTCGTCGACGGACAACCCGCTGCCGAACAGAAGATTCAGGGACTGATCACCGGACAACCTGCGCTGGGACTTCAACTCGGCGCAGCGAATAACTCGCAAGTTTCCACGTTTGGAAAGGGCGCGCCCTACACCGGCTTGATTGATCAGTTTGCCGTCTTCAACCGCGCCCTGAGCGAATCGGAGATCGTCGACCATGCCACCAGCGCAAATGCCATCAAGACTGCGAAAAGCGCGCGACTCGTGGCAACGTTCGATAACGGCAACGCTCGGGACGAATCCGGCAACGGCAATGACGGAGTGCTGAGCGGAGTGGAGACAGGGAAGGGTAAAGTCGCCGCCGCCCTCTGGTTTCAACGAGCCAACGGAAAAGAATCAGCCTTCGCGCGCGGAAAGCGCAAACCTGGCGCACCCAACGTTTCCACAAATGCGCCAGCGCCGGACGCTAAACCCGCTGTTCCCAATAAAGGCTCGTTCGTTCAGCACAACTGGGCTCACCCCGTTCCTGTGCTGCTCCGTGCGATGGCCATGGGCGGAAAATCCGTTTTTGTCTCCGGTCCGCCCGACCTGATCGACGAGGAATATGCCTTTGAAAAAATGGCGCAGAAGGATGCATCCGTGCTCGAACAGTTAAAGGAACAAGACGAGGCACTGGACGGGAAACGCGGTGCCAGTTTATTCGCTGTCTCAACGGAAACAGGCCGCATGGGCTCCGAAATCCGCCTCAAGAGCCCGCCGGTATGGGACGGAATGGCGGTAGCCCAAGGCCGTCTGTACATGGCCACCGTCGACGGAAAAGTGATCTGTTACGGAAAGCCATAAATCCTCTCAACATTTACATGTTCAGAATGGTGCGAATGCTTTTCATGCTCCCTGCGCTGATCCTCAGCGCGGCGACGTGTATCGGATGCACGATCCCCGTTTTCCGTTTTGCACTCGATCGCTGGCATGCCGATCCGTACCGCTTGGAACTCCGCGCTGAAGACGCCGCAAACCCAGATATTGCAGCATTTGTTCGGAATCTCGATGCGGCCAGCGGCATCAACTTGGAAGTGTCTCGCTCTCAGGGCCCCGACTCCATCCTCCATATGCCGGCAATGGATGGAACTGGCGCCGAAGTCTGGAAGGGATCACTCGACCTCTCTCGCTTAGACGCGCTGATCAACTCCCCCGCTCGAGCCCAAATCGCCGCGAACATCCTGTCCGGTGACGCAGCTGTTTGGGTCTTGGTGGAAAATGGAGACCCCGCAGGGGCAGACCGCGCTGCAGCGACGATGACCAAACGACTTCGGTATCTGGAGAAAGTGATCCAGTTGCCAAAAATTGATCCAAACGATCCCTCGAGCCGCTTGGGTCCCGGCCCCGCGTTACGAACCTCTTTCTCGCTGGTTCGCATTCCCACACAACACGACGAGGCTCCTCTGCTGTCGATGCTCTCCGCGAATGACCGCGAAATCACGCACGCCGGCAAACCATGGACCAGCGTGGTATTTGGCCGCGGCCGAGTGCTGGGAGCGTGGCCCATCGAAAGCATGGAAGATGCTCACATCGAAGAACTCGCGCTCTTCCTCACCGGCGCATGCTCCTGTCAGGTCAAACGTCAAAACCCCGGATGGGATTTACTGCTCCGGTTTGACTGGGACACGAAGTTGCAATCCATGGGCGTACCACCCCTGCCCGCAACCGAGTCCGACACACCCGCGCCGACAGCGGTGAACCAAAGCCCCGAGAGCGTTCGCATCGAACCCCCAACTCAAGAGCGGGCACCGCGACCAGCACGGCGGCTCCCGATCGCCTGGCTTGCCGCCGCGGTCGTGCTCGCGTGGTCAATCCTTCGCCGTAAGCTGCCCCCTTCATGAGTTTGACACGCCGCACCCTCCTTCGTTCCATCGCGTCACTCGCTCCGGTTGCAATCCTTCCCGGTTGTACCGAAAGAAATTCCCCCGCAAACCCCGTATCTCTCTCCGTTTTTTGTGCCGCAGGCCTCCGCAAACCGCTGGAGCAGGCCGCTTCTGAATTTCACGCCACGGCATCGACCAACGTCCGCTTTCAGTTCGGCGGATCAGGCTCCCTCCTCAGCCAGTTGAAGGTGGTGAAAACCGGCGATTTGTTTGTTGCTGCGGACGCAGAAACCCTCGCTCTCGCGAAAAATCTCGATGTCATTCGCGAAGTTTTCCCACTCGCCCTGCAGGCGCCCATCATCGCCGTGCAAAGCGGCAACCCAAAATCAGTGAAAGGAGTTGAAGACCTCCTCCGTGCCGATGTGCGTGTCGCCCTGGCAAACCCCGAAGCGGCAAGTATCAGCAAAGTCGTCAAAAAAGTTTTCGGCGCTGCTTGGGAGTCCCTCGCAGCAAAGGCGACCGTGATGAAACCCACCGTGACCGAGATTGCGGCTGATCTCACTCTCGGCGCTGTCGACGCAGCCATCGTTTGGGATTCTACCGTCGCGCAGTTTAAGGGCTTGGAGGCCGTCGTCGTCCCGGAGTTATCCAACAACACCGAACAGGCATCCATCGCCGTACTGACCTCGTGCGAGCAGCCAAGAGAAGCCCTCCGCTTTGCCCGCTTCCTCGCCGCAGAATCCAAAGGCGGCACCGCATTTTCGGCACACGGATTCAAGCACACCGCCGGCGATGCATGGTCAGACCCGCCCGAACTCATCCTCTACAGTGGCGGGGTCAATCGGCCCGCCGTGGAAGCCGTTCTCCGACGCTTTTCCGAACGCGAAGGCATCTCACTGACTACGGTGTTCAATGGTTGCGGCGTGCTCTGCGCCTCCATGAAAGCAATGGAGGATGCATCCCATCCAAAGTTCCCCGACGTCTATTACGCCTGCGATCTTTGCTTTGTACCCCCCGTGGCCGAGCAGTTCCCAGAGGCCGTTCTTTTGACCGAAACCGAAATCGGAATCGTGGTGAAACCGGAGAACCCAAAAAGCATCAAGACCCTCTCTGACCTCGCCGCAGACGGGCTCAGAATCGGGATTTGCAACGCGGAACAAAGCACCTTGGGCTTCATGACCCGAGGCATCCTAAAATCATCCGGCCTTCTCGAAAGCATCCGAAAAAATGTGGTCGTCGAAGTCCCAACAGCAGACTTTCTTGTGAACCAGCTCCGTGCAGGTTCGCTGGATGCAGCAATCGTTTACAAGGTGAACGCACTCGCCGGCAGTTCCAACTTGCAGTTCATCCCGCTGAAGCATCCGGAAGCCAAAGCAGTTCAACCCTTTGCCGTTCGCAAAGACTCGCCCCATCGGCAAAGCGCCCTGCGCTTGCTGGATTTTCTCAAGGCAAACCGCTCCGACTTCGAAAGCGCAGGGTTCCTCTGGCGAGGGAACGAGCGTGCGATCAAAAGCAAAGAGATCGTGCTTCCCGAATGGCTGAAGGAAAAGTAGCCGTCACCGCCACGCATCCCATCCCTCCCGTGAGCCGCTCTTCAACCCTCTTCTGGTCGTCCCTCAGCACCGTCACCGGTGCCTACGCGCTCTTCATCGTCGCCATGATTGCCGCGATGGCGGGATACGCGACACCGGCCGATCTGCTCAATGCACTTCAGCATCCAGAAATCAGGCATTCGATCGAGCTGAGTCTCCTCACCTGCACCCTCACTGCGGCTATCTCGGTCGTAGTAGCCATCCCCGCCGGTTACCTTCTCTCGCGAAAGGAGTTCGCTGGAAAATCCCTTCTCGAAGCCATTCTTGATATCCCCATTGTCCTGCCCCCCATGGTGATGGGACTCGCCTTACTCATCCTGTTTCAAACACAGTTCGGTCACTTCGTCGAACAGTTCACCCGCGTCACTTACACCGTGAAGGGCGTTGTACTCGCCCAGTTCGTCATCGGCTGCGCCTTCGCAGTGCGCACCATGCGCGCCACGTTTGAAAACCTCTCCCCGCGCCCCGAAGACGTCGCCATGACCCTCGGTTGCACACGATGGCAAGCAGTCATGAAAGTGACGCTCCCCGCTGCGCGCAGCGGCATCTTCGCCGCCGGAAGCGTCGCTTGGGCTCGAAGCCTCGGAGAGTTCGGCCCCATCCTCGTGTTCGCAGGGGCAACCCGCGGCAAAACCGAGGTTCTCCCAACCACCGTCTGGCTCGAGCTGAGCGTCGGCAACCTCGAAGCCGCCGTCGCCGTAAGCATCCTCATGGTTCTGCTCGCCATCGTTGTCCTCGTCATCATCCGCCGCGCCGGCGAACGCGTCTAATCCCATGATTCGCTTTCACCAAATCTGCTGGTCCACGAAATCGTTTGTAATCAATGACATATCATTCGCTATCGAAACCGGAAATTACGGTGTGTTAATGGGAAAAACGGGAACCGGAAAAACGTCCCTCCTCGAAATCCTCTGCGGCCTGCGTCACCCCGATTCAGGCTCTGTTTTCATCGGCGACCGAGACGTCACCCTCCTCGAACCCGGACAACGCCGCATCGGTTACGTGCCGCAAGACGGCGCACTTTTCCCAACCCTCACGGTCGAAGAGCACTTGGCCTTTGCTCCCCGTATTGCCAAAGCAACTAAAACCCAGTGCGAGCACCTTGTTCATCGGATCGCAGGGCAACTTTCCATTCAACACTTGCTGAACCGGCGACCGCACGGTCTATCGGGCGGAGAACGCCAGCGCGTCGCCCTCGGAAGAGCACTCGCAGCACAGCCCGAGGCGCTCATTCTGGACGAACCACTGTCCGCCCTCGATGACGAGACGAGGGAAGGTCTTTTGCCTGTTCTTAAGTCGCTCAGCCAAAGGGACGGAATCACGGTGCTCCACATCACTCATCACCGAGAGGAGGCTCGGATACTGGCCGACCAACTGCTGACGTTGAAGGACGGCCAAGTCTCCTCCGTCTCACCAGATCTCCTCGATGAATCCCGCTGAACTTTCGCCCGAAGACCTCGCTGCAGCGGAGTGGCAACTCGATGTCCCCGGCTTCTCCGAGGAAGCCCAACGCCGTCTGAAACGAGCCACCGTGCTCATTTCCCGCGTGGGCGGTGTCGGCGGCATCGTGGCGCTTCAACTTGCTGCCGCTGGCGTCGGGCACCTCATCCTGGCGCATGCGGGAAATCTCAAACCCTCCGATCTGAACCGCCAACTCCTCCAAACACATTCCAACATCGGAAAACCTCGGATGAAGGTGATGCTCGAGCGCCTCCACGAACTCAATCCGCGCATCCAGCTGACCGGCGTGAGCGAAAACATTTCTTCCGACAACGCCGACCGTCTCGTCGCATCGGCCGACATCGTAGTGGATGCGGCACCCCTGTTTGAGGAGCGTCTCGCGTTAAACCGCGCGGCAATGCAGGCACGCAAACCCATGGTCGAATGCGCGATGTACGCCATGCATGCCCAGGTTACCACTTTTCTCCCAGGATCTTCGCCCTGCCTCGAATGCCTCGTCGCCGAGAAGCCTCCGGATTGGAAACGACGATTCCCCGTGCTCGGTGCCATCTCAGGAACCGCCGGATGCATCGGCGCTGTGGAGGTGGTAAAACTCATCACCGGAATCGGAACGCCGCTCGCAGGGCGACTCCTCTGCATGGACCTCGACACCATGGCATTCCGGACTCTCCGCATCGCACAACGACCTGATTGTCCCGCATGCGGGAACATTCACCCATGACCAAAAGCGAGACATGCTGGATGGGACTCCGAACGGGCATGCCGCGGCGTATTTTGCGCGGACGAACCATCCAGCTGGCCGCGATGATGGCGGTCGCATCTGGATTCCTCAACGTGAGCTCAAGCGCAGACGAGATTGATGAAGCAACCAGACGCGGCGTGGCGTTTCTTCTGAAGGAACAGGACAAATCCGGTGCAATCCGCGAGTTCGGGATGCACGACACCGCGATGACCTCCCTCTCGCTTCTTGCGATGGCTGCGGTTGGGCATCTCCCCGGCGATCCAACCCCCGAAGGTGAGGCTGCCCAAAGGGCATTGGATTTCCTTCTGTCCAAAGGCGTTCAGGATACAGACGGCTATTTCGGAGCTCGCGACAACTCGCGGATGTACGGACACGGCATCGCCACGCTTGCGCTTTCGGAGTTGCTTGGAATGTCCAGCGATGGCCCCTCCCGCGAACGTCTTCGAGAAGCCTGCAAGCGCGGAGTGGAGCTGATTCTCCGAGCCCAACAGGTCCAGAAAAGTCGGAAGCACGACGAAGGAGGATGGCGTTACACGCCCAAAGCAAACGATTCCGATCTGTCCGTCTCTGTCTGGCAACTGATGGCCTTGCGCTCTGCCAAAAATGCGGGTTTGGAAGTTCCCTCTGACGCCATTGATCGCGCGGTGAGCTACATCCGGAACTCCTTCCGAAAACCGCCCAACCCCGCATCACCCACCGGATTCAGTTATACGCCAGGAACCGTCGCCGAATGGTCCACCGCGGCCGAAGGCCTCCTCGCCCTCCAAGTCTGCGGCGAGTACGAAGCCATGGAGGTAAAAGAGACCTCCGACTGGTTGCTTAAAAATCCGCCCAAAGGCAGCGGCACCCGTCAAAAGTGGTTCTACTACGGCACTTACTATTACGCCCAAGGGATGCATCAACGCGGCGGTCAATACGCTACGGAGTCGGCGAAGTTCGTTCGCGAGGCCCTCCTTCCCATGCAAGAGAAAGACGGAAACTGGAAAGCCGCATCCGACTCGGAGAAAAACCGGATTTACTGCACGGCAATGGCTCTCCTCAGCCTAAGCGTCAAATACCACTTCCTCCCCATCTACCAACGCTGAACGAGATTCATCCCCTCGATCATTCTCAAAGCAACGTTCATCTCCGCAAAAAAAGCGGGCTCCAACCAGAAGGTCGGAGCCCGCATGGAGTAGTTGGCGATCGCGATTACAGCCCGCTACGCGCTTCCAATGCCTGTTTGCCTTGGTAAATGACGTCCTTGTAAGTCGCCCCACTCGGAATCATCGGAAGAACGTGTTCCGTGTAAGGCACCATCACATCCAGAACATAAACGCCCTCCGCGTCCAACATGCGCTGCATCGCTGCACGCAAATCTTTCTTGTGAATCACCCGCTCACACGGCACCCCAAACCCTTCACACATCTTCACATAATCAGGATAAATCCGATTCAAGTCCGAAGGGTCTCCAAGGAACGTATGACCACGGTTGGAGTTGTAGAAGCGATCCTCCCATTGCACCACCATCCCCAAGTACTGGTTGTTCAAGATCAACACTTTCGCCCCAATTTTCTCAATGTGAGCCAGAGCGAGCTCCTGAACATTCATCAGGAAGGAGCCGTCCCCATCGATATCAACCACTTGCTTGTCGGGGTAAGCAACCTTCGCCCCAATCGCTGCGGGATAACCAAACCCCATGGAACCAAGCCCCGCCGACGTGATAAACGACCTCGGCGTGTTGTACTTGTAAAACTGACCCGCCCACATCTGGTGCTGGCCAACCCCCGTCGTGATAATGGCTTCGCCGTTCGTCAGCTCATAGAGAACTTCAATCGCATGCTGCGGCTGAATCACATCTGGCGTGTCCTCGTAATGGAATGGGAACGCCGAACGCCACTCGCCAATCTGACGGTACCAGTCAGGGAAGGCCGTGTACTGCGTCAACTCGGCGCCTTTCACCTGCTCCCTGCCCGCGCGAGCAAGCAGTTCGTTCAACCGAGCCAGCGCATACTTCACATCACTGAGAATCGGCAGCTTAACCGGCTTGTTCTTATTGATTTCCGAATCATCAATGTCGATATGAACAATCGTGCCGTGTTTCGCAAACTCACTAAGCTTGCCCGTCACGCGATCGTCAAAACGTACGCCCACCGCGAGAAGCAAATCCGCCTCGTTCACCGCGTTGTTGGCATACACCGTTCCGTGCATCCCCAACCAGCGCAACGATAACGGGTGCGTCTCAGGGAAGCAGCCAATCCCCATCAGCGTCGATGCCACGGGAATCTGCGTCCGCTCAGCAAACTCCAAAAGCTCCTTCGAAGCCTCACCGCTGATGACCCCACCACCCACGTAAAGCATCGGTTTCCGAGCCTGACCAATCAGGCCCATCAACTCGTTCAACGCAACGTCATCCGCTTTGTAATCAAACTTATAGCCGCGCAGATTCACCTCGCTCGGGAAAACCGGTTGCGTCGACGCCTGCTGAATGTTCTTCGGAATATCAATCAGGACCGGACCCGGACGCCCCGTCTGCGCAATGTGGAATGCCTCCTTCACAATCCTCGGGATGTCGTTCACATCCATCACCAGGTAGTTGTGCTTCACAATCTGAGCCGTCACCGAAAACACATCCGTTTCCTGAAAAGCTCCCTTTCCAATCATGTGCTGCGGGACCTGTCCCGTAATCGCAACCAATGGAATTGAATCGAGGTAAGCATCCGCAACACAAGTCACCAGATTAGTAGCCCCCGGACCAGACGTCGCCATCACCACCCCAGCTCTACCAGTTGCCCGAGCGTAGCCTTCCGCAGCAAACCCGCCTCCCTGCTCGTGCCTCGGCAACAACGTCCGTATCTGCTTGGAACGAGTCAACGCCTGATGCATGTGCATCGACGCGCCGCCGGGATACGCGAAAATCGTATCGACTCCCTCGCGCTCGAGGCACGCCACTAGGATCTCCGCACCGCTCATCGTTTCGCCCCGTTGCACGGGGGCTTTGGATGCAGCTTTCTCTGTCGAGGAAGAATTCTTGCTCATAAACTAGCCCGTGAAGATACCGACAGCTTCCCCCTGCCGCAAGCCGTCAACCCAGAAATAAAGGGACTCCCCGCACCGGTCGCCAAAGCACTCCGAGATCAATCGGGGCCACGACCAACTATTTTGCGCGTGCGCCCCCAGCATGCACCCGTTACTGTTCCCGCCGGTTTGGAGAGATGGCAGAGCGGTCGAATGCACTGGTCTTGAAAACCGGCAGGCTGAAAGGCCTCGTGGGTTCGAATCCCACTCTCTCCGCCACCCCTACACATCCCGTAAGCCCTCTTGGCCAACTCCCGAGAGACACACCCTATCCAACGCAGGACGCCCAGTTACCGCCCGCAAACGTTCCTCGATGGGTTCCTCGATGGCCGACCTTCCCCCCCGGAAGACGACGACTAGCCCACCTCTCGCTTCAACCGTTTCAACTTACCACTCATCGCCGCTTTCGTCGCAGCAGAGCAACGATCAATGAACAGCACCCCGTTGAGATGATCCACCTCGTGCTGCAACGCTCTCGCCAGCAGGCCGGTAGAAGTAAAATCCAGCCGCTGCCCGTCGAGCCCCGTCGCCTGACACCGGACCTTTGCCGATCGCACAACGTCCGCCGTTAACCGAGGAAACGATAAACATCCCTCCACTCCGACCACGCGATCTTGACTCAGCTCGAGAACCGGATTGATCAGGACCAGCGGCATATTTTCCGCCACACTGACTTCGCGCCCACCGACCTGCATCGTGCTCGGGCGATCGTCGACTCCCGCCACATCCACCACCGCCATTTGCAGCGCCACCCCCACCTGCTGAGCCGCAAGCCCAACTCCCTCGGCAGCCACCATCGTTTCCAGCATGTCCTCCGCAAGCTTGCGCACCTCTGGAGTGATTTCAGAAACCTCACGCCCCTTCTGCCGGAGAACCGGATGCCCGTATTTTACAATCGTCCTAATCATTTTTTCGCCTTCTCCATGAATGCCGTCAGACTGGTTTTGACGCCAGCCTCCTTCAAACTGTCCATCACCCGCATCACCGCCCCAAACGGAGCATCCTTGTCCGCATTCAACGCGAGCGCCGTCTCAGGATCCCGTGAAACCAGCTCCTTTAAGAGTGGCGTCAAACGCTCCATCTCCACTTTGCGGTTCAAAAAAAACACCTCCGATTCTTTGGAAATTGAGAGCACTAACGGTTCGTTTTTCGGCGTTGAAGAGACGGCTGATTTTGATTCAGGCAGCTTGATCCGGATGTAAGGCTGCTGCTTTTTGAACGTGGTCGAAACAATCACAAAAATCAGGAGAATCGCAAATATGTCGATCAGCGACACAATCATGATTTGCGGCACCCGACGACGTTTCGGATAAAAGTTCATCGCCCGTTACTCCTTCTCCTTGCGCAAGTTGACCGTTTCAGGACCAGAAATCCGCGCGGACAACCGTCGTGGACGGTTCTGATAAATCCGCGCGATAAACTGCCCAACCAACCCCTCCATGTCGGAGGCAAGAGTCTCCACGGTTCGGGTGAAAAAGCTGTGCGCAATCAGACACGGAATAGCAATCGCCAGCCCAACGATCGTGGTGCTCAGCGCCTCCGAGATTCCAGCCGCAATAATGTGAGGATCAGCCCCTTCCTCGCTTTTCCCAAAGGCACCAAAAACCTGAACCAATCCCGAAACCGCGCCAAGCAACCCCAAAAGCGGCGCAATCCCCACAATAATCTCCAACACAAACAACCCCTTCTCCAACCGCACCACCTCCCCGCGGGCAACCGTCTGAACCGCCTCCACCGCCTCCGAGCGCGAGTGATTTGAATGCTTCACTGCAACCCGCAAAATCCGACCCGCAGGGGACTGGTCCTTCATCAAAACCTTCGTCAACTTCTCAACCGCCTCCGCCTCCTCCGCCGGCAACGTCGCCACCTCAGCCCGCAACTTTTCCGGAATCACAATGTCTCGCCGCAGCGCCAAAATGCGCAAAATCACGACCGCAACGCCAATCACGGAGCAGCCCAGCAACAACACCATGAAGGCGCCCCCTTGCACAAAAAACTGAATAATCGAAGCAAGCGGAGGGGAGATCATGGCAAGGAAAAGAAAGGACTCGGTAAGTTTCGCTCAGTAGAGCGCAAAGTTGAACGGGATTTCAAGAAGCCCCGCCTTCATCAGCGGCAGGGCCTCCGGCGGCGGTGGGGGAATCTTTGCCGTCGACACCGCTTCTATACACAAATCCGCAAACGCCTTGTTCGCGGAGTTCTTGTCAATCTCAATCCCCTTCACCACCCCGCGCGCATCCACCTTAAACCGCACCTTCACCGCCCCTTGATCCAATCCGTCCATCCGTTTGGCTACCAAAGCATTCCAGTTCTCCCCAATCGCCGCACTCACCTTCTTCCGATACACCCCCACCGGCGACTTCACCGCATCCACTCCCGCCTGCCCCGTGTTCTCCAAATTCCCCTCCACGCGGCTCTTATCTTTCTTCAACCGATCCCCGCCCAAATCCGATAAACCATCCAACACGTCGCCCCCACCTTGCTTCGCTCCGTCAGGGCCACCCATTCTCCGAAAAACAAGCGTCCCCTCTAGGGGGCCCTCAGGCAAAGTCCCCAAAAGATCCTCTGACTTCAAATCAACGGCGCGTCCCGCCGCCTTCGCGGCTTTTCGAGCCTCCGCATTCTTCCGGCCAATCTCCGCCGCCTCCTGCTCCGTGAAACTCCGAACCGGAACAGAGCGCCCTTCCTGCGAAGGCAACGGGAGCAACCCTTTCGGCCCACCACTCGTGCCCGCCACGATGTTTTTATCCGACTCAAACATCGCTTTGTCGGTCTGCCGCTTGCCCTCTTGCATCCCCTCAGACTCTACCGTCGCTCGGCGTTGCATCTCATCAAGAGGAACAATCACACGCTGCGGCGCCTCCTCCATCACCACCTCAATTTCATGCACTTTCCGCTCCGGCATAAACTGCTGCACCCACCCATCCAAAAAGCCGGTTTTCAAAAGACCAATCAGCAGAAACAACAGAAAATGCAACGCCACTGAAACCACAATGCCCACCGCGTTTTGATGCGCATCCGATTCACGCGAAATGTCTGGGAAAATTCCCATCAATCTGCGCCCCCATTTCCGATACCACCTCTCCCCCCGAACCAGCCCCTCTCCAGCAAAAGAGACCCCGCCCGAACTCATCCGCCAAACCGGCGCACCACGCCGTCCTCCATGACTGCCACCCCGTGGATCACATCCAACCGCGCGGCCCACTCCACCTCGTCCCGACGCCCCTTGCCCAGAAGAACGCGCCCATTTGTCGACGCCTCCAGCGCGCTCAACGCATCCCGAAACCCCCAATGAACCGACATCGCGGCCTGCACCCCATCACCCGTTGGCTCCCCCGCCAAAAGTTCAGCCATCCTCCCAGCCGCCCACACGTCCTCCAAAGCAAGTCCCTCCCCCGTGCCCGCGCAAACCAACAACACCTCGTCAAATCCCGATTCACGGACCGATTCAACCGTCGGACCAAGATTCACCGCTCCTGCCGCATAAACGCGCCCAGCGCTCGCAACGGCCCGCAGCGCCCGAGTCCCATTCGTCGTCGTCATCACCACGTGCTTGCCCCGATGAACGTCATATTCCAGCGGCGAGTTTCCCGCATCAAACCCCTCAATCCTCTCCCCACCACGTTCTCCTCCCAAAATAACCCCCTCCCGCCGACGTGCCTCAGCCTCTGCAACCGTCAGAACCGGCTCAAACCCCAGCACCCCACGCTCAAGACCCGTGACCATCGTCGTCGTCGCTCGCAGCACGTCAAAAACAACACAGCAAGCTCGGGAAAGATCCCGACCCTGCAACGTCGCGAGGCTACACGGCTCTACTAGCGCCGACACAATCATCCCCAAACCTTGGCACGTTGCACGCCCAACACCAAGCCCTTCAACATACCCGTCGACTCATTCGCCCTGAGGAAAATAACGAATCGCAATCTCGACCAACCGTTGCCCAGGCCCCAAACCCAACTTGCTCCGAATGTTACCCCGGTGAACTTCCACCGTCTTCGGACTCAGGTGCATCCGAGCCGCAATTGCATCCGTGCTCAACCCCTTTCCAATCATCGATAAAACCTCGATTTCGCGGTTGCTCAAAACCTCCATCGGATTCCGCGAAATCTCCCGCCCTGATGCAGCGTCCGAACTCAATCCGTCCGCATAAATCCCCCCCCGCAAAATCGCCCCGAGCCCCTGAATAACGCTCTCCGTCGCACTGCTCTTCATCACATACCCGTGGGCTCCCGCTCTCAGGGCTCGCTCCGCGTACAGCGACTGATCATGCATCGAAAGAATCAAAATCCGAACTGCCGGCACTAAATCACAAATCTCTCGGATCAAATCCAACCCAATCCGGTTCCCTAAAGAAATATCCAAGACCACCGCATCAGGCTGACGCTCAGCAGCCTCCGACAAGGCCGTCTCCCACCTGTCCGCCTCCCCACACACCTCGAAATCAGCCTCAGCGGCAATCATCCGCATCACCCCAGCCCGAACAATCGGGTGATCATCCACCACCAACACTCTGTATCGTTTCTGCATCATAAGTTCTTTCTAAACGCGAACCCCTTCGCACCGAACAATCGTGCCTCCCCCCTCCCTCGACGCAACGCTCAGTCTGCCCCCAATGCTCGCAGCTCGGTAACGCATAATCTCCAGACCCAACCCACGCCGCCCCTCCGTCAACCGAATACCCGCCCCATCATCCTCCACCTCCAACCCCAATACCTCCCCAATCACACCAATCCGAATGGTGATCCGCCGCGGCGACGCATGCTTCACCGCATTCCGCATCGCCTCCTGCGCAATCCGATAAAGATTCGTCCCCGTCGCCTCGTCACGAATCACCAGCGCCGGCGGAACATCCAAGACACAATCGATGTCCGACGCAGACCTCGTCCCCTCGACCAACTCGCGCAACCCAACCATCAAGCCTCCCAACTCCTCAGACACCGGGTGTAAACCCCGAGTCACCAGTCGCGTCTCCTCAATGCACCCGTTAATCAACGACAACACCGTCGCAGCATCACCACGCGCCGCCTGATTCACATTACCCTGCAAACCCCGCACCATCAGAGCAATACCTGTAAGCTGCTGACAAAGGCCGTCATGCAGATCCTGCCCAATCCGACGCTGCTCACGCTCGCTAATCTCCAATAACGCACGCTCCAAAATCCGGCGGTTCGATTCCGCCCGCCCAATCGCAAGCGTGCTCACGAGGCTGAAGGTCACCGCAAGAAGGCTCCCCACCGAAATAATCCACGTGGATCGAACCGAAATCAGCTCCAGCCGCATCGCCGCATCGCTCAACGCATTCTGCTCCGTCCGATAAATGTTGTCCGACAACCCGCGCAACTCATCCATCAACCGCTTCCCAACCCCCGCGAGATTCACCGCCTCGTCCAACCCGCCGCGTCGCCTCGCATCAATCGACATCCGCAGCCGCTCCATCCGAGCGCGAATAAGCTGCGCCAGCTTGTCTTCCGTCTCATCCGTCGTCTTCGGAGCCGGCGTTGTAATCAACCGCTCCAATCCGACCTCCACCTCTCGGACCGATCCATTGTACAGTCCGAGATACTCCTCATTTCCCATAATCACGAACCCTCGGACCTCGCTCTCCGCACTCACCACATTCGTTAATAATCGTTCCAAAACACTCAGATACGCATTGGAACGGGCCACCATTTTGGACGTCTCGCTGAACTCACGAATGCTCGTGTACGAGAACCATCCCATGACCACCAAAATCAATACCGTCACCCAAAATCCCGAAACCAATCTCTGATTCATCTCCGTTTCATCTCCTCCTTTAAACCACGGGCGACACGATCCAACTGGCCCTCGGTCAGCCCAGGGTACACAGGGATGCTGAGCACCTCCGAAGCCAACCGAACACTCTGACACATCGCACCCCGCTCAAAGCCCGCAAACGCATTCTGAACATGCGATGGCCTGCGATAATGCACTCCCACCGGAATCCCTCGCGCACGCATCCCCGCCTCCACCTCATCCCGCGCCGCCACCCGCACCACGCATTGATGATACACGGCCCCACTCCCCCACTCCCAAGGCCGAAACCCCACAAAATCAGCGTCGCCCAGCAACCCAGCATACACTCCTGCCAAACGCCGGCGTTCCACGTTCCACCCCCGCAACCGCCGCAACCCCAGCCGCAAAATCGCCGCCTGAACCTCATCCAACCGACTGTTGCGCCCCGCCTCCAGCGCATCGTCCCGCTCCACCCATCCATACTGACGCAGCCTTCTCAACCTCTCGACAACACCCGCCCCTCTCGCCACGAAACACGCCCCCGCATCCCCAAACGCGCCCAAGTTCTTGCTCGGATAAAAACTGAATGCCCCAACATCTCCGCTGCAACCCGCGCGATAAACACACCCGTCGATCACCAACTCCGCGCCCAACGCCTGCGCACAGTCCTCCACCACCCACCACCCTCGACCTCGCGCCTCACGTAAAACCGCTCCGAAAGTCGGGGAAATCATCCCGTACAAATGCACCGCCACCCACGCGCGCACCCGACCCAACTCCAACCCGCTCAGCGCATCCAAACAAATCCCGTAGTCTTCCCCGCAATCCACCAACACCGGACGAGCCCCCGTCGCCAAAATCGCAGAGACCGTCGCTCCCGGAACGAACGACGAAACCAACACCTCGTCGCCCGGTCCGACGCCCCCCGCCATCAGCGCCAGCGTCACCGCATCCGTACCCGAACCACATCCCACCACCGCCCCTCCTCCCAGCCACTGCGCCAACTCCGCCTCAAAGCTCGAGAGCTCTTCACCCATTAAAAAAACTCCCGAATCCATCACCCGCTGAACCGCCAGAACAGCCTCCGACCTCAGCGCATCCGCCATCTCGACAACCCAACCCTTCACCGCGCCACCTCCTCAAAAGCCTCACGTCCAAACAACGTGCGCCCCACCCCCTCGGCCAACCCAACCCTCGGCCGCCAACCCAGCGCCCGCTCCAGTCGGCGGCAATCCAAGTGAAACGAGCCTGGCTCAATGCCAGCCCAATCCGGAGGCATGCCAACCTGCTCCACCGAACCACGCCCCGCCACCCGACACATCAAGCCCGCCGCTTCCCTCAAACTCCACACCTCAGGCCCCCCGAAGTTGTAAGCGACACCGAAAGATGCAGGCCGAGCAGCTCCCAGCCGCAACATCCCCTCCACCACATCACCCACAAAAACAAAATCCCGCTCCACCAATCCATCCCCGTAGATTCGCAGCGGCTCCCCCCGCTCCAACCGACGAAACCACTCGCCCATCAACGAAACCGCCGGCCGAAGCTCGACGCCACGCCCGTAAACATTGCTCAATCGAACCACCACCGACTGAACACCATACCGCCGCCCGTACAAAAGGTGGTAACGCTCGCACGCCGCTTTGTGCACCCCATTCACATCAAGAGGCTCCACCAAATGCCGCTCGTCCACCGGCAAATAGTTCGGGACCCCATACACCTGCCGCGTACTCGTATACAAAATCCGTGTGCCCCGATTCACCTTCCGAACCGCCTCCAATAACGCCAAATGCCCCACTTGGTTCGCCTCCAAATCCGTGGTCGGACTCTCCATTGACGCGACATGCCCCGTCACCCCAGCCAGATTGAAAATCCAGTTCGCTCCCCTCAAACGCTCCGAGTAACGCCCCACCTCAACCATTTCCGCCGCCACGCCGAGCCCCGCCTTTTCGTCCACCCCGTCCAAGCGCGGGTCCACCACAAACACATCCGCCCCCAACCCCTGCAACACTCGGACCAATGCTCTTCCAATAAATCCCGCTCCGCCTGTCACCACCACTTGGCGGCCAGAATAAACGTGCGAAACCTCACGACTCAGCCTCATTCAGCCCTCCTCTCAGCGACCACAAACAGCGACGACCCCACCTCCAGCGAGAATCCCCTCAGAACGAGCAAACTCTCCCACCGAAGCGCGCGCTCCATCCAAAAACCAAAAAAACTGCCCCCCGCAGAAACCTCCAAATCCCCCCCCTCGCGACCCCACACCGAAAACGCCCGCCTGCACCAAACCAAAGGCATCAGAAGTGCAAACCGATGCGAAAAGAGGCGAAGCCTCAACCCGGCATCCAAAACCGCACTCCGTAACTCCCTCGGGGAAAACCGACGACTCCCGCCCACAGCCTCATCGTGCCTGCCCGCCAACCACTCGTAAGCTGGCACTTGAACAATCAAGACCCCACCCGGTACCAGCGCACGCACCAAAACCTGTAACGCTTTCCGCCAATCCACGACCGATCGGTGGTACAAAACGTCGAGCGAAAGCACGACGTCAAAGCAGTCCCGAAACCCCTCGGAACCCATCGCCCCGCAACGAAACTCCACTGAGGGTACCTGCTCCTTCGCAAAACCAATTGTCTCCGGATCGCTATCCGTCGCAACCACCTCGCCATATCGCCACGCCTCCGCAGCCATCAATCCCGTGCCGCACCCCGCATCCCAAATCCTCAACCGCTCGCCGCGCTGACGGAGCACCCCCTCGAGTACACGCGAGCAAAGCCAACGCGTTGACCTCGTCCACCAATGCACGCGATCCCACCGGAAATGCTGCTGTTTGCCCTCGCGTTCCATCTTAAAAACCCAGCCTCAGTTTCGCCCCTTCTCCTCCCGTCACCCTCGCCCGATTCACCCCCTCCAAAAGATCCGGATGCCCCGGACTCCATTTCAAACCCTCCGCAAAGACGCGCTCAGCCTCCGCCGCAAGACCCCGCTTGAGTAAGAGTGCCCCAAAAAACATCCGCGCCGGAAGGAAACGCGGTTGCAATCCGACACACTCCCGAATCACCCCCATCGCCTCCACCTCCCTCCCCAGTCGCACCAGCGCTGTCGCAACCTGCACCAACAACAGGTGATCGTACCCCGAAGGACGCAAAGCCATGCCCTGCATCCCCACGCGAAGCGCCGCCTCCGCATCACCCAACCGGAGATGCACAACCGCAAGATTTGCGCAAGCCGGCACAGTGGGCATCAGCCCATTCGCACGCTCAAATGCTTGCCGGGCGTCCTCGAGCTTCCCCGCCTCATAACACGCCCCACCCAAATTAATCCAAGGACGAGCCTTGTTCGGACTCTTCACCGCCGTATCACGCCAAAGCCGCTCAGGCGTGGCCCAAACCGCGTTCCGCGCAATCGCCAGCCCACCCAGAAAAACCAACGCACCAACGGCCGCAAATCGTCCCATCCACCCACACCGCCCCAACCACGCCAATGCCAACCCCAAAACGGCCGCCGCCCCAACCATCGAAACATAGGTCCGATGCTCCGCCATCACATCCGGCAACGGCACCACCGATGAATCCGGCCCCAACGCAACCGCCCACCACCAACCCGAACACACCACGATCCCGGACACCGGCCACGCACGACCTCGAACCCAAACCCGCCAAAACCCCACGACCACCACCAATAGCGCCAAAACCGCACCCCAAAACCTCCAGTCCGTCCACGCCGTCACCATCGGAACGTCCGGATCAAGGTTCAACCCCGTCGGCAAAACAATCAATCGGAGGTAGCGCCACCAAACCATCGGCTCTGTCATCGCATACTCCCACCCGTAACCCGAACGCTGCACCCCATGCGCAATTCCGAAGACCGACTCGACACCTTCCCCCTTCCCCTGCGCCGCCGAAACCGCCATCAAAAGAGCTGGCACAACCGACGCAGCCGCCCCGTAAGGAATCAGCCTCACGAGGGACACCCGCCACCCAGTCCCCATTACAAACCGCTCCACCCCCAGCAAGAGCACCGGCACAACAAATCCTGTCTCCTTGGAAAAGATGGCTCCAAACATCCCAACCCCACTCACCACTAACCACCCACGCCCCCGATCAACCCGCCACTCCTGATACCCGCAGACCGTGAGCAGGATGAAAAAACAACACAACGAGGTCGCCCGCTGAATCACGTACGTCACCGACTCAATCTGCATCGGATGAATCACAAAAACCGCCGCCGCCGCCAGCGGCGCCCACTCCCAGCCCGTTTTCCCGTCACGCCCCACACCCCCCAACCTTTCAATCCACCGTCGAAGCACCCACCAAACGAGCATCCCGTTCAGCCCGTGCACCACCACGTTGAAAAACCGATAGCCCTGCGGAGAAAATTCGCCCAACCGGTGGTTGAGAAAAAACGTCAGATAGGTCACCGGCCGCATGATGAAGTTCGTCGATAAATCCGGATCCAACGCAGCCGCACCCGCCCTCCGCGCCAACCCGTCAAAATCTCGAAACAAATCCAAAAAACTTCCCCACTGCATAAAAATCGGATTCCCCCTCAAATACACCTCATCATCAAACACCATCGGGTATCCAAGCGTTCCCCCGTAAACCAGCGACAACAGGCCGGCAACCACCCAAAGACTCGACGTGACATCAAGCGGCCTCATGGCGATGCGCGTCTCGTTGCCCCCCTCCGACAGACTCCAAATCCACTCGCGCCCCCACCGAACGTCGCGCCACCACGTACTGCGGTGCCCCATTCATCAGCGAATAAATCCGACCCACGTACTCGCCAATCAATCCCACCAACAACAACGTGCTGCCCCGAACCAACCACCCCCAAAAATCAGACACTTGCCCCCCTCCCGCCAAGTCCCACGCAGCCGCCA
>JBIIXW010000011.1:0-47103 GCA_044347165.1 Chthoniobacteraceae bacterium
GGGTGTTTGGACACAAAAAAAGCGCCCTTTTGGGGCGCTCTCTGTTTGAAAACCTCGGGAAGACTGGTTAGGCGAGTTTTGCGATGGCGGCGCTGATGGCGCTCTTGTGGCGATTCGCTTTGTTTTTGTGGACCTGCCCCGTTTTGACTGCACGGTCGAGTGTTGAAACGAACTTCACTGCAGCTGTTTGCGCGTCGGCTTTCTTGCCGCCGGCGATAGCAGTCCGTGCGTTTTTGAGAGAGGACTTGACTGCAGAAATGACGCTACGGTTGCGTTCGGTGCGCGTGACGGTTTGGCGAGCGCGTTTTGCTGCGGAAGGTGTGTTTGCCATAGAAAATCTGAGGTTTTAGCCCTTCACTGTCGCCGAAGGGCTGGGTTAAGTCAAACAAATCGATGTGTGAATACGGCGGAAACGGGAGGCGTGTGGTTCGCCTCCCGAGAGTGGGGCGTTACTCCTTCTCGACGCCGCTGTTCCAGTATTTCTGCATGTCTTCTTTCGAGGGGGTTTCGAGGGGGCGAACAACACGGAATCCGAGGAACTGGGCGTCGGTGTGGTACCAGATGCTCTTGGGGAACTGAGGATCTTGGATTTTCCAGTCGGGGTTGGAGGCGCGGCGTGCGGCGACCCGAAGTTTTTCTGCGGAATCATCGTCCCACGCGCCGCCGCGAGCGGAGTGCGGGTAGGGTTTGGAGGCTTTGTTCCACGGATTGTCGTTTTTACCGGATTTGTAGAAATCGGCATCGTACTGGTCGAGGGTCCATTCGACGACGTTCCCGATGATATCGTAGAGTCCCCAAGGGTTGGGCTTTTTCTTTCCGACTTTCTGGTACTTGCCGCTGCTGTTTTCCGACCACCAGGCGTAGTCGCCGATTTTGGAGTCATCGTCACCCCAGAAGAACTTGCTTTTGGTTCCTGCGCGGGCGGCGTACTCCCACTCGGCTTCTGTGGGGAGGCGGTAGAAGTGGCCGGTTTTGGCGGACAACCACTGGCAGTACTTATTGGCTGCGTGCTGGGTCATGGAAATGGCGGGGAAACCGTCTTTGCCCATCCCGAAGCTCATTTCCACATAGGGCTGGGTGGGGTGGGTGACGGCGTCGGTCATTTCGTTGAGGTCGGCGTCGAGTTGCTTGGTGGCGCGGATGCGACGTTCCTCGTTGAGGTACATAAAGAGCTCAAACTCGTTCCAGGTGACCTCGCAGGTTCCCATCCAGAAGGGCGCGATTTTGACCTGCCGTTGGGGTCCTTCGTCATCGTTGCGACCATCTTCACTGTCGGGGCTTCCCATGAGGAAGGTTCCGCTGGGGATGGGGACGAGGTTGAAGGTCACATCGGAGCCGGGGATGCCTTCGGTGTAAGGCTTCATTTCCTTTTCGCCGACGGATTTGGTGTTCCCTGTGATGCGTTTGTGGATGGAGGCGACGAGTTCGGATTCATCGACCGTTTGGACCTGCTCGATTTTTCGGGTGATGAGTTTGAGGTCATCGGGCCATGGGGCGCCTTCGAGAATCCACTGTTTGACGAGGTCGGTTTTTTCTTTGGGAAGCGGGCCGCCCTTTTTCTTGGGGGGCATGAGGAGGTCGTCGTTCGCGTCGAGGACCATGGAGGTGTAGATGAAGCTTTTGTCGGGCTTTCCGGGGACGAGAGAGTCGCCGCTTTCGCCGCCTTTAAGGGTTTGGGCCTTGGTATCCATTCGGAGACCGCCTTTGGTGTTCCCCTCGCGGTGGCAGCCGACGCAGTGCTGCTCGAAGATGGGTTGGATATCCTTCACAAAGTCGACTGCGGCGGAGGCGGGCAGGACGGTGGCGAGCGATACGGCGAGTGCGAGGGTGCGCTGGGAAGGTTTCATGGTGATGAATCAATCAGATGACCGAACAGAGTGGTGAAAGTTAGAGGAGGGGTGGGGCGGCGGTCAAACACGGTGACAGAGGCGTGACGGTGGGAGGGGGATTGGTTTAGGCCTTTCCGGGTGGCGTGGAATGTTGAGAATGAGGCAGCTTTGACGGGAGAAGATGATGTCGTTTGCGGTTCACTATGATTGTCAGCGTTGCACCCGGTGTTGTCGGTGGCCGGGGCAGGTGAAGGTTTCCGAGGAGGAAATCGGGCGGATTGCGCGTTATGTGGGGATGAGCGAGGGGGATTTCATTGCTGGGCACACGCGGTTGCGTTCTGACCGGAGCGGTTTGGCGTTGTTGGATAAGGGGAACGGGGAGTGTGCGTGGTTGGAGGGGCGGGATTGCCGGTTACAGGAGGTGAAGCCGGTTCAGTGTTTGGGGTTTCCGAATCAGTGGAACTTTCCGGGGTGGCGTCACGAGTGTGAGGCGGTGCCTCGGCTGGTTCGGACCTCGGTGGCGGCGCGCGCGGGGTTTACGTTGCTGGAGCTGGTGGCGGTGATGGGGATTGCGATTTTGATTTTGTCGATCGCGGTGCCGTCGGTGGCGGGATATTTGGCGGAGCAGGAGTTGAGGGAGAACATGGAGTCGTTTACGCGGATGGTGCGGGAAGCGCAGCGGTCGGCGATGGCGGCGAAGGCTCCGTCGCGATTGGTGTTTGGGAAGGAGGGGGTGCTGGTGATGGCGGAGCCGCCGGCAGGGGGAGCGGTGATGGGCGATGCGGGTGGGGTGGGTGGAGGCGGGGGAGGGGTGACGTTGTCGAAGGAGGAGGCGTTAGAGTTCAATCGGTTTGGTGCGATGCAGAAGGCGCCGGTGTCGGAATGGATGTTGTGGCCGAACGGCATTATTGAGCCGGCGGAGGTTCGGTATACGGGGCCGAAGGGGACGTGGAGTCTTCGGTACAATCCGTTCAAGATTGAGCCAGAGATTTTGGAGGTGAAGCGGCGATGAGTCGGCATGTTATGCGTCGGCGGCTGGGGTTCATCCTGTTGGAGGCGATGATTGCGACGACCATTTTTGCGATGGCGGTGTTGGCGTTGGGGCAGACGGTGGAGGCGGGGATGATGGCGGCGATTTCGCAGAAGGAGGATGCGCGGGCTCAGCGGGCGTTGAGCAATCGGTTGATGGAGTTGGAGGCGGGTGCGGTGGCTTATGCGAACTCGTCGGCGTCGGGGGACAAGCTGGAGGGCGAGTTTGAGGGGATGCGGGTGCGGCAGACGGTGTTGCCGTTGAAGTTGACGGATGCGAAGGGGCAGTTGATTGAGGGGCTCATCTCGGTGAATGTGGAGGTGTTGTGGGAGAACCGAGGGCAGGAGCGGGTGAAAGCGGTGACGTTTTATGCGTATCCGCAGGGGACGGCGGCGCAATAGGGAGGAGACAGCGTGATGAACGGGCATTTGATACGGCGTCGGCGGTGGGGGTTTACGTTGTTGGAGGTGATGGTGGGGGTGGCGATTGTGGGGCTTTTGGTGACGGGGGTTTATCGGTTTGTGGCTTCGCAGTTGAAGGCGATGGAGTTGGTGCGGGACGAGGAGGCGAAGACGGCTGCGGTGGAGGGTTTCTTGCGATATTTTCGGCAGTGTTTGGCGGACTTGCCGGTGCGGACGAATGACACGCTGAAAGGGTACAACCACTTGGTGAGGGGTGCGCCGGCGGACGAAATTCAGTTGGTTTGTCAGCCGGGTCACACGTTGTTGACGACGGCTGCGGAGGATGGGGACTACGTGGTGACGATTACGTTGCAGCCGAGTCGGGAGAACTCGGTGGGGCAGGATTTGGGGATTCGGCGGAGGATGGCGGCTGATCGTGAGGAGAACTACACGTGGTTGCCGTTGGTGGCGGGTGTCGCGGCGTTGCAGTTTCAGTATTTCCAGCCGCAGTTGGGGACTTGGGTGGAGCGGTGGGAGGATTCGGCGTCGCGTCCGACCTTGGTGCGGGTGAAGTTTTGGTGGCGCACGGATGAGATGCCGGTGGAGGTGATTGTTCCGGTGCCTGCGGCGAGGATACAGTAGGGACTGAAGCCATGGGTATTGAACAGAAACGACGTGGGATGCGGGGTGCGGAGCGGTGTTCGGGGTCGGCGTTGATGGCGGTATTGTGGGCGGTGATTGTTTTGAGTCTGGCGGTGTCGGGATGGATTTACTGGATGCGGGAGCGGGTTTTGGCGTCTGCGGCGGATTCGCGGGGGGTGGAGGCGTTGGCGATGGCGCGTTCGGGGATTGCGGTGGCGTTTCATCCGAATGTGAAGCAGGACAGTTCTTTGTTGCAGGGGGTGGTGGCGGAGGGGATGGAGTACCAGGTGGAGATGCAGAGTGAGGGGGCGCGGTTGAACTTGGCGTGGATTTTTCAGGGGGAGGATCCGCGGCGGGTGAACCTGTTTAAGCAGTGGTTGGAGCAAACGGCGGGGATGGACATTGCGACGCGTGATCGGGTGGTTGCCTGCATTCAGGACTATGTGGATCCCGATAATAATCCGCGTTTGAACGGGCAGGAGGACCAAGGGGACTATCATCCGGCGAACCGGCCGCTTCGGTCGGTGGAAGAGTTGATGCGGATTCCGGGGGCGGCGCCGCTGCTGGATTTACCGGGGTGGCGTCAGTTTTTCACGTTGGAGAGCACGGGGCCCATTGACTTGATGGAGGCTGGGGAGGATTTGCTTCGTATTTTGCCGGGGATGAATGAGGGAGCGCTGCAGCGATGGGTGCAACTGAGGGCGGGGCTGGATCAGGTGCTTCACACGGATGATGATCCGGTGTTTCAGTCGGCGGATCAGGTGCGCTCGGCGTTGGGAATGACGAAGGTGCAGTGGGAGAACTTGGCGCCGTTGGTGACGGTGAAGGAGCCGACGATTCGGATTCGGAGCACGGGTCGTTCGGGAAAAGTCGTTCGACAAGTGGAGGCTGTTGTACGAAAAGGAAATGCTGCACCGCAGTTGCGGGCATGGATCGAATGAAGGCGAGAACCGAGACGGAAGCGTTGATATGTCCAGACCCTGCGGGTTGGCGTCTCGAGTCGCGCGGTCTGGCGGTGTCGGGTGGAACGGTTGAGGAGTTGTTGGGGAGATTGCCTGCGGACGCGGTGGTGTCGGTGGGGTTGGATTCAGCGGATGTTCTGGTGTCGTTGTTTCGGTTGCCGGCTGCGGACGGAGAGGAGTTGCGCGGGATGGTTTCGATGCAGTTGGAGAAGGTGCTTCCGTTTCCGGTGGAGGAGGTTGTTTTTGATGCGGTGGTGGTGGGGTCGGGCGAGGTGTCAGAGGAAGGGGTTGGAGGAGAGGATCGGGAGGTGGCTTCGATTTCGGTGCCGTTGGGTTCGGTGGAGGAGGCGTGCGGGATTTTGCGGGAGCGCGGCGTACGGATTGGGGCGGTGGGGGTTTATGCGGAGGAGTTGGGTTATCGGTGGAAAGGCTCTGGGGAGGTGTTGGCTTTTTGGCTGGAGTTTGGGCGAGTGGTGGTGGGGTTATACCGCGGGGGCGCGCTGGTGTGGGCCGATACGTTTGCGGTGCCGGATGGTGAAGGAGTGGCGGGGTATTTGGAGGAGGAGTTGGCCCGCCGGTTGGTGAGCGCTGAGTTTGCCGGGATGTCGTGGGCGGGGTGCCGTCTGATGGTGGGAGCGGGTGCTGACTTGGTTCGGTCGACGGTGGAGCGGATTTTCGGGCGGATGTCGGAGGGGTTTGAAGTGGGGCTGACGGAGCCGATGCGCGGAGGGTTCAAGCCGGCCTCTTGGGCGGCGGAGGAGTCGCAGGAACAGAATCGGAACCGGTTTCAGGCGGGGTTGCAGCGGGTGGTGATGGCGTACTTATTGGTGATTTTGGGTTTTGTGGGGTATCTGGCGGTGTTGAAGCGGAAGGCGAACGGGTTGGAACAGCGCATTCAGGCGTTGCAGCCGGTGGTGGCGGAGACGCGGGAGCGGGAGCAGCGTTGGCGTGGTTTGGCGCCGGCGATTGAGCCAGAGCGGATGTTGATTGAGGTGTTGCACCAAGTGAACCAGGCGCGGACTTCGGAGGAGGTGCGGATTACGGAGTTCACGAGTTCTCCGCAGGAGTTTATTTTAGCGGGAGAAGCTTCGTCGTATGCGGAGGCGGTTGATTACACGGAAAAGCTGAAGGGGAATGCGGATTTGACGCGGAACTTTCAGCTGACGGCCGGGAATCCTCAGATTTTGCCGAATGAGCGGGCGCAGTTTCGGATTACGGGGCGCGAGGAAGCGAAGGGCCGGAAAACGCTTGGGAAAGGGGGCGCGCAATGAAATGGTCGGCGTTGAGTCCGAGTGAGCGGCGGTTAATGGCGGTGATGGGCTTGGTGGCGGCGGTGTTGTTGAACTTGGTTTTGTTCAAGTTTTGTCGGACCAAGTATTTGGCGTTTCGGGAACAGATCGAATCGAAGGAGCGTGAAATTGCGGATTTGGAGTTGTTGGCGAGTGGAAAGGACGTGTGGTTGCAGCGGTCGGCGTGGGTTGACAGTGCGCAACCGAGATTGGAGAACGAGGCGTTGGCGGGGAACAACTTGTTAAACGCGTTGAAGGAGACGGCTTCGAAGCATGGGGTGACGATTACGAAGCCGCAGATTGGGGTGGCGGTTCCTCAGGGAAAATCGGTGGCGGTTCCGGTGCAGTTTGAGGTTCGGACGTCCTGGAAGAGTTTGGGAGCGTTTGTGTATGAGTTGCAGGGGCCGGGTCAGTTTATGGTGTTTCAGCAGGCGCGGCTGAAGGTGGATCCGAATGACAAGACGCTGATGCTGGCGGAGTTTACGGTTGCGAAATGGTTTGCGAAAAAATGAAGATTTCGTGGCAAAGATGGGGTGCCGGTTGGCGGACGTGCTGGATTTCGGTTGGCGCGTGGTCGCTGTTGATGGCCGCGGGTCTGGCGCAGGACGGAGCGGGGGCTGGGCATGCTGGTGTGTCCGCTGTTACAACGCCGGTCCCTGAGCGGTTTGAGTTTTCGCGGTTTGCGGGTTTGTTGGAGAACTCGCCGTTTGCGGTGGCGACGGCTGCTCCCGCGCCGGAGGTTCCGAAAGAGAACTTTGCGACGAACTGGACGATTAGTTCGATGTGGCAGGATTCAGCTCCGGATGGGGGAAAGCGATGGACGGTGAATATTTTGTCGCGGGATTTGCAGACGCGGATGACGGTGCGCGGGGAGGAGGCGAATGAGCAAGGGGTGGCGATTGTTTCGGTGGAGGAGAGGGATCATCCGACCAAGGCGGTGGTGACGTTGAAGAAGGAGGGTGAGGTGGGCACGGTGCAGTTTGATCAGGCGCGGATTGCAGCTGCGCCTCCGCCTCCACCGCCGCCGATGCCCGCGGCGAAGACGGCGGCGAAGGCGACGGCACCTACGGGGTTGGCACCGAAGCCGGTTTCTCCGACGGCCGCAGCGCCCGCGAGTCCGATTCCGAGGCCGGGTGTTTCGCGGACGGTGCCGATGCCGGGGAGCGGTGGGGCGATTCCGCCGCCCGCGCCGACGTCGACGAACCCAGCGGAGATTCGGAAGCGGATTCGGCCGATTGCGACGGATCGTGCGCAGTGAGGGTGGCTTTTAGGGTTGCGGGATTTTCTAAGGGTCGCTTGGGTAGAGCATGAGTTTCAGCGAGAACACGGAGTTATTGGAGTGGTTGGGGACGCCGCGGGTGGTGGGGACGATTCCGAGTCGGGCGGCGTTGGATGCGGCGTTGAAGGTGTCGTCGGAGCGTGTGGATGTGATGGAGTTGCGGATGGATGGGCTTTTGGCGGAGGGAGGGTTGGATCGAGGGGATTACAGGAAGTTGTCGCGACTGAGTGATCGGCATCCGCTGTTGTTGACGGTTCGGCATCCTGGCGAGGGGGGGGCGATTCCGACGATGGATGCGGCATCGCGATTGCGCTGGTATCGGGACTTTTTGTCGGCGGCAGCGTTGATTGACGTTGAGGCTCGGTCGTTACGGGGAGCGAAGGCTGAGGGGTTTGGCGAGTTGGTGGCGGACGCGCGGTCGGAGGGGCGGGGGGTGGTGGTTTCGGCGCACGATTTTGAGGGGACGCCCAGCCTAGCTCGAATGCGGTCGTTGGGGCGGCATGCAATGGAACGGGGGGCGGACGTGTTTAAGTTGGCGGTGCGCTTGCGTACGGCGGATGAGTTTGCGCGGTTAGTTGCGTTTGGAGGCGGGGGCGTGGGGCGTGGGGTGTTGTCGTTGATGGGGATGGGGGCGGAGTTTGGGCGTGTTTCGCGTCTTGCGATGGCGGCGTTGGGGTCGGCCTTGAACTACGGCTATCTGGATCCGGGAGCGCAGGTGGAGGGTCAGTGGGCGGCGGTGGATTTCAAGAACCGCCTCGGAGAGGTGCTTTAGAAGGGTTCGGAGTGATTTCTTTTCCTCAACATTCGCTTCAGAAATCACCGGTTCTCGCCGATAACCCCAAGGAAGGCTTTTTGCCAACTGCCTGCGGATTTGGTTTTCCAAGGAAGGTTTTGCTCGGTCCGTGCGCGGCGCAGAAAGACATTTAACTTTAAGCACTAACTTCAACGGAGATTAACGTATGGCGGGGATACAACTTACTGGACTGGCTTCGGGGATGGATTGGCGCTCGGTAGTCGATCAGCTGATGCAGTTGGACAGAGTGCCTCAGGATCGGTTGCGCACGCAGCAGACGTCTATCACTCAGCAGTCCACCGCCCTAGATCGGATAAAAGGCAAGTTGTCGACTCTGCAAGGTAGCTTGGCGGATTTGGCGTTTAGTTCGTCCTCCGCCTCGACGCGATCGACCTCGGTTTTGAATAGTATTTACCAAGAATACACGGGTGGTGTCGTGAGCGCGAGCCGAGTGAACCAATCGCCAACGGCCACGGTGACGGCTACGTCGTCTGCCCCTTTAGGGTTGTACGAGGTGGAGGTGAAGCAGATGGGGAGCCCTTACACAGTGGTGTCTGCGAACACTGCTAGGACAAACGTAGAAGAGACTCTGCTGAAGGACCTTCCGCTTGGAGCCGCAATCACGGAGGGGTCGATTTTTATTGACGGGAGCGAGGTAACGGTGGGCGCTGGGAAGGACATTGACCCAGCGACGATGACGGTCAGGGATCTGATTGGTTATTACGATGAAACTGAGGTCCCGGATACCGTACCGGGTTTTTTCTCTGGGTTCTCGATTAATGCCAATATAACGGGCGGCTATCTCGAGCTAAGCTCATCAAATCCATTTTTCGTCAACACGTCCGCTGACTCGAGCAACTTGATGAAGTTGCTAGGCTTGACGGCTTCCGAGGTTTCCGGGGGGCCGACTAAGTACATTTCGCCAGTTGCGTTGGGCAATTTCAGTCTGAATACAAAGATTAGTGATTTAGCCAATACGCTCGATGACTCTGCCCTGCCTCTCCCAGATTCATCTGGGTCGTTTAAAATCAACGGTGCGCAGATTAGTTGGACGGGTTCGGACACTATTTCTTCGGTCGTGGCAGGCATTAACAGCGCGGACGCAGGTGTGTCCGCGTCCTACAGCCGAGTCGATGGCAGGCTCATGCTGGTATCGAAAGAGGGTGGTAAGCCGATCGTGTTTAGCGATGATGTTGGAAATCTACTGCAGAGCCTTGGTGTCGCTGACGCGCCGGGTAGCAGCTCTGTTTTGGGGCTAAGCAAGTTTTCGACGAGCGCAGACAACGTTGCGTTCGCTTCCGGCCGTGCGTACGAGTACACCGTAAAAAAGGATGGAGTCCAACTGGGTGGCAAGTTTCAGAGTGTGTCTGATACTCTTGATTTGTCGGAAGCGGGTTTTGAGGGGGTTTCAGTGCGGGTTTCGGAGACTGGGCGGACAACATTCTCGGTTGCTTCGGACTCTTCTGCGGCTTTCGCGAAGGTGAAGTCCTTCATCGATGCCTACAATGCGGTGCGTCAAGACATCGAGGATAGCACGAAGGTGACGAGCGTGGATGGGAAGGTCACGACCTCGGTTTTGTCGGGTAATCGGGATCTGATGGGGGTGGCTTCCAGTTTGCGGAAGTTTATTTTCACTCCGATGACTGGGCCGACTTTGGCGGTGACGACGACTTCAGGTTCGACCGAGTTGACGGTGACGGGGGCGGGTTTGAGTGCGTTGAAGGTTGGGGCAGAGATTTCTGGCGCTGGGATTCCGAGCGGCGCAAAAGTGACTGCGATCGATGCATCGAGCAATAAGGTGACCATCAGCAGTGCTGCAACCGCATCGGCGGCGGGCGTCTCCTTGAAATCGTCGAGCACCGCGCGTTACACGCAGATGGAGCAGTTAGGGTTGGCGTTTCGCGGGACCAGCGGGGATTTGTACATCAAGGACTCTGGGAAGTTGCAGACGGCGCTTGCCTCATATTCTTCGGACGTGGAGAAGTTTTTCACGTCAGCCGGGGTGGCTGCGACATCCACTGGGACGACGACTTTTGATTCGGTTTATCCGACGCAGGGGGTTGCGGAGCGGTTGGACAATTATTTGAACAAAATCATTGGATACAATGGTTTGTTCGAGATTCAGAAGAAATCTCTGACGAGTCGGAGTAAGACGATCGACAAGCAGATTGCCGATATGGAGCGGCTTTTGAAGCAGCGTCAGGCGGCATTAGAGCGAAGCTTCATTCAAATGGAGCAGGCCCAGCAGCAGGTTCAGACCCAGTTATCGGCCTTGACGGGATCGCTTTCTGGGTTCTCTTCGAGCTCTTCTAAAAAGTAGGATGGCGTCGAGGGACGGCGTGGCCTGAAAATGGCTTTCGGTGGGGAAGTCAGCCCAAGTTTGGGTTACTGAGAATGGATACGAAGCAGCAAAATAGGACGGGCAGCAGAGGAGCTTTTACGGTGGGGCTAGCGCGATCGCTGGAGCTCTGCTTTGGGTTGTTTGGTTGGCTGCGTTCCCGCGCGAGAGCGTCTCTTGCTGTGCGGGTGGCTTTATTGGCTGCGGCGCTCCCCGTGCTTGAGGGGTGCAGGTCGGTTTCAGTTGTTCGTGTTCCGGTTAAAACCGAGTTGCCTGAGAACTGGTTTCGGCCATCGGATGGTCCGGGAATGTTGATGCGACGCGTTGTGATTTTGCCGGTCTACAACGAGAAGTACACTGGGTTGGTGATGAAAGACATCGACGACGCCTTCCTTGCGGAGTTGAGCAAGCTGAATGCATTTGAGGTGGTGAGTGTTTCGCGGGTGGACATGGAGACCATCATGGGGCGGCGGGAGTTGTCTTCGGTCGAACCGGTCAGCGTTGATTTTTTCCGGAAGATGCGAGACGTCTATGGAGCGGAGGGGGTTATGTTTGTTGATCTGACATCTTACTCGCCTTACCGACCGGTCTCGATGGGGGTTCGATGCAAGTTGGTGGACGTGCAGGCGGGGAGAATCCACTGGGCGAGTGATGCGTTGTATGACGCAGGAAATGAACGGACTGCGGTCGCTGCGAGGGCTTACGGGATTGCGTTGGGTCGAGAGAATTTTCCTGTTCGGGAGGATGGGGGGGCGATTTTGTTGAGTCCGAAACGATTTGCTCGGTTTGCGGCGTTCGCATCTTTCCGCAGTTTGCGCAAGGACCGCCCATCGGAAGGTGCTGAGTAGACTTGCTTTGCTGCTGGCGTTTGTCGTGGAGCGGCTTGCGCATGGTTTCAGCAAGTTTTCTCTAAAGAGAGTGGCGGGTTCGACCGAAGATTTAAGAAGCCATGAATATCTCATTTGACCCCAGTTCTCCGAGAGTGGCGCCGGTGAAAATGCTGGCGGTTCCCCCTTCAGCAGCTCTTGCGGAGTGGCAGGTGTCGTCCGTTGGGGACGCGCTGCGAGCAAACTTCACGACGAGTTTGCTGCAAAAGCTCCAAGAAGCGAAGACAAGAGTCCAGCCGCAGCCCGAAGTGAGGGAAGAAGTTGTTCAGAAGGCGAAAGAACTGGCCGCGTCTAAAGAGTACCCTTCCGCCGCCGTGATGAAAGCGGTGGCTCAGCAGGTCTTGGGTTAATGGATTGCCCGAGCTAGGGAGGCTGTTGTTTCAACAGCGGGTCACCTGTGGTGTAACCCAGTGGTTGTTGGTTACATAGAAAAGGCTCATTTTTGGCGTTCGCTGGTATTGGAATCGCTACCACTCGGGTGAGTATCTCGGTTCACGAATGAAAACTACTCTAGCGGGTCACGCAAAGATTTATAAGACGGCGTCTGTTAGCACGGCTTCGCCTGGGAAGATTGTGTTGATGTTGTTTGATGGTTGCCTTCAGAGGTTGGCGCGGGTTGAGCATGGGTTTGGGATGGAGTCCGTGGTCCAGAGGAACGAAGAGATCCACAACAACCTCTTAGTGGCGCAGAATATTCTTCGCGAGTTGCAGGTGTCGTTGGATATGGAGCGGGGTGGCGATTTCTCGAAGACGATGTACTCACTTTACGACTTCCTCATCGAACATTTGATCAAGGCAAATATCAAAAAGGAGATTTCTTACGTTCAGGAAGTTGCGCGACTGGTCCAAGAGGTGAGAGACGCGTGGTCGCAAATGCTCGATGAGGTAGCGAAGGACTCTCCTTCCGTTTAGTTTGGTGGGTTTTAGAGTTCACTTTGGATGTCATCGCGATTGCGCAGTTCCAGTTTGTCGCCGACCGAGTTGAAAAGACGGTTTCTCGAGGCGTTGGCTGAGTTTGAGAAGGTGACAAAGGTTGAGGGTGTCGCGATTAGCAAACGGGATTTTGGCGGACTTGAGCGGCTTGCCAAAGAGAAGGACGTCATTATTCGAAAAGTTCAGGAGTTGTCTCAACTCTCTGGGTTGGACCGTGGCAACGCTGAGGTCGATCGACAACTGAAGAAGATTGAGGCGTTGGCGCAGGCGAACGTCACTCGGGCGGCTGAGATTTTGGGGGATTTAGGTGCGGAGAAGAAGGAGGTGGTTTCCATCCAGAATCGTCTGAAGGACGTTCGAAACGCGTATTCGCCGAAAGATCCCTCGAGGGATTTGTTGGGAGAGGCTTGACGGTTCGCGTAGTATCACGCGTCCGCCCTGGTGAATGAAAGGTCACCATTATGAAGTTAGCTGATTATCGGTCTGTGTCGGTCCTTGTGGTCGATGATGACAAGGACGTTTTGCATGCGATTTCTGAGACGCTGACACGCGAAGGTTTTCGGGTAAGCGTGTGTCTGAATCCGCTCGAGGCCCTTGAACGGTTGGGCGCGGATGAATTTGGCGTGGTCATTGCGGACAACTACATGCCGGAGATGACGGGCTTGGAGTTGTTGGCGCGGGTTCGGGCGGGGTGGCCGATGGTCACGCGGGTACTGATTACGGGGATGTTGGCCATCGACACCTTGATTGCTGCGATTAACTCGGGCGAGATCTACCGATTTATTGCGAAGCCGTGGAACTCAGCGGAGTTGGTGGCGGCAGTCGATAATAGCCTTCAGCGGAACTTTTTACTGGTATCGAATCAACGGTTGCAGGACGAGACGATGGCCTGCAACACCCAGCTGATTCGGGCCAACTCGGAGTTGGCCGAACGGATGCAAGAGGTGTCACGTCAGAAGCAGGCAATTGACGAGGCGCATACGGCATTGGGACGAAATTTCGAGCGGTCACTGGATTTGGTTTACCGGCTGATTTCAACGTTTTACGGGTTGTTGGGGACGCAGATTCAGCAGGTGGTGAAGATTTGTGAGGCTATGGCCTGCGATGATCATTTCAGTGAGGAAGAGCGCCGAGTGCTCCGTGCGAGTTCTTGGTTGTATGACCTCGGATTTTTGGCGTTTGAGCGCGGTTTCATCCATCGCGCGTTGAATCATGCAGATCGTTTATCCATCGAAGAGAAGCAGTTGCTTCGGCAGCACACGGTGGTTGGACAAACGTTAGCAGCGTTTGCGGGCGACCTAGATGGGGTGGGCGTAACGATTCGGGGGCATCATGAGCGCTGCGATGGAACGGGTTATCCAGACGGTCTGCGGAAGGAGCAGATTCCCTGGACTGCTCGGTGTCTCGCGGTTGCGGTCATGTATGTGACGAGTGGCTTGTCGCCGGAGAAGGCCTTGGAACTGGTTTTGAGAGAATCGGGGTCTGGTCTTGATCCGGATGCGGTTGCGGTGTTTCGGCGTAACATGCGGATAGATAGCCTTCCACGGAATGTGCGGGAGATGTTGGTGAAGGAACTGAAGCCGGGTTTTGAGTTAGCTGATGGGGTGCGGTCTCAAGCGGGGATGTTGTTGATGCCTGAGGGGACTCGTTTAACCTTGAGTCATATCGACAAGATTCGCACGCACAGTGAGATGCATCTGATTATCGACCAGATTTTGGTTTACACAAAATAGTTTATGTCTGACTCAGGAACATGTTGTGGCGGCGGATGCGGCGGTGATTCGGGCGAACGAACCGCGGTCGGGGTTCAAAATCCTTGGGTGATTGACGCGATCGAGGGAGCGGGGGAGCGGGTCGTGCTGAAAATGATTGAAACGCGCCCCTGGGATGAAGCATTCGACCGAATGTTTCAGCTTCAGGAAAAGTTTAACGCTTACATGGCGTTTATTTTGGATGGGGAGATGCGCGCTGATTTTCCGGAGCTTCTGGGACGTCCGGTTTGTGTGGTCTTGGAGTGTTTGGACTACCCGCCCGAGTCTGTGGTGGATTTTCTTCAAAAAGTCAGGGAACAAATGTTGTTGATGGATATTGATTTGGAAGTGGATGTCAGAGGCGACAGGTCTGGCGCTGCGACGGGTTCGCTTCCTAGGGACTCTGCTCCGGACCGAGGGATTGGTGGGGGTGCTTGCGGATGCGGACCGGAGGGGTGTGGCGGGGTCACGACGGAGTGATCATGGAGAATCCGACCCTGAGTTTGGGAGATTTTGCGGGATGGAATTCGGTTTCACTGGTTGATGGTGGATGCCCGGAACTGGGGTTTGGCGAGGTGCTTTTGCGCACGTTAATTTCGCCGATTAATCCTGCGGATTTGAATGTGTTGGAGGGAAAATACGGACGACTTCCTGCGCTTCCCTGTGTGCCTGGGACGGAGGGTGTGGCTCGAGTGGTGGCGCTGGGAGGCGGGGTTGAAGGCTTTAAGGTGGGAGAGCGGGTAATCCTTCCTGCGGGGTATGGGGCATGGCGCACCTTTGGGGTTGCGAAAGCGGAGTGCCTCGTGCGCGTGCCGGAGCGGCTTGATGACGCGCAGGCAGCAATGGTCCGGATCAATCCCGCAACGGCTTGGTGTCTTTTGAACGAGGTTGCCCCGGTGGATGGCGGTTGGGTTTTGCAAAACGCAGGCAGTTCTGGGGTGGGCCATGCGGTTCGGTCGTTTGCGCGGCAGCTGGGAGTGAGGGTGGTCAGCTTTGTGCGTGACGCTGGGGTGGCTGCTGAGATGCGTGCAGGTGGCGAGATTGCGTTTGTTGATGAAGATGCGTCGGTCGCGGAAGTTCGGGCGGCTTCATGGTTTGGAAGGGGTGCTGCGTTGGCTTTCAATGGAGTGGGCGGCGAGAGCGCGCTCCGTCAATCAAACCTCATGAAAAGTGGCTGCTCGCAAATCACTTACGGAGCCATGGGGCGGCAGCCTTTGAGGATTCCTAATGGACTTTTGATTTTTCGGAACTTGGCCTTCCGAGGGTTCTGGGTTTCTGAGTGGTACGAGCGGGTCGGGTTGGAGCGCGGAAATCAGTTAATTTCGAGCCTTCTGGATCGGATGCTTTCGCCGGATTGGATTTCGCTCCCTGTTTATGCCGAGTTCCCGGTGGAAGATTATTCCGAGGCATTGCGTCAGGCGGCGGCTGGCGTTCGGGGCAAGGTGATGCTCCGGTTTTCGTCATGAGTCACATGGCATCCATTCGGCGGAGCGGGCTTCTCGTGCTGGCGGGGGTGATTCTCGTGGCGTTGGGTTGGCTTGCGGATTGGTGGCGGGTGGGAGTGCGAGATTCTGTTGGGGGGCTTTACCTGTTTCGCGAGCGACTGATCGAGGTGCAACATTACTGTCAGGCGGATGGTCGTTGGGCTGGGGATGCGTTGGGCGGTACGCCTTCTTCGTTGGGTGCCGAGGGTTGTGCGGTGACTTGTGCGGCGATGGTTTTGAGGGCGCATGGGTATGAGACGGATCCCAGTTTGTTGAATCGGTGGCTTTCAGCGAACGGGGGGTACACGGAGCAAGGGTGGATTCATTGGGAGAAGGCGGCGGAGCTCACGGACGGGATTCTTGAGCATGCGTACGAGGCGGCTCCGTCGTATCGCTTGATGGATTTAGAGTTGCTCCGTGGAAATCCGGTCATTGTGCGTGTGCGTCGGCCGGGTGCTTCGAACACGCATTTTGTCGTCGTGGTGGGGAAGTGGAAGCGTCGGTATCTGGTGGCGGATCCGGCAGAGCGGGCGCTCTCGCGGCGTTATTTGGATGAGATAGCGCCGACAATCGAGGCGTTGCGGTTTTATCGTCGGCTTCGTTGATTCTCAGACGCGTCTCGTGGCTGTTCAGAGAGATTGTTTGGGGGTTAAAAAGGGGCATGAACATTTTGGTGATTGGCGGGGGCGGGCGGGAGCACGCGTTAGTGTGGAAGCTGAAGCAGTCTTCGGCGGCAGGGCGTATCTTTTGTGCGCGGGGTAATCCGGGGATTGCGCAGATTGCGGAGTGTGTGGATATCGCGCCGATGGATCATGGAGCCTTGATTGCGTTTGCCCGCGAGCATGAGGTTGGGTTGACGGTGGTGGGGCCGGACGACGTGATTGCGTCGGGGATTATCGATGCGTTTGAGGCGGCTGGGTTGCGTGCATTCGGGCCGCGGCAGGCGGCGGCGCGGCTGGAAAGCTCCAAGGTGTTTGCCAAGTCCTTTATGGAGCGGCATGGCATCCCGACGGCGCGGAGTGGGAGTTTCGATTCTTATGAGGCTGCGCTGGCATTTCTTCCTGAGGTGGGGTTGCCTGCGGTGATTAAGGCGGACGGTTTGGCTCTTGGAAAAGGAGTGATGATTGCGACGACCCGAGAGGAGGCGGAGGCTGCGCTGGCTGCGGTGATGGTGGAGCGTCGGTTTGGCGGGGCGGGAGACCAAGTGGTGATTGAGGAGTTTTTGGAAGGGTTCGAGTGTTCGGTGCACGCGCTGGTGGATGGCCGGAGTTATTTGCTGTTTCCGTTTGCCCAGGATCACAAACGGATTGGCGATGGGGATACGGGGCCGAATACGGGGGGCATGGGGACTTACAGTCCGCTCCCGCAGATTACGGCGGAGATGGAGGAGCAGATTCGGACCTTGGTGATGGACCGGTTTTTGGAGGGGGTTCGAAAGGACGGGTTAGACTTTCGCGGCATGCTTTTCCCGGGGTTAATGATGACGGTTTCCGGACCGCGCGTATTGGAGTTCAACTGTCGGTTTGGTGATCCTGAAACGCAGGTGTTGCTGGCGAGATTGGAGGGAGATTTGGTGGAGCTGTTGTGCGCGACGGCGGAGGGCCGTTTAGCGGGTGCGAGTGCGAGTTGGCGTGAGGAATCCGCAGTGTGTGTGATTATGGCCTCTGCGGGCTATCCAGACTCCGTGCGAACTGGGTTTTGCATCGAGGGAATTGAGTCGGCGGAGTCGGCGGGCGCGGTGGTTTTTCATGCGGGCACGCGACGGGACGAGACGTTGGGCCTCGTGAACTCGGGTGGGCGGGTCCTCGGGGTGACGGCTTGCGGAGCCGATCTCAGGGCAGCGGTTGACGCGGCGTATGAGGCGGTTGGCCGGATTCGTTTTGACGGTGTGCAGTATCGGAAAGATATCGCATCGCGAGGGTTGACGGCGTAGGACAACGACATGTCATCTCTGGATCAACAGGTTGGCGAAGATTTTTGCTTTCCGAGGCGAGGCGCTAGGTCGCGTGATTTCGCGAGGCTGATGCGGTGGCTTGCGATGGTTTTTGCGATTTGTTTGGCGTGGAGCGGATGGGCTCAGGGGGATGCACTGACGCAATCGGTGGCGTCTCCGGTGGAGCAGTTGGGAGAGGATGAGTTGGATGTGGCTTTAGAGGCGATTTGGGCGATGACGGGCCGCGAAGGGGCAGGCTCGCCCCTGAACACGAAGCGGGCTGCGTTGGAGGGGTTGCTTGGACGAATCGGGCCGGGAACGAGTTTGGTATCGAAGCCGGTGGAGAAAGTTGCACTGGAGAAAGCGATTTCATTGAGGGCGGAGGCGGCTGGGCCGTCCGCTCGTTGGATTCTGATGGGCACATTGACTCCGTTGAATGTGAAGGCGCTGGCGGAGGAACTGCGAGGAGCGGCGAAGGTTCCGGGTATCGTCCTCGATTTGCGGTATACACCTCCTGCGGGGACGTTGGCGCAAGTGGCGGAGATTGTATCATATTTCGCGCCCAAGGGAGCGTTGATGTTCGAGAAGGCGGAGCGTGAGACCGGCAAGGTGGAAAAACTGTCCGCTGGGCGAGATCCCGTCTACACGGGTCGGGTGGCGGTGATGGTATCTGCGTCGGTGGCGGGTCCCGCAGAGGCTTTAGCGGGGGCGCTGCAAAGTGTGGCTGGGGCGGTTGTTTTTGGACAAAAGACGCGAGGTGTGGCGGGAGAGTTCGAGGACAGGCCGCTGGGCAACGACCGGTTTTTGAGGGTGAGAAAGTGGTCTGTCATGGTTCCGGAGTTGGGGGATTTGAGTCAGGGAGTTCGCCCGGATTTGCAGACTTCGCCACCTACCGTGCCGGATATCACGGTGGGTGTAGCCGATCGCATTTTGGCGCCGGCTGAGCGGGCGCGAGTCACTCCGAGTGATGGCGCGACGCGGTCCACCCCTGAATTGGATCGATTGATTGAGGATCGCGTCGGCCGCCGAGTTTTGCCGAACCCTGTTCCTCGTGACCCGTCCCTGCAGCGAGCGGTTGACGTGTTGACTGCGCTGGATCAGGTCCGAGCTCCGAAGCGTTGACGGGTCTGGACGTCAATTGCCGTCGAGGTCAAGATTCGGGGGATGGAAACGAGCCCCAAAATTCTTCCTTTGATTCTCTGCGGTGGGTCTGGCACCCGGTTATGGCCGGTTTCGACGCCGGAACATCCGAAACAGTTTGTCCCGCTCGTGGGGGGGCGCACCTTGTTTGAGACGGCCCTCGACCGGGCAAAGAGCGTTTCAGCGGGCGGTCCGGTCGTTTGCGTGGCGGCCGCTTCGCATCAGGGTTTTGTTCGCCAGTTTTCGGCGAATGCTGGCTGTGTTGTGCGTGGGGTGTACGAGCCGGTCGCGCGAAACACGGCAGCTGCCATCGCCTTGGGGTTGGTCGGTGCTGATGACGATGCTGTTTTGCTGGTTTGTCCGGCGGATCATCACATTCCCGATGTGGAGCGCTTCCGCGAGATGGTTCACCGGGGGGTTCCCGCGGCGTTGAAGGGGGCGATCGTGACCTTTGGCGTTCGTCCTGACCACCCCAGTTCGGCTTACGGCTACATTCGGTACGGGGGAAAGTTTTCCGGCACGGAAGCTTTGGAAGTGTCCCAGTTTTTAGAAAAGCCCTCGGTGGAGGTGGCGCAGCGGCTCCTTGAGGGGGGGGATGTGCTTTGGAATGCTGGGATTTTTCTCGCCACGGTTGGGACGCTGAGAGCGGCGTTTCGCAAGCATGCGGCTGATATCATTCAGCAGAGCGAGTTGGCGATGTCGGGAGCGGTGAGGGTGGGGGATGATACTTTTCCGGACTGTGCGGCATTCGAGGCCTGTCGCTCACAAAGCATGGATTACGCCGTTCTCGAGCGACACGAGACGGTGGCAACGGTGCCGTTTGACGGTTTATGGAGCGACCTTGGGGGGTGGCGCTCGGTAGCGGATTTGACGGCCCCGGATGCCGAAGGAAATCGGTGCGAGGGTCAGGTTCTTGTGGTGGATGGACAGAACAACTTTGTTCGGGCGGGTGGCTCGCGAAGGGTTGTTCTGGTTGGAGTGGAAGGCTTGACGGTGGTCGAGACCGATGGCGCGGTTTTGGTGATGGGAGTTGGCTCCGACGCGGGGCTCCGCGAGGCGGCTCGCTGGGCGGCATCGTGAACAGAGGTTTGCCACCTCGGACTTATCCGGCAAGAGGGTCTTCTCCTCTGAAAAGCGGCGGGTCAAAAGGCGCTCGGAGATACCCCTCGGTTTTTGCCGCCGCGCTCATCAGATTGTCTGATCTCGTTTGGAAATAGGGTGTTAGTGCTGGGCATTGTCGACCGAGCTTCATCCGTGCTGACCCGAGCCCGAGAGTCGGTTAAGGGTGGAAGCCCTTGAGGTCTTCGGGGAGGTTTGGGAGATCTTTGGACTTCTGAGCATCCAAAAGGCGGAGAAGCTCGGCAACTCGTTCGGGGTGTTGCGCTGAGCACTCCTGTTTTTCGTAGGGGTCGGAGGTGATGCGGAATAGTTCGGTCCGGTTTTTTGTCCGGATTAACTTCCAGTCGCCTTGGTGGAAGCTCTGTCCGCTCGTCGTTGCGATGTAGATCGGGCGCTCTTGCTTTCCCGGTTCTGTCCCAGTCAACGCGGGCCATTGATTGATCCCGTCCCATTGGAGCTCTGCCTCGGCCTTAAAGCCGGCAATGGCTGCGATGGTCGGGAGCCAGTCGACCGCGTGCATTGGAGCGGTATGCTTTCGGGGCGCCAGTTTGCCGGGCCAGTTGGCGAAGGCGCAAACGCGTGTGCCTCCTTCGTAAAGGGTGCCTTTTTGTCCGCGTAACGGATCGTTCTCGCTGTTGAGCGGTGAGTGGCCCACCTCCCCGACGTAGGCGTTCTTCAACGATTCAATCCCCCCGTTGTCGCTGGTGAAAATCACTAGTGTGCGGCTGCGTTGCCCAGTTCGCTCCACCGCATCCACAAGCTGCCCTACTTTTGCGTCGAGCTGACTCACCATCGCCGCCATCCGCAGCCGCGAATCCTGCCGCTCCGGATTGGTGTCAAAACGCACGCCATCATAAATCGCTTTGTACTCCTTGGGAGCGTCAACCGGCGTGTGAACGGCATGAAACGGCACGTACACAAACCACGGGGACCTGTTTTCCTCGATGAACCGCACAGCCTCCGCGGTCACGAGTTCCGTCGCATTACCGTCTTCATCGAGCCGTTTGCCGTCGCGGTGCCATGTATCCTCCAGTTCGCCCTTCCGATACTTGTGCGTCCAAGGGTCTGCCGCTCCCGTCATTGTGCCATAGCTCCGCGCAAACCCGTAATGGTTCGGGCCCCACTCTGGCCGAGCTCCGAGGTGCCATTTGCCTGCCATGGCGGTGAAGTAGCCGAGCGACTTTAGGGCGGACGCCAGCGTTGGCGTGCCGAGCGGCATGGCGCGAAGGTTCGACGGCAAGAGGGTGTGCGGGCCGAACCGACCGGGATAACGTCCGCTCATGAGCGCCGTTCGAGTGGGCGTGCAGACGGGCTGCACATAATGCCTGTCGAGCTCAACCCCTTCCTGCACGAGCGCGTCGAGTCGGGGCGTCTTGGCGAAACCACCGTGCCAGCCAACATCCGACCAGCCGAGGTCGTCGGCCACGATGAGGAGAATATTGGGTTTTTCGGCAGCAGCAGCGGAGAGCGTGCAGACGCAAAGCAACGAGAGAAACCAGCGGGCAATAGGGCGCATGGTCGGCAGAGGGTGAGGGCTTATCAGGCGAGTGAACGAGTTAACGGGTCGCGTGTTTTTTCACAAAATCGACCAGCTCCTGACATTCGAAGAAGCCGTTCCACATGTTGTGTCCTTGTCCCTCTGGCACAATGAGGTGCATGGAGCCGCCCAAAGCGATGTAACGATCTTTGAGGATGCCCGAGTTTTTGTCGAGGGGGACGAGTTTGTCTGAATCTCCGTGGATGGAGAAGAGCGGGATTTGCGCGGCCGAGAGGGGTTGGAGTCGCTCGATGGGGTTGTGTTGGGGGAGCTGTTCGGTGAGTCCGGCGGCATCCGTTTGATACGCGGAAGCGGCGCGTGCGATGCCGGGGTAGCTGGCGATGTTTGTCACCGGATAGATGCCAGCCCACGCGGCAACTTTGTCGGGGTTGTCGGCGGCCCAAGCAAGGGTCATGAGACCGCCACGACTTCGCGCGAGTAGGACAGGCTTTGCGGAATAGCCGCGTTGCTGGGTGAGTTCTTGGTGAAGGGATGAGTAAAGCAATCGGCCTTGTGGATTTCCGTAGGATTCGCCCACATCGACACCGGCAATGGCGATGCCGCAGTCGAGAAAGCGTTGGAACATCCACTTCTCCGCCGCACCGGGAAGTCCATTGAGCGTAGGTGCATAGAGCACCCAAGGCTTCGCGGCGTTGATTGGCGCGTTCGGCGATGGGATGAGGAAGGCTTGTTTGCCGGACACGGCGAGGGTTTCGCCGGGGAAGGGAAGGCCGCTTTTTTGCGGGACGGACTGGGCTTTGCAAGGGGAGACGCTGACCATCAGCATCGCAAGTGAGAAAGGAACCAAGGGTTTCACGAGGAGAGGGAGATGGGGGCGGCGGGGCTGTCTAGTTGCGGACCTGCACGGGCAGAAGCAATTGGTGTATAAGTTGCGGAGCAAACGGACCGGCACCTAGAAAATACCCCTCGCTCTGCTTTCCGCGCAATCGTCCAAGGTCAAATTTTCTCTCTTTCTCTCCTCGCACTCCCAGAGGGCCTCAAGCGCTGCGCATCTTCCCCTCAGTCCGCCGCCCCACTGCCAGCGTCCACTTCAAGCGCGCGCTCCGAATCTGGCACTTTCCTGCGTGAACATCGCGGGCAAAACGCAGAGGAAGAACTTTGGGAGTTCATTCCTGAAGAGCTAGTTTCTTGATTCCGTCGCGTCCTGCATAGCCCGCCTGTATCTATCGTTTTGCGATGAAAAGTCGTCGAGAGAAATTCCGTCGAAGGCTTTTAGTACCTTCATCGTTTGACCCTCTTTCAACACGCGAGCCTTCATCTGAGCTTTGGTTGCTCCGCTCCTGTCATCAACCATTTGAAGGTCATCGACCAGCATGGCATTTTGCAGTAACACCGCAATCGCTCGGACCCTCATTTCTGTGCCCGCCGTGATGTCCTGTGATTCCTTGGCCTGCTCAGCCATTGATTTTAGGCCCTCCACAAAAACTTCAGCGTTCTTTCCGTCAAGCTTGGGCGAATCGCAGCTCACAAGCGTACTCATCAGGAGGAATGTTGCAAAAAAACGGCCTGAACCTGCCGCCATAAGTTCGAACACACGGATTTTTTCGGCCATAATCTGCTAATGGAAGAGTCTTCTACCCTTTCAGGCCCGCGATCACGCTGGAAACGACTACCCATAAAACGGAGTTCAGCACACCCACGATCACCGCATTTTTCCAGTTGAAGGCAACTTTACCAACGGGCAAATCCCGATTCGCTTTCAATGCGCAATAGACATTCACACAAAATGCAGTGATCGGGAGCGCTGACACACAGGCAAGGATGATTCCTTTCTTCAGGTTTCCATAACCAGCATAGTATTGAGGCCCGAAAAGTAGAGCCATCCCGTTAAATCCCGGAGGTTTAATTTGTTCCATATAATTAATCGTTTGTTCTGCTCGTAATAGGCGCATTCCCTCGACCTAGATCCGCATGTCTCTTGTCAATCAAACACAGCCCTGTGAAATCAGTATTATGACTTCAGTTGCTCTTGGCAAGAGCAAATGTGGGACCCTCAGGAGGCTAACGTCTCAGAAGCATGGTTCAGCACCGCAACATCGTCGGCCCGAGTATTCGACGACTGCGCAACGCAAAATCTATCTCTCAGGAAAGACTTTCTGCACTTTGTTCGCTGATGGGATATGAGGTGAGTCGCTCGACGCTTGCAAAAATCGAGGCTCAAATCCGAAATGTATCAGACGTGGAGATTTTTGTTCTTTCAGCATCGCTTGGAGTGGAGATACGAGAGCTTTATCCGCCAGACATGCAAACGAAGCTTAACCTAGGCATCATCAGCCCCTTCCATACGCGAAACAATGATGGATAAAACCAATCAACATCCGAGAACACTTATGCGGACGGATTTGGGAACGGACAAAGCACTTCAGATGGAGGGGTGAAAGGCAGGTGCTGTCGACCAACTATTCATGGTGTTGTCGGTGAGCCGTTTCACGGGTTAGCGTTCGGGGATGCAACAAGATTGGACAGACAAGTTGGTGATTGTGACGGGTGGGGGCGGCGGGATGGGACAGGCAGCGGCGAGGCGATTTGCTCGGGCGGGGGCTCGCGTATTTGTTTTTGGGCGTACCTTAGCGTCGCTGGAGGAAGTTTGTGTGGGGGAACCGAGGATTACCCCGGTGGTTTGCGATGTGGCGGATCGCGACAGCGTGGCGGGTGCGATGGCTGAGGTTTCGAAGGTGGGCACGCCTTTTGTGCTGGTTCACACGGCTGGAACGAACACGCCGGACCGTTTCATGGCGCATGCGGATCCGACGAAGATTGCGAGTGGGGAGACGTGGGAAAGGGTGTTGGATATCAATGTGATGGGTGTGGTGAACATGATGAATGCGGTGACGCCGCTGATGGCGGCGGCGGGTGGTGGCCGGATCGTCGTGGTTTCGTCGACGGCGGGGCATGGGTACGATTCCTTCGCGGGTGTGCCGTACACGGCGAGCAAGTGGGCGGTGCACGGGTTGTTATTCACGGCTCGTCAGCAGTTGAATGCGCAGGGCATCGTGGTTTCCGAATATGCTCCTGGCGAATCTAATACACCGATTGTGGACAAGCGCCCCGTATTGCCGACGCCGGAGCATCGACAGGCGATGATCAAGTGTGACGAGTGTGGTGAGGCGTTGTTTTTCATCGCGTCGTTGCCTCACAGCATGAGCCTGATTCACATGCCGATTTACCAACCGTTCGGTGGCATGCCTCCGCAGATTAACTCGCCTTGGATTCCAGGGATGGACATCAAGCCGCGCGTGTAGGGATAGTGAGCGGGGTTGCCTTCTTTCGCAGCTTTTGGAGGAGGCGTGTTGCGTGAAATTCCGCTGAAACGCGACCTTTCCCTGCCGACTGTGCGGGGAGGGATCGCCCTGACGGCTTTCGGACCGCCTCCTGCTCGAGGATGGGAGTGATGATTCGTCGCGTCCTCCGTTCGGTGATTGCCCTCGCGGTGTTCGGCCTCCTTGGTTCGGCGCTGAGAGCGGCAGGCGATGCGTCGGGGGATCGCGGGGCGCTCGAGTATTTCGAGCAAAAGGTTCGACCGCTTCTGGTCGACAAATGCTTGTCGTGCCATTCGACGGCCTCGGGAAAACAGAAGGGGGGGCTCCTCTTGGATTCGCGGGAAGCAATCTTGCGCGGGGGCGAATCCGGGCCGGCGGCAAAAGTGGGCGATGCGGATGCGAGCCTCCTTTATCGCGCCGTGACGTATCATGAGCCAGACCTCCAAATGCCTCCCAAGGAAAAGCTTTTGGTGAAGGACGTGGAGGTTCTCCGAGCGTGGATTGCAAGCGGATTGCCTTTTCCTGAGGCGTCTGCACAAGCCGCGACGAAAAAGACGCTCGATCTTGCGGCTGCGCGACAGTTCTGGTCGTTGAAACCACTTCAACCTCCGCCGAGCGGCTCGCAAAAAGCCGTCGGCGAAGCAGCTGCTGTCATCGACGCACTGATTGGAGCGGAGCTGAAGCACGTTGGGCTTTCTCGAGCACCCGAAGCGCCCCGAGCGATTTTGCTTCGCCGTTTGATGTTTGATCTCACGGGGTTGCCGCCGACGCCAGAGGAGGTGGAAGCCTTTGAAAGCGACGCGGCTTCGGATGCGTATGAGCGGCGGGTGAACAGTCTGCTTGATTCATCCGCCTATGGAGAACGGTGGGCTCGGCACTGGCTTGATTTGGTGCGCTACTGCGACATTGGCGAGTCGTGGATGGAATCGAAAGGGAAGGCTTACCCCTATCGCGATTGGGTGATTTCCGCGTTGAACGAGGACATGCCGTTCGACCGCTTTGTGGCGCTTCAAATTGCGGCTGATCAGATGCCAGAGGCCCGCGCTTCCGATCGCGCGGCGCTGGGCATGCTGGGGATGAGCCCGTCCTATTGGAAGGAACTGCAGCTTCCGGTGGAGATCATCAAATCGATTGTTTCGGACGAATACGAGGAGCGCATCCACACGCTCTCGAGCGTGTTTCTTGGTTTCAACATGGCGTGTGCGCGTTGCCACGACCATAAGTCGGACCCCTTCACGCAGGAGGATTACTACGGACTCGCTGGTGTGTTTGCGAGCACGCGTACAGCGGAACATGCTTTGAGTCAGGAGATTGACGCGGCGCGAGTGGTGGATCTTCGTGGTCGTGTGGCCAAGCTGGAGGATGAGGCGAAGAAGCTGAAGGCGAAGAAAAACGAAGATCATGCCGCGCGGCTCGAGGCGATTGAGAAGGAGGTGGCGGAGCTGAAAGCGGATTCGCAGTTCAACGCGCTCCTTGTGAATGGGGTGCGTGACGGCAGTTTGTCTGTGGAACCCGAAGTGAAGAAGCACGGAAGCCGTCTCGTTTACAAGGACGAGCCCAAGGATCTCGCGGTCGAGGTCCGAGGGAATCCGAATCGAACGGGTGTTCAAGTGCCGCGGCGGATGCCGCTGGTCTTCACGCCGAACGAGCCCGTGCGTTTCAGTTCGGGGAGCGGCCGCTTGGATCTCGCGAAGGCGCTCACTGGTGTCACTCGCGATCTAGTGGCACGCGTGATCGTCAATCGCATCTGGTTGCAGCACTTTGGGAAAGGGATTGTGAACACGCCCAGTGATTTTGGCGTGCAAGGCGAACTGCCCTCGCACCCGGCTCTCCTCGATGCGATTGCATCGCAGTTTATTGAAAACGGGTGGTCGTTGAAGTGGCTCCATCGCGAGATCGTGCTTTCGGCGACGTATCGTCAAGCGTCCGGCACGCCGCCGGAGAAGGATGCCGATCTCCGGTTGCTTTCGCGCTTCCCGCGCCGGCGTTTGGACATTGAGCAATGGCGTGATGCGATGCTGTCGGTTGCGGGAACTTTGGATCGAGCCCAAGGGGGCGAGCCGTTGGATTTGAGCGCTGCCACCAATCGGAGACGAACGATTTACGGCTCGGTGAAGCGACGCGAACTCAATGACCTTCTGCGGTTGCACGATTTTCCTGACCCGGTGACGCACAACCCCGTTCGGGTTGTGACCACGACGCCGCTTCAGCAGTTGTTCACGTTGAATAGCCCGCTGATGCAGCAACAAGCGGCGGCGCTCGCTCAGCGGCTCGAAGCGGAGGCGGAGTCGACGGAGGCGCGAGTGGTGCGGGCCTATCAACTCCTGTTTGCACGGCACCCAGAAAGGTTGGAACTCGATGAAGCGCTGAGGTTTATTGCGCCGGAAAACCCTGCAGCATTGCAAGATTACTTGCAGGTGTTGCTGGGCAGCAATGAGTTCCACTTTCTCGATTGATTGACGTTGTATGGAAAACGTACCCCTTTGGAATCGTCGCGCTACGCTTCACTCCCTCGCGGCAGGCATCGGCACCGCAGCGCTGGCGGACCTATTGCAGGCGGCACCGGCGCGTCCGCCTCAGTTTGCACCGAAGGCGAAGCGGATCATTCACCTGTTCATGAATGGGGGTCCGTTTCAGTGCGACTTGTTTGATCCCAAGCCCGAGGCGAACCGGCTCGCGGGGCAGCGTCCGCCGGCAGCAGACTTGCGCACGGAACGTCCAACAGGCGCATTGATGGCAGTGCCGTTCCAGTTTGAACGCCGTGGGCAGAGCGGCATCCCCATCAGCGAGCTTCTTCCGCTCACGGCGGCGCATGCGGATGATCTTTGCGTGATTCGTTCACTGCACACTGACAACCCGAATCACGGGCCGGCGTTGTTCATGATGAACAATGGGACGTTGACGCCGAACCGGCCGACGCTCGGGGCTTGGCTCTCCTACGGACTGGGAAGCGAGAACCTGAATCTTCCGAACTTTGTCGTCCTCTGTCCGGGGCGTCCGGTTCGTTTTTCCGAGCTTTGGTCCAACGGTTTTTTGCCCGGAGAGCATCAGGGGATGTATGTCAACCACACGAGTTTGGACCCTGCAAAGATGATTCCATTTCTTTCAAATGGAACGATTTCCGCGGATCGTCAGCGGCGGCAACTGGAACTGTTTCGGACGTTGAATGGTGCGCATCGTGAAGCCAGAGGAGTTGACTTGGAGTTGGATGCGCGGATTCAGGCGATGGAAACGGCGTACCGGATGCAGATGGATGCGTCCGACGCGTTTGATGTTCAGCGCGAGCCGGAGAATGTGCGGGCGGCTTACGGGAAGAGTCCGTTTGCGAATGGGTGTTTGTTGGCGCGCCGCTTGGCGGAGCGCGGCGTTCGTTTCACGCAGGTTTATTATGGGAACGGACAGCCTTGGGACTCTCACTCGAAACACAACGAGACGACACGCCGACTGTGCGCGGACATTGATCAACCGGTTGCGGCACTTCTCGCGGACTTGAAGAACCGGGGGATGTTGGATGACACGTTGGTATTGTGGGGAGGTGAGTTTGGGCGAACGCCGACGACGGAAAACGCGGATGGGCGGGATCATAATCCGTGGGGATTTACGATGTGGATGGCGGGTGGCGGGGTGAAGGGCGGGATGACGTACGGGGAGACCGATGAGTTTGGTTTTCGCGCGGTTTCCGACAAAGTGCATGTGCACGATTTGCATGCGACCTTGTTGCACCTCATGGGTTTCGATCACACGCAGCTGACCTACCGGCACGCAGGTCGCGATTACCGGCTGACGGATGTGCACGGTGAGGTCGTGCAGGCGGTGCTCGGGTGAGGTCGCCGTTAGGAGGCGAGAGTTTGGCGGAAGTAGGCGATGGTTTTTTCCAGCCCGTCCTCGAGCGGGACATTGGGTTCCCACGCGAGGGCTTTTCGGGCGAGGGAGATGTCGGGACGGCGCTGTTTGGGGTCGTCGGAGGGGAGCGGTTTGTGTGTGATGCGCGAGGGGCCGCCCACCTTTTTGAGTACGAGTTCCGCGAGTTCGAGCATCGTAAACTCTCCTGGGTTGCCGAGGTTCATCGGACCGACGGAACCGTCCTGTTCCATAAACCGGAGGAAGCCTTCGATTAAGTCGTCAACGTAGCAGAAGGAACGGGTTTGTGATCCGTCGCCGTACACCGTGAGATCCTGGCCTCGCAGCGCTTGGACGATGAAGTTGGAGACGACGCGTCCGTCGTCCGCAAGCATGCGCGGTCCGTAGGTGTTAAAGATGCGGATGACGCGGATGTCGACGCCGTGTTCGCGGTGATAATCGAAGAAGAGGGTTTCTGCGCAGCGTTTACCTTCGTCGTAACAGGAACGGAGGCCGATGGGATTCACATTGCCCCAGTAGGCTTCGGGCTGGGGGTGTACAGCGGGGTCGCCGTAAACCTCGGAGGTGGACGCTTGGAAGACGCGAGCTTTGACGCGTTTTGCGAGGCCGAGACAGTTCATGGCTCCGATTACGGAGGTCTTCAGGGTCTTGATGGGGTTGAACTGGTAGTGCGGGGGAGACGCAGGGCACGCGAGGTTATAGATGCGGTCCACCTCGAACTTGAACGGATCGATGATGTCGTGACGGACCAGTTCAAATCTCGGGTTTCCCAGGAGATGCTGAACGTTTGCCTTTCGACCGGTGAAGAAGTTGTCCAAGCAAATCACGTCGTGTCCTTGTTGGATGAGACGTTCGCAAAGGTGTGAACCGAGGAAGCCGGCACCGCCGGTGACAAGAGTGCGCATAATGGAGCAAGAGATGAGGTGACTGAAGCTCGCCGAGGTGGGGGACAGCATGGACCGATTGGCGGGCATTTGGAAGCGGTCTGTCGCCCCGTGAAAACCGAGGCCGACGCTGATAAGGAGCGTTGAGGTGCTGAGGCGAACGGTTCCAAAAGTGGGTAAAAACTGCCCGCTCGATCAGTGTGAAGTTCGCCCGCTGGCATCCCCAACCCTTTCGATTCGTCTTCCTTACCCTAAGAACGGGAATGAGGTTGGCCCGCGCCCATTCCCGTTCGGCCTATTGATCAGCGGTTGGAAGCGGAGCTCAAGCTCACGCCGAAAGCATCCCCCGAGTTCCTCGAAGTCTTTAAACCTCACTGCAAGAGGTGAAAGCCGGTCAGCAAAAGTGATTCTTCGGAGCTTTCGCTCATGCTCAGCGAAGGCTTTTGAGGTAGGAGAACAGATCTTGAAGCATTCTGTCAGGGAGTCCCTCAATCAGGCCATCGGGCATGAGTGATTTGCGGGAAGCAGAGTGCTTTTTGATGTCTGCACGCGGGATTTGACGGTCGGCCCCTCCGACGGGACGAAGCGTGAGGGCTATGGGCGTTTCTCCCATCAATCGGCCGGTGAGGATTTCACCCGATCGAAGCTCAACCGTGTTCACGTAATAGCCGCTTTCGACTGCGGCATTTGGGGTGAGGAGGTTGTGGAGGAGGGCTTCAATGCCCATCGCGCCCGCTCCGGAAAGGTCGGGTCCGATTTGACCTCCGGCGCCCTGCACCTGATGGCAGGTGGCGCAAACGCCCGCGAACAGCGCACGTCCCTTCTCCTTGTCGCCTTTTTCCAAGGACACGAGCGCCTTCATGCGCGCGAACTTTTCTTCGAGGCTCTTTGTTTGCTCCGGCGTGAGGAGCTCGGGGTAATCGCGGGTCCAGCTGAGCACGGCTTTGCCGACGGTCTGTGGCCATGTGTCGCCAGCAAACCGGTGTGTGAGGCCTTCAGGTTTTGAGCTGGAAAGATTTGCGAGGTAGGCGCCCCGGATCTCTTCTGCGGATCTCGCGCGATCCCATACGCGTACTTCCTGATACCGGACGGTGCCGGATACGACGTTTCCGTCTCCGATGGAAAGAGCACCGAGGGCATCGGTGAGCGGTTTCTTGCCGACCGCGTCCAGTTCACCGTTCATGTAGAGTTTCAGCGCGCCGGAGTTGTCGCGGGTGAGAGCGACGTGCGTCCAATTCTCGGGTTTGGTGGGAGTCTTGGCTTCGATGACATCGCCGATTCCTGGGCCTGCCCAGAGACGGAAGCGCCCCGCGAAAAAGTTCATATCGGCTCCACCACGTCGGCCGAAGAGGTGGTGCTGATTGCCAACTTTTCCGGAGAGCCAGACCCATCCTTCAGCGGTGAAGGGACCGTCGAACGGGGCGTTGGCTTTCGCGTAGGAACGCTCGCGACTTTCTGTGATGGAAAGGACGCCTTGGAGAAGGCCTTTGAGACCCTTGGCATACTCCAGCACGGACGTGTCGTCTTTAAGAAGTGCGAGGATTTTGTCGAGCGCGCCTCCGTCGAGGTCGTCTGCCGGAATGGTGCCCGATTTCGCAGCATCGACGACAAGCTTGGCGGTGCTTTTTGTTCCAGCGAGGCGGTCGAGCACCAGCTTTTTGGTGGCGTTCGGAAGGCTGCCCCATTGACCGATGAGGGCGCTGAAGGACTCGACCGTGCCGGCGGCTGAGAGCGTCGTGGCGGCGGCGCGGGCGACGGTGGCGTCAGCGTGTGTGAGGTAGGATTGGAGGAGCGATGCGTCCTTGGTTCCGACGGATTCGAGCGCCTCGATGAGGGCGGCGGTGTCGGCCTGAGGCGCGGTTTTGAGGGCAGCCTTGAGGGTGGGCTCGAGGGCGGGCAGTCGGTAGGCACGCGCGAGTTGGATGGCGGTGTTGGGCGGAATGGTGTTGCCCGCGCTGGCGACGCTTTGGTCGAGGAGCGTGCGGGTTGCGGGCATGTTTTGGAGATCAGCGGGGGGCGTGATTGCGGCGATAGCGGCGAGGGTGGGGATGGTTTGCTCCGGATGGGTCAGAAGTTTTCCGAGCGCCACGCGGACGGTCTCCGATCCCGAGGCGGCGACGAGGATGGCGGCTTCCTCGGGGGCGAGCGGTCGCTTCATCGAAGGGAGCGTTTTTACTAGTTGCTCTGCGGCCCGGTCTTGCGGAAGGGCGAGCAGTCCGAACGTTCTGGCTGCGGGATCGACGCTGGGCCGGCTGATGGCTTCAGCGAGGAGCACGGGATCCTTCTCAAGCGTCCATCGCGCGAGGTATCGCAAGAACGCGGAATCATAAGCCGCTCGGGGGGAGTGGATGGTCGCGTCTTTGCCCAAGTCGAGGGTAAGCTCGACTTGTTTGGGGGTGGTTTGCGGTCGGTGGATGAGGCCGTCGAGAACACCCACTTTCGTGCGAAAGTCTGCTTGAGAGAGGCTTGTCGTCACGAGTTGGTCGGCAGTGTTGGCTGCGAGCTTCGGCATGGCGAGTCGTGCGACCTCGGCGCGAACTGCGGAGGGTTGGCTGGGTTTCGCTAGGACGAGTGCGAGTTCTTGATCGAGTGCGTCAAGGCCTTCGAGTGCCCAGATGGCGCCGACGCGTGCGCCTGGGCGGGCTGATTCGTCCGCTGCAAGACGTTTGAGGGCTGGAATAACCGATGGATCGTTGCGATCAACGATTTCGCCCCATGCGAGAGAGGCGATTCGGGCGTTTGGCGCGTCCAGTTGGGAGACGAGCTCTTTGGCCGCGAGTTTCGTGAGATTGACAGGAGCCGCGTGGGACTGAGCGGTGTGACGAATGCGCCAGATGCGGCCTCGGGTTTTGTCACGGTCGGGATGGCTTCGGGGAACTTCGTTGTGGGAAATGACCTTGTTGTACCAGTCGACGATGTAGAGGCATCCATCCGGACCGAAGTGGACCGCGACGGGGCGGAACCGGAGATCGGTTGCGACGAGAAAGTCGGCCTGCTTCTGATACACGAGATTCCCCTCCGGTCCGGTTCGCGAGGCGGTGACGTGCTGGATTCGGTTGGTGATGGGGTTTGCGAGGAAGAACGAGCGGGTGGCCTTCGGAGCGTCGGCATCCTTTACGTCGCGGATACCCCATGGAGCGGGCCATCCGTCTCGGTCTTCTGCGAGTGCGAGACCGCTGAGCCCGGTGCCACCCATAATGCTGCTGTCAAACGACTTGACGAGCGTTGGTGCGTAAGGCTTGAGTGGTTCGCGCGTGCCTCCTGGGTAGTGCACTCCGAACTCGTACTCAGCCACTGGGATGCCGGTGTCGTTCGCCTCCTGCAGGAAGGTTTCCCCATTTCTTGCGACAGAGAAGCCCCAAATGTTGTTCGGGCCCCGCGTCAGATTTTCCCAAGCGGAACCGTCGGGTTTGAAGCGGGCGAGGCGACATTGGTTGAAAGGGATCACTTGGTCCCCGTTTGCGAAGGGTTTGCCCTCGGGGCGTTTGACGCCGGAGCGGTTGAACAGTCCTTGGGCGGCGTAGATCCAGCCGCCGGGGGCGCGAACAAACTGGTGAGGAAAGAGATGAGAATCTTCGATGCCGAAGCCGGTGAGAATGACTTCAAAGCGATCCGCCTTCCCATCGCCGTTGCTGTCGATGTAGCGGCGGAGGTCCGGTCCGTATTGGACGACGACGCTGTCCTTGCCGGGAAGGATGCCCAGTGGAATGGCGAGGCCATCTGCGAACGTGCTGGGGGTGGACGGTTTCTGGCTCCACCAATCGTTGAGCACGAGAACCTTATCTTTTCCACCGGTCTCGTAGAGGCGCGCGGCGTTTTGTGGGTTTTCGTTGGCGTCGACCGGATATTCGAGGGCGGTCATGGTCCACATCCGTCCGCTGGCGTCCCAGTCAACGGTGATGAATTTTCCGATGCCGTCGGATTCTGCGGCAACGAGCTCGGCTTTGAACCCCTCGGGTAAGATAAACGAGGCGGCTTCACCTTCTGGGGTGAGGGGGCCTTTGTCTTCGGCCCGAATGTTCTGTAGGCGCTGGATCTCTGCAGATTTCGCTTGGACAGACTCCCAAAGGGGAGCGTTTGGCGTTGGCGGAAGTTCCTCGATGGAGATGTCTTTTACTTGAACCAGCGCTTTTCCCCCGCTGTGCACTTGAATCCCGATTTTGCCGTCCTGCGCGATGTTCGGATCAGCCTCGGTGTAGTCGAGGCTTTCGATCCCGTTGACCCACGATTGGATGCGGGGCCCTTCGCAGCGGATGCGGTATTCGACCCAGTCCTCGGGTTTGATGGAGGCGACGATGTCCTTCTCTTTGGTTGAGGCGGCGATGACCTTGTTGCGTCGGGATTCGTCGTAGAGTTTGCCCCACCAACCGGGTCCGGCGTCGACTTGGTAACCGCTCATTTCTGAGTTGTTGGGGACGCGAACGCTGCGGATCTGGATTCCGCTGTTGATGAACCCTCCACCGCCACGGATGCGGATTTTGAGTTTGATGTCGAAGTTGTGGTACGAGCGTTTGGTCGCGAGGAAGTCGTTATGTTTGATGTTCTCGGTGAGGCTACCGCCGGTGATGAGACCGTCTTCCACGCGCCAGAGCTGGGATACGCTTTCCCATTGGTCGAGGGATTTGCCGTCGAACAGCGGCGCGGGCGCTGCGGTGGCGGATGCGCAGAGAGCGGCGAGAGGCAGCGCGGTGAGTGTGAAGCGGAGCGGGTAAAGATTCATGGGTTTGCGGGGACGTGGCCGTTGAAAGAAACGATACGGTTAACGGAGAAAATTTTGTTCCCGCCGGCCGTTAGCGTCCCACAGAGGCTTATCCGAAATCCACATATCGGCTGACCCGTGGCTTGACGCGATGGGATGTGGCGGTGTGAAAAAGCGGGATGAAAGTGGATGATGAACGTGAGGGGGCGGGGTTGGATTGGCGTGAAGCGACGGAGGACGGTGAGGCGACGGTACGGCGGGTGGTGTCTGCGATGGACTGGCCTGAGATGCGTTTACATCGAATTGCGCGGATGGGATTTGATGCGGCGGGGAAGGGGTATCGGCGGGTGCGAGTGACCCCGGCGGGAAGCTTTTTGCTCGCGTGTGTACGGGGGTCGGGGCGTGTGTTGTTGGACGGGCGCTGGCAGCGGGTTGGACCGGGGGTTGTGGTTTTGGCGCCGCCCCGGGTTTTGAATGCGTTTGAGACGGTCGGGGAACGGAGTTGGGAGTTTTATTGGGTGCGTTGGGATGAGCCGAGTTATGTGCGGTCAATGGTTGGGACGGATTCGCCGATGCGCGCGGCGCAGGGGGCGGGGTTGTTGGGGGTGGCTTTGGAGGGATTTTTGGGCGAATGGGAGGGGACGAGGGAGGCGCGGGTGTTGCACCATTGGTTTGAGTTGGTGCGGGTTTGGTGTGACCGGATGTGCGCGCGGAGCGGGCGCGATTTTCGATTAGCTGCACTTTGGCAGGCGGTGGAGGAGCGACCGGATCAGCAGTGGACGTTGGAAGCGTTGGCGTCGCGGGTTCACATGAGTACGGAACACTTGCGACGGATCTGTCGGCTTGAGCAAGGGCGCACGCCGATGGATCAAGTGACCTTCATTCGCATGTGTCTGGCGCGAAAGCTATTAGAGACCTATGGCGACAAGGTGGAGTACGTTGCGCGGATGGCGGGCTACGAACAGGCGAGCGCGTTCACGCGGGCCTTCCGGCGTTGGGTCGGGGTGAGTCCGTCAGACTACCGAGACGCTCAGTCGGTGCGCTCGTCGGGGTCGGGTGATTAAACGAAAAAGCCCGCCGTTTTGAGGCGGGCCGACTGTAAGTTGATCCTTGGGGACCGGACTATTTTGGAATGCCGAACTCGGCACGCCGATTTTTGGCCCAAGCGGCTTCGCCGGATCCTTGGGCCGCCGGGAGTTCAGCGCCGAAGCTCACGGTTTGAATGCGGTCGTTTCCAACGCCCTGAGAAAGGAGGGATTGGCGGACCGCTTGTGCGCGGCGTTCGCCGAGGCCGCGATTGTATTCGGGAGTGCCGCGTTCGTCGGTAAAGCCTGCGATGATAACAGTTTCCCCTTTTTTGAGTGCCTTGGCGACCTCGGAAATCTTTGGTTGCTCGGAACCGGACACCGCGAAGCTATCGAAACCGAAGTAAACAGGCTGGAAACGGGTGCGGTCCACGTTTCCGCCGAGGAAGGAGGTGCCGTCTTGGCGCGACGGAAGCGGTGTTCCCATGCCGGTGCCGGATGCGTCCACGTTTGTCCCGGATACGCTGTCCGAGTCACTGGACCACGTTCCAGAATCGAGTTTCTTTTTCTTCCCAAAAGTTTGGCAGGCGGAGAACGAGAAGCTGAAGCTCAGCAGGAGGATTCCGTGGATAAAAGGACGAGCGGACATAGTGCTTTCAGCTTAGCAGGCAGGTTTTTTTTGTGCGAGATAAGAGTTGATTTCTCGGGGTTTTGGTCACCGAACAGAGTAAGGGCGAACGAGGCCTCTCCGTGAAAAACGGAGTGCGCGATTTGCGGACGCTGCCCAGCATTGTTCGTTTATGAGACATCACCCCCTCTCACCAGCCCTGTTCGTGCGCAATCGCGCCAACCTCACCGAGTTGTTACCCGTCGGCAGCGTGGCGTTAGTCTCCGCGAATGACATTTTGCCGACAAATGCGGATGGCACTTTGGTCATGATTCCGAACTCGGATCTCTTTTACCTGAGCGGTATTGAGCAGGAGGAAAGTTTGTTATTGCTCGCGCCTGGGGCGGCGGACCCCAGCCTGCGGGAGGTGTTATTTTTACGGCAACCGACGCCCCACTTAACGACGTGGGAGGGGCATAAGCTAACGGAGGAGCGTGCGCGTGAAATTTCTGGGGTGCGGACGGTGAGGTGGCTATCGCAGTTGGAGGGCACGCTTCGCCTTCTTTTGAGCACGGCGGAGCACGTTTTCTTGAACTTGAACGAGCATGGCCGGGCGACCGCGGAGGTTGAGACTCGCGAGCGGCGATTAGTGACGTACATCCGTGAGCGGTACCCGTTGCACGATTTGCGACGGCTTGCGCCTCTGTTGTGGAAGCTGCGTCTCGAGAAAGCGCCGGCTGAGATTGCGCTCTTGAAAGAGGCGGTGCGCATTACAGAGGACGGGTACCGGCGGGTGATGTCGTTTGTTCGTCCGGGGGTGAAGGAGTACGAGGTGGAGGCCGAGTTTGCGCATGAGTTTGTGCGTCAGCGCGCGAAGTTTTCGTATAATCCGATCATCGCTTCAGGCGCGAACTCCTGCATTTTGCATTACAACGAGAATGATCAGGTGTGTCGGAGCGGAGAGGTGCTGCTGTTGGACGTTGGGGCGTCTTACGCGAACTACAACGCGGACTTGACGCGCACCCTGCCGGTTTCGGGACGGTTTACAAAGAGACAGAGGGCGGTGTACGACGCGGTGCTGCGGGTGATGCGTGCGTCGATTGCGAATGCGACCGTTGGGCGGTTACATGCGGATTGGCAGAAGCTGGCTCGCGAGATGATGGATGAGGAACTGGAGCGGCTGGGGTTGTTGGGCAAGGTGCGTTCGGGCGTTCGCACGGTTCGCTCGGCGAAGGCGGGTGCTAAGCGGTCTTTGCCCAACTCTGCGGTGAAGCGAGACGGCAAAAGTTTGCCCACCGATCGTCCATTCCGCGGGGGCAAGTATTTCATGCACGGATTGGGGCATACGCTGGGGTTGGATGTGCATGATGTGGGGGCGATGACGACGCCGTTTGCGGAAGGGTGGGTTTTGACGGTGGAGCCGGGGATCTACCTTCCAGACGAGGGGTTTGGGATTCGGTTGGAAAATGATGTTTTGGTGACCGAAGCGGGTCCTGTTGATCTGACGGCCTCGATTCCTGTGGAGGCGGACGAAGTCGAGGCGTTAATGGCACGAAACGGGCGTTCGGCGAAGAGGCCCTGATGATAAAAGGGCATCCGGTGTGCGGAGGACGGGATGAGGGTTCCGTCTTTTTGCGCTAATCCGAGCTACCGAACGGAATCTTTCTCAGAACATACGTATGAACAAAAACACCATCCCGCTCCTTGGTGGAGCGATTCTGGCCACCTCTCTCGCGGCGTGGTCGCTTCAAGCGCAGGGTCCAGCGACGGCTTCGGCGAGCATTCAGTCACCAAAGCCGTTATCGCCTTCGGAGACGCTGGCGACGGTGAAGCTTCCGAAGGGTTACCGCATGGAGTGCGTGCTGGCGGAGCCTGATATTAAAGAGCCGGTAGCGGCGGCGTTTGACGGGGATGGCCGGATGTTTGTGGCGGAGATGCGCACGTACATGCAGGACATTGATGGAACGGACGAGCACAAGCCGGTGAGCCGAGTTTCGCTGCACTGGTCCAGCGGGAAGGATGGTAAGCTGGACAAGCATACGGTGTTTATCGACAACCTCTTGCTTCCTCGGATGATTCTTCCGTTGGGCAAAGGGGAGTTGCTGGTGAACGAGACGGATACGCAGGATATTTATCTCTATACGGACACGGACGGGGATGGGGTGGCGGACAAGAAGGTGTTGTGGTTTGAGGGCGGGCCGCGTGGGGGCAACATGGAGCACCAGCAGAGCGGTTTGATTTGGTCGATGGATAACTGGTTGTACTGCACTTACAACGCATGGCGCCTGCGTTGGACGCCTGGACACGGGGCGCCTTTGAAAGAGCCGACGCCGGGGAATGGCGGGCAGTGGGGGTTGACGCAGGATGACTTTGGGAAGCCATGGTTTGTGAATGCGGGAGGGGAGCGTGGACCGCTCAACTTCCAGACGCACATCCTTTATGGCGGCTACAACCTGGAGAAACAGTTTGAGGAAGGCTACAAGCAGGTATGGCCGGCGGTTGGGTTAGCGGACGTTCAGGGCGGGGCAAATCGGTTCCGGCCTGAGGACAAGACGTTGAATCATTTCACGGCGACGTGCGGTGCGGAGGTTTTTCGTGGCGACCGATTGCCTGCAGACCTTCGTGGGGACTTGCTCTTTTCGGAGCCGGTGGGCCGTCTGATTCGTCGGACGAAGGCGGAGGTGAAGGATGCGTTGACCTACTTGCGGAATGCGTACGACAAGTCGGAGTTCATTTTGTCGACGGACCCGTATTTCCGAGTGGTGAACATGAATACCGCGCCGGATGGTACGCTGTACCTTGTGGACATGTATCGCGGGATTATTCAGGAGGGGAACTGGGTTCGCGAGGGCAGTTACTTGCGTGGGGTGGTGAAAGAGCATGGATTGGATAAGGTGGCTGGGCACGGGCGGATTTGGCGGTTGGTGCATGACGACTTCAAGCCAGGGCCGCAGCCAACGATGCACAGCGACAGTCCTGCGGATTTAGTGCGTCACTTGGAGCATCCGAATGGCTGGTGGCGGGATACTGCGCAGAAGCTGTTAGTGTTGAAGCAGGATCGTTCGGTGGTTCCTGCGTTGAAGGGGATGGTTTCGTCTTCGAAAGACATCAAATCGAGGATGCATGCGTTGTGGACGTTGGAGGGGCTTGGTGCGGCGGACGCGGCGACGGTTCGTGCGGCGATGAAGGATGGTGCGGCGGAGATGCGGAGTGCGGCGATTCGGGTTTCGGAGACGTTGTATAAAGCGGGTGATGTGTCGTTTGCGGACGATTACGCGAACCTTGCGAAGGATGCGGATGCGAAGGTGGTGTTGCAGTCGGTGTTAACGGCGAAGTTGCTGGGTACGCCGCAGGCGAAGGATTTGTTGCAAGCGTGCGCGTTTGGAAAAATTGGAACGCCGGGGACGAAGGAAATCGCGATGCAGACGATGGCTCCAAAGCGTTCTTGGGGGCGCGAGTTTTCGGGTGCGCAAAAGGCGCTCCTCGACAAGGGGGATGCGATTTATCGCGAGCTATGTTTCGCGTGTCACAATCCTGATGGGAAAGGCGCACCGATTGATGGCAAGCTAGGGGTGACGTTGGCACCGCCGCTCGCAAACTCACGGACGGTCAATGGTTCAAAGGAAGCGTTCATCGCGGTGTTGCTGAAGGGGCTCGCAGGTCCGATTAACGGAAAAACCTACGAAGCGCAGATGCTTGCGATGGAGTCAAATAACGATGAATGGATTGCCTCAATCGCGTCTTACGTCCGGAACAGCTTTGGTAATAAGTCGTCCACGGTGACCGCTGCGGATGTGGCGAAGGTTCGTAAGGACGTGGCTCAGCGGACGGCCCCTTGGACGGTGGATGATTTGAAAGTGTTCGGTCCTCCGACGGTGTCACGTAATGGGTGGAAGTTGGATGCGAGTCATAATCCGGAGGGGATGGCGAAGGCGGTGGATGGGCAGATGGAGAGTCGGTATGACACGCGGAAGGCGCAGGTTCCGGGAATGTGGATTTCGGTGACGTTGCCGAAAGAGGAGACGGTTTCGGGGGTGAAGCTTGATGCGACGGGCTCAGCGAACGATTACCCCCGTGGGTTCGAGGTGTATTTGTCGGCGGACGGGACGACGTGGGGACAGCCTGTAGCGAAGGGGGAAGGAAAGTCGGCGTTGTTGGAGGTGAAGTTTCCTGCGGCGAAGGTGAAAGCGGTGCGGGTGGTTCAGACCGGCGAGGCGAAGGGGAACTTCTGGTCGATTCACGAGCTCGAGTTGTTGGGGGCTGAGCCAGCGAAGACCGCGGGCAAGTGAACCCATTCAGGTGGGGGGTGGTGCTTGTACCCCCGCTTTTCAGAAAGCCGTGTCGCTGGGAAGCGGCGCGGCTTTGTTGTTTTGGCGCATCGCCCTCCATTTACCTCATGAAGTTCTCTTCCTGAATGAACGTCCACGTGCCGAAACCTGCGCAGAAAGATTCTCCAGGAAGCTTCGCTTTTCTCTGTAACCTTTCCGACTTTCTCGCCTCATCTTTGGAGCTTTGTGGCAACCAAGGACTGGGTGAGAAGGACGATAAGGCGCGCTGTTATCGCGTGTTTGATTGATGAATCGCCCCCGCCTCACCCGAGGTGTTGGGTTGGGCATCTCGCGACGCCGTTTGTTTGGCGAGCTGAATCATGAGGGCGTTCATCGTGGCAGCGGCCCAGGGGGAACCACCGGTGGTGCCTTGGTTGGTGATTCGGGGTACGTGAAGGCATTTTCGCAACGCGTCTTTCGACGCTTCAGTTCCGACAAATCCGACGGGCAGGCCAATGACGAGGCGTGGGCGCCACTCCCCTGCGCGAATGAGGCGCAGTGTTTCTTCGAGAGCGGTGGGAGCATCGCCTATCAGCACGATTGATTGATCGCCGAACTTCATCCAACCCCTTCGAATGCCGGCAGCGGAGCGTGTGATGCCGTTTACTTCGGCGACGAGGCGGGTTTCCTCGTCATGCACGAGACTGACTGCGCGGAGACCGAGCGCTTCCACCAAGGTTCGTCGGAGTCCGGAGGAGACCATCGTGACGTCGCAGAGGAGGGTGCAGCGGTCAGTGATGGCACGGAATCCGGCCTCGATGGCACCGGGCGAGATGTAGATTGAATCGACACAAGCCACGTTGCCCGTGGTATGCACCAGACGTTGGAGAATCGGAAGATGTGCGGGAGGAAAGGTCGACCAATCGCGCGCATTGTGAATGATTTGCATGCTTTCCGCTTCGATGGGATGAGGTTCCCAAGGGGCGACTTTTTGGAGGCGGGTTGCGGGCGAAACTGAGGGATTGGCCGATTGAGGCTCTGGGATGAACGTTTCCTTGGCGGTTGCGTCTGCGGCGAGCGGCGTGGCACGAACGTGTCCATGGTGCGCTTTCTGAGGCGTGCCTGCCTCGGCTTCGTATCCCACGATGGCGGTCCGGTACTTACAAAGTCCGCAGTTGGAGCGCGCGGATCCTTCGAGAGCCTCTTTTGCGCGGTCGGTAAAAGCATCCAGCAGAGCGGGATGAGCGCCGAGGGGCTCGCAGAGGAGGAACTCAGATTTTGGGAATGCGGCGGCAGTGTCGGCACAAGCAGCCGCGATTCGCTTCATCAACACTCCGGTGAACAAGAAGAACGGAAGAATGATTACGCGGCGCACACCGGTTTTTGCGATGGCCTGCAATCCTTCTGGCATCAGTGGCGAGGCGGTGCCCGAGAAGCAAACGGCGCTTTGCGCGAACCCCATGCCTTCCTGAAGAATCCGAGCAAGCTTTGCGACGTCCGAGTTGGCGTCTGGGTCAGTGGTTCCACGTCCGGCGATGACGAGACAGGTTGCGCTGCGAGGAACTGAAGCGGGAGAAGAGGCCTCGGTTTCGAGTACGCGGTCGCGGCAGGCGTCGAGTACGCGCGGATGGAGGTGTAGTGGTGCGCCGTACTGGAACTCATTTCCGGGGAACTCCTTTTGAAGCATCATCACCTCAACGGGCATGTCGTTTTTCGCGTGGGTTGCGCCTAGGAGGACGCCCGGCACGACGGCGATTCGTTTGGCGCCCGCTGCGACGCATGCGCGTGCGGCTTCATCGATGGTGGGCCTCGCGAACTCAAGGTAACCGTGGCGGATGAGCTGGTCAGGGCGCGCCTTTTTTAAACCTCCGATGAACGCCTCAAACTGTTTCACGCCTTCGGGGTCGCGGCTGCCGTGTCCCGCGATGACCAGCGCCATATCGGGGGCCGAGTTCATTTGGTGAAATCGATTTGGGAGGGGAAAGCGGGCCCGCCACGGATGAGCATGATGGACATGTCTGAAAAGTGGTCGGGACAGGTTGCAAGAGTTCCAGTCCAGCGGGCATCGCGTCGGCTCAAGTTTTCTGCGACCTCCAGCACGAGGTTTGGATTCACCTCATTTGCGATGAGCCACATGGTGATGTGGTGCGGCATGAAATCCCACGGGCGCGGGATGATGATGGCGTTGCGCCCTTGTTTCAGGAGCGAGGCAAGGTGGGTTTTGAAGGGCTCGATATCTCCGCGGCGATGGAACGTGAGAAAGGTGGTTTCATCGAAACATGTGCGGGTCGCTTCTGCCATGAGTTGGGCTGAACTGATCCCAGGCACTGCTGGCACCGAGTGGCCGCAGGCGTGCTCAACGCGTTCGAGCAGCTGGAATCCAGAGAAGTGGAGGTCGCCCATGAAGGCAACCACACAAGCGGCTCCGTCGGCATGTCGCGCGGCTACCTTGGCGAGTTGGGCGGGCTGATCTTTGTACCCCATCGTGATGATCTCAGCCGAGGGTTTGACGAACGGACGGATGATGTCCACCACTGCGTCGAAACCGGCGACGACGTCGGCTTCGTTGATGAGGCGATGTCCTTTCAGGGTCAGGTAATCTGGGTCGCCGGGGCCGATGCCGATGCAATGGATCATGGTGTTGGTGTCTTTCCGAACAGGAACAATGCACCCAACGAAGGGGGATGGCAGCGCTTTTGGCAGGCAATCTGTCGAGGCCTTTGGGGTGACCAAGGGTGCGGAACCGAGCGGGGCGGAAGTGGTGCCCGCGATGGGGTGAGTTCTCGTTAGTCTTTCGTTTGGCGGAGGTAGAGGAAGATGCTTCGTACGTCGCCTTCCGTGAGACCGTTGAGCAGGCCTTCGGGCATCATGGAGTTTGGGCTCAGGGTTTCTTTTTGAATGTCTGCAACTGGCAAGGTTACGGAGCCTGACAATGTGTTGAGGGTTACGGACGCGCCTGTTCGAGCGGTGACGATGCCAGAGCGCAGCTCTCCATTCTTCATTTCGATAAAGGTCTGTTGGTAGTCTTTTCCGATTTCGGCGTTGGGATCGAGGATGTTGTGGAGGAGGTAGTCTATGTCGTGAAAGTTGCCCGGGAGTTCGGGTCCGATGCGTCCACCGCCACCGAACATGGTGTGGCAGGTGGCGCAGATGGCGCGGAAGAGTTCGCGTCCGCGGGGTAGGTCGGCGCGAGTGATGGCGTCTTGTCCGAGAAACCGTTTGAAGCGTTCGATTTGGTTTTGGGTTTCGTCGCGGGAGGGTTTGACGGAGCCCCAGTTTTTGGCGAGCCATTCGATTTCCGTAGCGGAGCCTTGCTCACGAATCATGCGAGCAACGGGGGCCCGGAGGGCTTTGATGGGGATGCGGCCGGCGTCGATGGATTTTACGAGGGATGCGGCGCCTTCTTTGGAGGTAGCGAGGGCGTTAAGGATGGATGCCTTGCTGTCGCCCTCGGCCGCCGTGTAGCTGTCGGTGAGGCGCGAGATCCATGCGGCAGGAGGGAAGCTTGTGAGGGCGCGAATCGCATGATCGCGGAGGATGTTGTTGGAGATGGCGAGTTCGAGGATGGGCTCCAGAGCGGCTGGGTCGCGGCGGGTGGCCAAGGCGGAGACAGCCTCTTTGCGCGCGTCAGGAGACGTGGCTTGATTGGTGATGCGGCTCCGGAGTGTGGCGAGTGCGTCGGCATTTCCGAAAAGGACACCGAGCGAGAGTGCAGCGTTTGCGATTTCAGGAGAACTGTCTTTCAAGAGGTTGGGAAAGACCTTTTTCCAAGGATCGTTTTCTGGGACGGAAGTCTGGCCTTTAAAGCCCGCGAGCATCCCTTTGAGAACGGCGGGACGCAGTTCTGGCTGGTCTGCGAGAACAGTAATCATTTGCAGGAACGCCTGTTCTGCGCCGCGCACTTTTTCGAGATAGGCGGCGGTTAGGCGGCGAGCAGTGAACTCAGGAATGGGCGTGAAGGCCTTCACGGCCAAGAGGTCGAGTGCGTTGGAAGGGTTTGCTGCGATGGCGCCCTCGGCTGCGTACCACGTAAGGAGCGGCAGGTTGGGGTCGGCGGTGTCTTGGGTGTTTGCTGCGAGCGCCGAAACCACTGGCATGCGAGCGGAGGGAGATAGGCGTTGTGCCGCGGAGGCGATGCGGCGGCGCACAAGGGGTGACGGGTCGCTTTTGGCGAGTTGGCGGAGTTTCGGAAGGAAGGAGTCTGCGGGATTGCCGCTTTCGCAGAGCAGGGTGACGGTCCATCCGCGGACGCTTTCGTCTTTATCCGCCAGCGCGGATTCTGCGATGGACTGGGTGAGCCCGCCGATGGCGTGAAGAGACCAAAGGGCGCGGAGCCGCCGGGTTGGGTCTTCGTTTGAGGAGAGCATTCGCTGGAGGGCGGCGGCGGTGGGTTGCTCGAATCCGCGCTCTTGGAGGATGCGTCGCGCGTGACGCACAAACCATTCGTTGCGATGGAGTTGAAGATTGACGAGCTCGGAGGATGGAAGTGTGGCGAGGTCCACTTTGCGTGGTTGAACGGCACCGTTAATGATGCGGTAGATGCGGCCGTTGGAGCGGTCGGTGAAGGCTTTTTGCTGGTGGCAGGGAACGCGATCGTACCAGTCATTGAGGAAGAGTCCGCCGTCGGGTCCGTATTGGGTGTTGAGGCCGCGGTACCAAGCGTCTGGGCTGTGAATGAACTCTTTTTCTCGGGTGCTTTTGAATCCGGATCCGTTGCGTTCGAGGCTTTCGCAGCGCATCCGGTTCATGTGGATGTCATTGAAAAAGAACTTGTTTCGCCAGTTGGATGGGAAGGCGTCCCCGAGGTAAACCATGGCGCCGCAGTAGGCGGCTTTTTCGTAGCGGCCCCATGCGATGGTTTGGATATCGGCGTAGGTGTGTGGGTTGGGATGGGGACCGGCCTGACGAAGGTAGCGCGCGCCTTCCATGGCATGCCAGAGGTGGGGTATGACGCAGGCTTCGAAGAACGCTTCGCCTTGATCGTTCCAATCGACGCCCCACTGGTTACTGCCTCCCTCGGCCCACAGCTCGAAGCGACCGTCGAGGGGATGGAATCGCCAGATTCCGGCGTCGACGAAGGTGCGCTTTTCTTTGGGATCGCCGGGTTTGCCGACCAGTGACTGGGTGAAGATGCCTTGAGTTCCGTAGAGCCATCCGTCGGGGCCCCAGACGAAGGTGTTAAGGGTCTCGTGGGTGTCTTGATTGCCCCATCCGTCGAGGACGATTTGTGGGGGACCCGCTGGTTTTGGGGTGTCGCCGTCGGCGAGCGGGATGAAGAGAAGGTTGGGCGGGGAGCCGACCCAGACGCCGTTGAATCCGACGGCGATGCCGGAAGAGAAGGTGGCTTTGTCAAAGAAGACGGTGGTCTTGTCGAAGGTGCCATCGCCTTTGGTGTCCTCGAGGACGAGGATGCGGTCTTTGGGTTCGCCGGGGCAGTTGGGGTAGTTGGTGTTTTCGAGAATCCAGAGGCGTCCGCGATCGTCGAGGGTAAAGGCGATGGGTTGGACGATGTCCGGTTCGCCGCGAATCAGTTGGGTTCTGAATCCCTCTGGCAGCACGAGTTGCGCAGCGGTTTGTGCTGGGGTGAGTGCGGGCGTTTTGGCGATGGGACGGCGCGGGTCCTCTTGCGCGACGACGACAGATGCTATGGAAAGAAAGGTTGCGAGAAGGGGTAGGGCGTTTCGCATGGGGTTTGGTGAGGTGTTGGAGAGCATTACTTTTTCCAGTCCAGACAGATGAGAAGCTCTTCGCTCCGGAGGTAGAGTTTTTTCTCCGCGAGGACAGGTCCTGCCCAGCAGGGGTAGATGAGGCCGGGAACCTGCCAGCGTCCGAGTTCGGTGACGGCTTTCGGATTGGGTTCGTAGAGGCCGAGCAGTCCGCTTTCGCCGAGGGCGATGAGGCGTCCGTCGGCGTAAATGGAGGCGCCGCGTCCGAAGACGTTGGGTGCTTTGTCGCCTGGGGCGGGCTTGGCGTGGCCTCCGTTGGGCCAGCCGTCGTAGCGTTGCCAGAGGACGTCGCCGGTTTCCCATTCGAGGCAGCGGAAGAAGGCGTCCGGTTCGTTGCGTCCGCTGAAACCGTAGAGGTATCCGTTGACGAGGTTGGGTTGGGACCAGTGCATTTCGAGGCCGAGGCTGCGCCAGGCGGGCGAGACGCTTTTGCCGTCGGGAGCGACTTTGAGGAGGACGGAGCCGTTTTTAAAATAGGCGGAGGAGAGGAGGATGGTGTTGTTGTGGACCACGGGGGTCATGGCGTTGACGGAGGAGTCCTGGCGTGCGCGAAACCAGAAGACGAAGTTGCAGGAGCCGTCGTCTGGGTTGAGGGAGATGAGGCCTTGGCGTGTGACGCAGAGGAGGTGGCGTTTGTCGTGGAGGGTGGCGGCGACGGGGGAGCAGTAGCTGGCCTGTTTTTCGAAGGCGGGGTCGTTGGGGTTCCACTGGATGGTGCGTTCGCCGGGCCAGCCGATCATGGGGGCGCCGTTCCAGGTTTTTTCGCCGCCGTTTTCCCAGAGTGTTTTGCCGGTGGCGGGGTCGAGAGCGACGATGGCGGAGTTGGGTTGTCCACCGACCATGACGATGAGTTTGCCGTCCTCGAGGATGGGGGTGCTACCGACGCCGAAGAATGCTTCGGGGACGTTGAACTCGGAGAGAGTGTTTCGTTGCCAGACCCGTTTTCCGGAGGCGAGGTCGAGGCACAGGAGGACTCCTTCGGCCCCGTAGGTGTAGCAGTGGGTTTCGGTGAGGAGGGGGGAGCAGCGGGGTCCGTTATTGTAGCCGAAGGGGTCGACGAACCGGCTGGGGTAGGCGTATTTCCAGAGGGGTTCACCGGTGGCGGGGTGGAGGCATTCGACGATTTCCTCTGGGCCGGAGCGATGATGGAGGACGAGGCGATTGGCGCGGATGCTGGGGGCGCTGTAGCCGGTGCCGATTTGTTTTTTCCAAAGGATGGGGACGCCCTCGGGGGTGAGGGATTGGCGGAGGCCGGTCTCTGGGGAAGTGTTATTGCGAAGCGGGCCGAGGAACTCGGGCCAGTCGGAGGCGTGGGTGAGTGGAAGGAGGAGCGCGGGGAGGAGGAGAAGGAGGGGGGGGCGCATGGCGAGAAGGGGATTCATGGATCTTAAAGGGCGGGACAGAT
>JBIIXW010000012.1:0-46547 GCA_044347165.1 Chthoniobacteraceae bacterium
GGCTTCGGGGAGGTTTAATGTGATGGGTCCTCAGGATAATATCACGCGCATTAACGTGACGGCGGGGAGCGGGGTGGCCATCACGAAGGCTTCCCAGTATAGTTTTGATATCACACCGACTTCGGAGGTGCAGAATCTAAAAGTCGGCATGACCGCATTCGACGCTGGAAACTTAGCAGCCTACGGCAGGATTTCGAAGGTGGAGGGGAATCGAGTGACTGTGTCTGGGTTCGACGGGCAACCCTCTAGCGCTGGAGCGGCACCGACTTCTTTTGCCTTTAACGCGGTGAAGGGTACGGTGGCAGATGGGGATACAAGTTCGACACCTAATACTGACTATTACAACTTCGAGCTTTTTGACTCCTCGACTGTAGAAAGTCTCAAAATTGGTCAATCTGTCGGCTCCGATTCGCTCTCCGCAAGTTTGAAGGGTGTCATAACCGCAATCGAAAGATCAGCGACATCAACTAAAGTAATAGTGAAGAAAAGTGATACGTTAGCATGGGACCCCGCTGCTGTGGGAGATCGGTTGTTCAGTCTCGACGGCGGTTATCGCGAGTCTGATCAGGTGGGCTCCGTTGATGTCGGTTTCAGTGCCACCGGTGGTCGAGTTCAGGTTGTGGATACGCAGGGTGTCGAAGTGAACGACGTGACTGTGTTGGCCAAGGTCCCTGGGATGAAGTCATTCAACGTGGGGCCATCTGGTGACATCATCGTCAATCTATCGAACGGGCAGACTTTCATCTCTGGACGGGTTCTTATACAGAATTTCAAAGACCCAAATAGTTTAATCCGGCAGGGTAACAATCTCTACAGCGGCATTGACAACGCGGGCCCGATCAATGGGACGGATCTTTCGCTGATTGGTAACACTGCTGGTGAGGATGGTCTGGGTCTGATCCAGTCTTCTTCCCTCGAAATGTCGAACGTGGATCTTGGGCAAGAGTTTGCGGAGATGATTACGACGCAGCGGAGTTTCCAAGCGGGATCGCGAGTGATTTCGGTTTCGGATCAGATGTTGGAAGAAGTCGTTAATCTGAAGCGGTAATCCCGTTGGGTCGGGCTGAGTAGAGGCGGGGTATGAAGATACGCCCGCCTTCATTATCTACAACACATTCAAGACACAATGGCTGAAGATCACGACGAAGAGAAAGAAGCGAGTGCGCCGAAAGCCTCGATGTTGCCTGCGATAATCGTAGCGGTTGTGTGTCCGCTCCTGACCTTCGTGGTGATGAACTACTTGGTCGTGCCCAAGTTTGTGCGGACCGTTACTGAGTCGCTCGGTGGGCAGTTACCGGCAAAGCCCGAGGTGAAGGAGGAGAAGAAGAAGGACGACGGGCACGGGAAAAAAGAAGAGAAGAAAGGACCGGATGCGGTAAAAGTCTCTGAATCCGCAGAGGGCACAGCGGTTGAGTTTCCCCGAGTGACCGTCAATCTGAAGGGCACGATGGGGACTCGTTATTTGCGTGTGAGCTTCTCGGTGGTGAGTGATAACAAAGAGTTGGGAAAAAAGGTCGAGGAGAACCTTCTCAAGCTGAAAGATTTAGCCCAGACGGTTCTAGGTCAGAAAACGGTTGCTGAGATTGAGACGGACGCGAACAAGAATGTTTTGCGTTCGGAGTTGCTCGCCCAGTTCAATACAGTCTTGGGTGAGGGTTGCGTGAAGGCGGTTTACGTTACGGAGTTTGCAATGCAATGAGCGACGAGACGGTCAGTGATCTGGAAGAAGCGTCTGGACCTTGGCTTTATTGCCCGGGCGACGTCAAAGTTCCGCTGAATGAGTCGCTGGTGAAGCCGTTTCTCTTCCGCCAGAAGGGGACGCTGTCTTCCTCGGACCTAAGTGAGTTGACGGGCATTCATAAAAAGCTTTTGGCTCGTATTTCAGCGAGGTTGGTGGGCTTGCTTCGGATGGAGTTCAAGTTTGACATGGACTCCGTTGAGATTTCCAGTGCAGCTGGTGAGCAGGTGTTGCCGAAGTGCGCGGATCATCAGGTGATGTTCTTTCAGGCGGATGGTGTGCAGGGGATCGGTCGCTTGGCATTCAGCAAGGGGCTATGCTTTTCAGTGGCGAATCGCCTCCTTGGGGGAACGGGGAACATCTTTTCTTCACCCGATCGGAACCCGTCGGAGATTGAGGTGGCTCTGTTGGAAGAGGTGGCGGTGGTGGTCTTGGATGAGTGGTCTAAGTCGATGGAGGTTGACGGTCAGAGTGGTTTGCGTGTGTTGATTTCTGGGAACGAAGTGGGTGGGGAGAAAGTGGCGCCTAACTTGAGTAAAGGTCAGTACTTCTACCTATCTGCTTCGGTGGATTTTGGGGAAATGATGGGGGAAACGCTTGTGTTTGCCGTTCCGGTTTCATTGATTGAGGAGCGAGTGGAGATGATGTCGGCGAAGGCCATCGAGGCGGACTTGAACGCGGACGAGAAGCCGACGGTTGCCAAGGCGGTAAACTGGCGTCCGTCATACGCGGGAATTAGCGTTCCGGTGGTTGCGGACTGGGAGGTGACAGACATCACGATTGAGGAGGTGTTCAAGTTGGCTCCGGGTTCGTTGATTCGTTTGCCGAGTGAGTTGCTGGATAACACGAGGATTCGCGTTGGAGATACGGATGAGTTTATTGGCACAGTGGGTCAGGACGACGGCCGATTGGCGGTGCACATCACGAACCGGATTGAGAAAGAATAATTATGCAAAATGTAGATGAACACCGGCTGTCGGCCGTGATGGATATCAAGGTGCAGTTGACGGTGCGTTTAGGATCGACGCAAAAGTCGATGCGGGACGTTTTGGAGATTGCCCCTGGTTCTGTGGTGAAGTTGGATCAACCTTCGAAGTCACCGGTTGGGGTTTATATCAACGATAAGTTGATTGCGTTGGGTGAGGTGGTTGTGGTGGAGGATAACTTCGCGATTAAGATTAGCTCTTTAGTGGGCGACGCGGTGGAATAGGCTGCGGCCATCGGCTGATTTTTTCCGATTTCAAGCTGAGTGACCAAGCCTGAGTTGTGTTCTCTGAATGGCTGTTATGGGAGCAACGGAGGCGTACACGGCGGGGCTTCAGCGGTTGGGTTACTTCCTGTCGGGTTTGGCTCTGGTTTCTGGGTTAGCGGTTTGGCTTTGGAGGAAGTTCTCATTTGGGTGGAACACGGGGCCCGTTAATCGGCGGTTGAAGATTGAGGAGTCTAAAATGCTTGGCTACAAACAGCATCTCGTGGTTGCCGAGTATGAGGGGAGAAAGTTTCTTTTGGGCGTTTGCCCTGGGCGGATTGATTTTCTCTGTCGTTTGGACGAAGTGAACGAGGATTTTCACGCCGTGATGGCTGCGGGGAGCGAGGTTGGCGAGGGAGAGAGCGCTTCTGGGAGGGGGCCAGTATGATGTTTTCGCGCTGGCTGGTGTTTTTGATGGGGATTGTTTTCGGGTTTGACGCGTTTGCGCAGGCGGACGCTTCCGCGCCGTCGATTTCCCTCAGTCTCGGGGGAAGTCAGGAGGTGAACGTATCGACAGCCATTCAGATCATGCTGTTGATGACGGTGCTGACACTATCGCCGTCCCTCATGATGCTGATGACGAGTTTTACTCGGATGGTGATTGTCTTGGGTTTCATCCGGAACGCGATTGGCCTTCAAGGGGCTCCGTCCAATCAGATCATTATTGGAATGTCATTATTTCTGACGTTTTTCGTCATGGCACCCACGGCGAAGCAGCTTAACGAAGATGCGTTGCAACCGTACCTCGACAAGAAAATCACCACGGTAGAAGCGATAGAGAAGGCGTCCGTTCCTTTGCGGAACTTCATGGTGAAACAGACTCGTCCGTCGGAAATTGATTTCTTTCTGGGGTTGTCGGGGCGAGGCCCAACGGCGACGGAGGAGTTGCCATTGACGGTTGTGGTCCCGGCTTTTGTGTTGAGTGAGTTGAGGACGGCGTTCCAGATGGGATTTTTGATTTTTGTTCCGTTCTTGGTGATTGATTTCTTGGTGTCGGCGACCTTGATGTCGATGGGGATGATGATGATGCCTCCGATGATGATCTCGCTTCCTTTCAAGCTGCTTCTTTTTGTGATGGTGGATGGTTGGCACTTGGTGGTGCGGTCATTGGTGGAGAGTTTTACGCGGTAACAGGTTGTCTGATGAGCATTGAGCAAGCTGTTGAGATTTTGCGTGAGCTGGTGACCGTTTCTCTTTCGGTTTCCTCGCCGATTTTGATGGTAGCCGTTTCGGTGGGAGTGGCGGTGAGTTTGGCTCAAGCGGTGACGAGCATTCAGGAGGCGTCCCTTTCATTTATCCCGAAGGTAACGGCGATTGGGGCAGCGATGGTGGTGTCGGGTCCGTGGATTCTGAAGATGCTGATTCAGTTCACGACGGAGTACATCAACCGGATGCCTGAGATGGCGAAGTGATCTGGGAGGGAGCGCGTTGATGGAGAAAACGCTGACATTTTTATTGGTTTGGTTTTTGGTTTCCGTGAGGGCATCTGGGCTGTTGATGATGACGCCTGTTTTCTCTGGGAGGACCATTCCTGTTCCCGTGCGTTTGTGCGTTGCGTTGTTCATGGCCTATGTGGTGGCGAGTCATGGCGCTGGGGAGGGGGCAGTGTTACCTCAGACGCTCGGGCACTTGGTGGTGGTAATGGTCCAAGAGTTGTTGGTGGGGTTGTTTATGGGTTGGGCTGTCCGGCTATTTTTGCATGCGGTGGAGATTGCGGGTCAGTTAATTTCGACGGAGTTAGGGTTATCGATGGGTGCGATGCTGGACCCTTTCACCGGCACGAATGCCAATGCGATTGGAACCCTCTTATTTGCATTTGGCACGCTTGTTTTTTTTATTAGTGGCGCGCATCAGAACATCATTAGTGCCTTTATTCAGAGTTTCACGGTGGCACCGTTGGGAGTGCTGGATGGTGGAAAGGATGTGGGTACTTTGATGGTTATTTCCACGGGGAGGATTTTTTCGTCTGCGTTACAGATTGGGGCGCCACTGGTGGCATTAAACTTCATTATTTCATTGACCTTTAGCATTCTCGGGCGGGCAGCGCCTTCCACGCATGTGTTCTCTGAGAGTTTTGCGCTTCGCATCTATTTAGGGACGACGCTTTTGGGGATGAGCTTTGGCTTAGCGGCGCAGGTGATGACCGATTTGCTCAAAGACGCTCCGGAACAGATGATGCGATTTATTCCGTGATCCATGGCTGAGGATGATGGCAATAAGACGGAGCAACCGACGGCGAAGCGCCTGTCTGACGCGCGGGACAAGGGGCAGTTTGCCCGAGCGCCTGACCTTCAGTTGGTTTCTGTCTTAGCGGCATCGACCTTGGGCATCTCGGTTTTGGGGCCTGAGATCACCGACCGAGTGGCATCGGCGGCGATTGGAATTTTTGCCAACCTGGGAAGGAATGAGATTCGGCCCGAGGCGGTCTACGACTGGACGTATGACTCGGTGAGATTCTTGTTTGGAACGTTGATGCCTTTACTCGGGTTTTGCGCGCTTGCTGGGGTTTTAGTTGGCGGCGTTCAGAGTGGTTTTAGTTTGGCTTGGAAGAATTTTGGCTTCAATCCAGAGAGGCTGGACGTCGCTGCGGGGTTTCGACGGATTTTTTCGGCGGATTCTCTCGTGAAGGTTGCGACGGAACTTTTGAAAATGCTGGTCGTGGCGTGGATTGTTGTCTCTGGGCTGAAGAGTGTGATGTCCGATCCGGTTTTCTTCACGCCGGTGCCCGTGCATCGAATTGGTGAGTTTATTCGTGACTCTTCAACGGCGTTGATGTGGCGGAGCATTTTGGCTCTCGGTGGCATAGGAGGGCTGTATTATTTCTATCAGTTTATCCGTACGAAGCGCGGATTGATGATGAGCAAGCAGGAGGTGAAGGATGAGGCGAAGCAGACGGAGGGAGATCCAAAGATCAAGGCTGCGCTTCGGGCAATGGCGCGGCGTATATTGCAGCGTCAGATGTTGCACTCGGTGAAGACGGCCGACGTCGTGGTGACGAACCCGACGCACTTTGCGGTTGCGCTTCGTTACGAGCAGGGACTAGACGCCGCGCCAGTGGTTGTCGCGAAAGGTGAGCGGGCGTTTGCGCGACGGATTAAAGCGGTAGCGATGGAGTACGGAGTCCCGATGGTTGAGAATCCGCCTGTTGCGCGCATGCTTTATAAGTTTGCGAAAGTCGGCAAAACGATTCCTGCCAACCTGTATAAGGCGGTGGCGGAAATACTGTCATTCGTCTATCGGGTTCACCGCGGGTATTTCATGCAGTTGAGCAGTCGGCGACGCGAGGAGCGCGAGGCTCAGGAATCCGTGAGAGCGGGGGGATTGGACGCGTGATCAGGCACGTTTCTTTCTACGGGAGTAGCGCACGATGAGTGGGTTTGCGGTTCCGAGTCCGAGGCAGATTTTTAATACCCTTAAGAAGGGTGATTTGGCGTTTGTTGCTGCCCTCTTTGGAACGGTGGTGTTGCTGGTGGTTCCCATAAGCCCGTTCCTGCTCGATTTGTTTTTGGCGGCGAGCATTGGAATCTCTCTGTTGCTGCTGCTAATCATTGTTTATGTCAAGGAGCCGGAGGAGTTTGCGGGTTTCCCGACGCTTTTGTTGTCAGTTACGCTTTATCGACTTGCTTTGAACGTTGCGACGACGCGTTTGATTTTGGTGGACGGCAGTGCGGGGCATATCATCGAAGCGTTTGGGCGTGTGGTGGTGCGCGGTAATTATGTGGTGGGTGCGGTGGTGTTTCTGATTTTGATCGTGATCAACTTCATGGTGATCACGAAAGGGGCAGGGCGAATTGCGGAGGTGGCGGCGCGGTTTACTTTGGACGCGATGCCGGGCAAGCAGATGGCGATTGATGCGGAGTTGAACGCGGGCTTAATTGATGAGTCCACTGCGTCTTCCCGCCGCGCCAAGGTCCAGAAAGAGGCAGATTTTTATGGTGCAATGGACGGGGCGAGCAAGTTTGTGCGGGGGGATGCTATCGCTGGCATTTTGATTACGTTGATCAACATTGTTGGGGGGATTGTGATTGGGGTGGCGCAGAAGGGAATGCCTTTGGTGGATGCGCTTCAGCGCTACACCTTGCTGTCGATTGGGGACGGGTTGGTGGCGCAGGTTCCGGCTTTGATTGTGAGTTTGGCGGCTGGTATTTTGGTGACTCGGGCTTCGGAGGAGTCGGATTTGGGGAACTACTTGACGCGGCAGCTGACCCTTTACCCGCGAGCGATTGGGATTTTGTCGGGGATGATGGCAATGTTTGCGATTTTGCCGGGCATGCCGATGGCGCCGTTTTTGGCCCTCGCGGCTGGACTGGCTATCATTGCGGTGAGGATGTCGCGTCAGTCTGAGGAGGTTGTGGTGGCTGGCCCAGGGATGGACTTAAAGGACACGGATCAAGCGGGCAAGAGCGTGCCGGCGCAGGCTGCGCAGCCTGAGGGCAGGCCGAAATCTGGGTTGTCCGAGGAGTTTAGGAAAATCATGGATCTCGACGTTTTGTCGGTCGAGTTGGGATCTGGATTGCTGGCGTTGGCGGATCGCCGTGCTGGTGGGGACTTGTTGGACCGTGTGACGGGGGTGAGACGTAACTATGCCCGAGATTTGGGGATGGTTATTCCTCCGATTGCGATTCGCGACAACATCGACATTGAGGCCAATGAGTACCGTTTTCTCTTGCGAGGCAAAGAGGTGGCTCGGGGTAAGGTTCTGATGCGTCATTGGTTGGCAATGAATGTTGCAAATAGCGCGGTCAAGCTGAGGGGGATGCCGACGGTGGAGCCAGTGTTTGGGATTGCTGCGACTTGGGTGGATGAGGAGGAGAAGCGTACTGCGGAGATTCATGGATTTACGGTGGTCGATCCGGCGTCAGTGTTGATTACCCACCTCTCTGAGACGGTGAAGCGTCAGGCTTACCTGATTTTGGGGCGTCAGGACGTTCAGGTTTTGTTGGATACGCTGAAGGAGACGAATCCCGTTTTGGTGACGGGAGTTGTGCCGGACTTGTTGTCGGTGGGGGTGATTCAGCGGGTTTTGCAGAATCTTCTTCGGGAGGGGATTTCCATTCGTAATTTGACCACGATCATGGAGTGCATGTCGGATCACGCGGCAACGGTGAAGAATCCGGATGACTTGTCGGAGCAAGTGAGGCGGCGTCTTGGGACCTATTTTGTGGCGGAGTACGAGAGTGAGCCGGGTGTCGTGAAGGCGATGACGCTTGAGCCGAGGTTGGAGCAGATTCTTTCGACGAAGGTGCATCGCACGCAGATGGATGTTGGGTTGGTCATTGATCCACAGATGGCGCAGTACCTTTTGGGAGAGTTGTCTCGTCGGATGACGGAGATGGCGGAGCAGGGCTTGGTGCCAGTTTTGATTACGACGACGGAGTTGAGGTTGGCGTTTAAGCGTTTCTTTGAGCCATCGTTGGCGAAGTTGGTGGTTTTGTCCTACCAAGAGCTTCCGATGCAGACGGAAATCAGAAATGTTTCGATCATTCTGCCGCCTGCACCTGCCGCGAAGGCGTAGGTTTCGCTGGGGTGTTGGAGAGGCTTGAGATTTTAGAACTCAACTATGGCTACGGGCGAACAAAGGTATCGTTTTATTGTGAGTTCCGCTGAGCAGGCGGTGTCTGTCCTGCGGGCGCGGTTTGGCGATCGGGCCCGAGTGGTGTCTGTGCGGCAGGTCGAGGGGCGGGGGTTGGCGAAGTTTTTACAAGCCCCAAAGTTGGAGGTGATTGCGGCTGTTGCTCCAGGGCCCGAGGTGAACGCTGGAGAGGGGGATGGTGAGTCTGCTGGGGGGGCGGTGGCGGCGGAGGGCGCTGGGGGAGGTGACGTGCAGGGGGCGGCGGTTGTGGCCACTTCAAACGACGCGGAGGTCAAGGGGGGCGGAGGGGTGGGGCGAGCCAAAGTGGTTGGCCAAGGGTTGGACGATGCGGTTTTGCAGGGTGCGGGCAGGTTAGCGAGAGTGCTGCAGGCGGGCGGGTTATCCGCGCCGGTGATTTCTCGGTTGATGGCATATCCGGCATGGAAACAGGTTGAGTCACAGCCGCTGGGACGGGCGATGGTGGACGTGGCTGCATTATTGAGGTCGGAATATGCGGCGGTGCCGCGTCGGCCTTTGGGTGACCGTGTTGCCTTTGTGGGGGCGGCGGGCGCGGGGAAGACGACTGCGTTGTGTAAACGGTTGGCGATGGATGTTTTTATGCGAGGTCAGCGTCCAGCGGCTTTGAAGGTTGATTTGGACCGTGCGAACCCTGGGGATGCGCTTTCTGTTTTCTGTGAGGCGTTGGGGGCGGCATACATCCGAAATATTTCCGATGTGCCGGCAGCGGGTCGGGGGCAGACGCTTTACATCGATTTACCGGGTTTTTCGCTTTGGGCAGATGATGATGTGGCGGAGATTCGGACTGCAATTAACCCCCTCTTCACGACGGCGCGTGCGGTGGTCATCAATGCGGCTTATGAACCGTCGCTGGTTCGGCGGTGCTTTACGGTTGCCGAGAAGTTGGATTGCACGCACGTGGTTTTCACGCACGTGGACGAGTTGCAGTACTGGGGCAAGCTTTGGGATCCGCTGTTGCGGTCTGGTTTGACCCCCCTGTTTCTCGGCACCGGGCAAAACATCGCTGGCGACTGCGAGGAGAACGTTTTCGAGTCGGTTCTTGGGAGAACCTTTTCTGCGGTTGGACTGGAATCTGCTTAATGGGTGGCTGGAAAACACGGACGTCTTCCATGAAATACTTTTTAATCACTGGAGGTTTCTGGGGCTTTTTGCTCGTTTTGGGTGCGAGTTTGTACGCGGGGAAGAACCCTGCGTTCGCGCTGTTGGACGCTTCTTTGGGGTGCGTGGCGGGGTCTATCCTTTTGCGGCTTTTTTATTCGGTGGTTCAAGCGGGGCGGCGCGGTGTGTTGGAGGATCAGCGGCGGATGGAGGCTGCGGAGCGGTTGACGATTCAGGCGGAGGAAGAGTTGGGTGGGGGTAAAGGCGCCTGATTGGGTGTGGTTTTTTGCTCAAGCGTTGAGTCGAAACTGACAAAATGGGATCCACTGAACCACCGACTAATCCGTCAGCTCAGGGGGTTCCGTGCGATCCTGCGGTCGCGGCGGATTTTGCGCGTGTCTACCTCAACGAGGATGAGCGACATGGAATGATTGAGCGCAACCTGGGACTTGTGCGGGTGGTTGTTGATCGGATGAAGCTATTTTTGCCGCCGACACTGGATCTTGATGATTTGTACAGCGTTGGTGTTCAAGGTTTGATTACCGCGACTCGGAAGTTTGATCCGGCGCAAGGGACTGTTTTTGCGGCGTTTGCAACGTTGCATATTCGAGGGGCGGTGCGGGATGAGTTGCGGCGGATGGATTGGATTCCGCGCAGTGTTCGAGACAAGGCGAAGCGTTTGCGGGATGCGATTGAAGGGTTGGAGGGAAGACTGGGGCGGCCGGCGAGTGAGGTTGAAATTTGTGCTGAAATGGGTCTCTCGTTGGACCAGTACGGCACGCTTCTTGATGAGATTAAGCCGGTCAGTTTCATTCCGCTCGATGCCGAATCGGATTGGGAGGATTCTGGCGAAGTGCGGGTTGCGGACCGGATTGCTGACGAGAGTCAGCGAAATGCCTTTGAGATGTTGGAGCAGCGCGAGCTGGTTCAGCAGGTTGTAGATCAAATGGGCCGGATGCCGGAACTGCAGCGGAAGGTTTTGGCCATGTATTATTTTGAAAATATGCGATTGGCTGAAATCGCTGCTGCTTTCTCCCTGACGGAGGGTCGCATTTCGCAGATTCACACTCAAGCGGTGATGAGTCTGCGGACTTTTGTGAAAAGAATCACCAACTCTGAAATATGCTTCTAATCCTCGGTTTTGTTATTGTTTTGGGTGCCGCTCTGGGGGGGTTCATGATGGCGGGAGGGAACCCGAAGCTGCTGATGCATCCATCTGAGTTCGTGTCGATTCTTGGAATTTCCACGGGTCTGTTGGTGATTTCGAGCCCTGGCTCCACCTTGAAAGAGGTGATTCACAAAATCATGAATATTGTGAAGGGCGGGAAGTCGAACAAGTCGGACTTCGTTGAGTTGTTGCGGTTGCTTTACGAGGTCTTCAATACGGCGCGGCGCGAGGGGCTGATTAAGTTAGAGGACCACATCATGGAGCCGCAGAAGAGTGCTTTGTTTGGGAAGTACAAATCGTTTTTGGCTGACCATCAGCGGGTTGAGTTTTTGTGTAACGGCTTGAAACCGCTGGTTGATGGGCGAATTAAGCCGGAGCAGGTTGAGGGTTTGATGGAGCAGACATTGGGAGCGATTGAGGAGGAGGCAGGTGCCCCCGTTCACATGCTTCAGCTGGTTGGGGATTCGTTGCCTGGGATTGGGATTGTGGCGGCGGTTATGGGGATTATTAACACGATGACCGCTGTGTCTGAGGGACCTGAGAAGGTCGGGGAAAAAGTGGGTGCGGCATTGACGGGAACCTTGCTCGGGGTGTTTTTGGCGTACGGTTTCGTGAACCCGACGGCCGCTCGGATTAAGCACAACAACTCACTGGAGCTGCAGTATTTCGTCGCGATGATGAAGGGGGTGAGTAGTTTTGCTCAGGGGATGGCGCCGATGATGGCGGTCGAGGTTGCGCGCCGATGCATTGAGCACACGCTTGCTCCGAGTGCGGAGGAGATGGAAGAGATGCTCAAGAATCCTGGAAAGTAATCGTTCGACCGCAAACGTTTGGTACCCTGATGGGTGCTAGACAACCGAGTCGTCGGAAGCAGCTTTGAGATATGGCCAAGAAAAAAGCAGAGCATCACGGGGGGGCGTGGAAGGTCGCGTACGCGGATTTCGTGACGGCGATGATGGCTTTGTTCATCGTTTTGTGGATTTGCGCTCAGAATGAGCAAGTTCGTGAGGCGACGACGAAGTATTTTGAAGAGGAGTTCAAGTTGACGAACTCTGAGAAGGACATGGAAGCGATTGGTGGGGGTAAGAACAACCAAGAGGACAAGACTGACAAGAAAAAGCTCGAGGCGATTGCGAAAGAGATGCAGAAGATGCTGAAGAGTGAGGACGTGGCGGAGGATCGATTGATTGATTTCGAGGTGACCTCGGACAGTCTGAAGATCACGCTCTTTGACACGACCAAGAAGCCTTTGTTTGAGAAGAACAAGGCAGCGATCACGAAGTGGGGCGACTTAATTCTGGGTAACATGTCGTGGATTATCGATAAGTATAAAATGAAGGTTTACATCGATGGGCATGCTGCTGCCGGGCCGGCGAAAACAGACAGCGATGATTATGGTTTGTGGGAGCTGAGCGCTGACCGCGCCAACTCTGCGCGGAGAAAGATGGTGAAGGTCGCTGTGAATCCGGAGAAAGTATTGCGGGTGACGGGTTACGCGGACACGGTTCCGTTGCCTGAGACGGCACCTGACTCTGAGAGAAACCAAAGAATCACTCTCAGTTTGTCGTTGAACTGACGGAGGTAACGAATCCATGGAGAGTTTTTTAGCTGACCGTTCTCCTGTTCCTGACGGAACGTCTGCTGATTTTGATTACAGCAGTCTGTCGTTGGGTGATGACTCCTCCTTTGGGATGAACGGATTTGGCGGTGATCATGCTGCCGGTGGGTTCGTTTCGTTATTCGACGTTTACGGAGTGGGCCGTTCAGGGGCGAAGACGTCAGAATCTCCGATGGTGGTTGATTCGGACATGGGGGATTCGAGTGGAGGCAGTGCGCTCACGGCAATGTCCAACATTTCTCATCCCTCTTCTGAAGCTTCTGTTCCGATGGTTGAGCCGCACATCGAAGTGGTGACCGTTAACGGTCGGGTTGAGAAAATCATCGTTACCTGTTCAGGTCCCTGTCGAGTTGAGCTCGATTGCACCTACTAGGGTGACATTTTAGGTTTCATTCTCGGGGGTCTGGCGGATGTGTTCGAGCGATTGGAGGCCGCCGACGCTCGAGCATCCGCATTGCAGAGGGGCGTTACGGTTTAACTTTTCCAACGCCAGAGACAGTGGAGCCTAGGATTGATCGAGTTCACCGAGGCCGTTGCGACGTGGGTTAAATTTCTGGGTCTCGACGATGGACCCAAACGCTGTTGATGAGGCCCATGGCGAACATGACCATGATGAGAAAGGTTCCGCCGTATGAGATAAACGGGAGCGGTAGCCCGGTGATGGGAACTAGGGCAATGGTCATCCCAATGTTTTGGAATACGTGAAAAAACATCTGAGCGGCGAATCCGACGGACATGATGAGCCCGAGTTCATCGGCTGATTGGTGCGCTGTGAAGAGGCAGGAGAGAAGGAGGAGACCGAATGCGGCGATGAGGATGCACGCGCCGATGAAGCCCCATTGTTCGCCGATTGCGGTGAAAATGTAGTCTGTATGAACGGTCGTGCCGGGGATGAATCCTTGTTCAACCTGGGTGCCGGTGGCCTTGAATCCCTTTCCGGAGAGACCGCCTGAACCGATGGCGATGAGCGCTTGGTTGACCGCCCATGCCGCGCCGAGTTGATCGGCGTCGGGGTTGATGAATGCGGTGATTCGTGCTCGCTGATAGGGTTTGAGGAGAAAGTTGAGAACAACAGGAAGAGCGAGTAGCCCACTCAACATGATGAGGATGAAGTGTCGTTTGGGTATGCCTGCAGCTAGGAGCACGGCGAGAATAGAGGGCACCCAAACAAGGGTCATGCCCATGTCGGGTTGTTTAATAATGAGCCCCATGGGGATGGCCACGATGAGAGCCGTTCCTGCGATGTGAATCAGCGGGTCCCTATTTCTGAAGTGCACGAGGAAAAGGGACACAGTGATGATTCCAAAGATGACGCCCATTTGCGATGGCTGGAAGGTGCCGACGCCAGGTAGCCGCAACCAGCACTTCGCGCCGCCCACCTCTTGTCCGAGGGGTGAGTAGGTTAGCGCTATGAGGACGATACTGCTGAGAAAGAGCGGGATCGCCGCGATTTTCACCCAGCGGTAGTGGATGACCGAGGTCATGATGAACACCACGAGCCCGAGTGCCGTCCAAATGACCTGTTTTTCCCAGTATTCCCCCGTTCGAAAGTAAGTTGCACTGTAGATTGCGACGATGCCAAACAAGGAGAGCGTGGTCACGAGGGCCACGATGACCCAGTTCATGCCGAGGAGTTTTCGGAGGAAGGGACTCATTGCGGCGCAATCATGCGTTTTCGAAGCGCGGAACAGCCTCGAGCAGCTTCCGAGTGTAGCTGTGTTGCGGATTCGCGTAGATTTGAGCCGAAGTCGCGTCTTCGACGATGCGTCCGTGGTGCATGACCAAGACGCGGTCGCTCATGTGCTCCACCACGGCGAGGTCGTGTGCAATGAAGAGGTAGGTTAAGCCGAGTTGTTGCTGGAGATCCTTGAGGAGATTTACGATTTGGGCTTGGACGCTGACATCAAGAGCGCTGACGGGTTCATCGCACACGATGAAATCTGGTTCGACCGCTAGCGCGCGGGCGATGCCGATTCGTTGCCGTTGACCTCCGGAAAACTCGTGTGGGTAGCGGGTCGCCATCTCTGGTTTGAGCCCAACCTTCTCGAGGAGACCCGCAACTTTGTTCAAGCGGTCTTTTGCGGAGAAGGTTGGGAAATGGATTTCGAGAGCTTCACCGACGATTTGGCGTATGGTGTGTCGCGGGTTGAGCGACCCAAAGGGATCTTGAAAAATCATCTGCATCCGCTTGCGGAAAGGGCGGAAGCTGCTTTCTGGCATGTTGGTGATGTCGGTTCCGTCAAAGTGGATGCTTCCTGCCGTGGCCGGCACGAGGCGTAGCAGCGTTTTCCCGATGGTGGATTTACCGCTTCCGCTCTCTCCGACGAGGCCCACGGTCGTTCCTTTTTCGACGGTGAAAGAGACGTCATCAACCGCGCGCACATCGTCGGTGTGCCGGCGGAGGATGCCGGTCCGGATGGGGAAGTACGTTTTTAAGCCGGTGACTTTGAGAAGAGCCATGGATTCGGTCGAGGTGAGGGGCTAGTGGGCTGCGGTTGCGAGGAAGGCTTCGAGGGGACTCGTGGCGCTTGCAGTCGCTGACGGAGCAGCCAGACCCACATTGAACGCGGTGCGTCCGGCTTGGACGGCGTCGCGGAAGGCGGCAGCCATGGCGATGGGGTTTGCTGCGACGGCGATGGCGGTATTCACCAAGACGGCATGGGCGCCGAGTTCGAGGGCGGCTGCTGCATGGCTGGGTGCTCCGATGCCCGCGTCGACGATGACCGGTATGGAACACTGCTCGAGGATGATCTCGATTTGCGCGCGCGTTTCGATACCGCGATTGCTTCCGATTGGAGCGCCTAACGGCATGACGGTGGCGGTCCCAATATCTTCCAAGCGGCGAGCAAGCACGGGGTCCGCGTTAATGTAGGGGAGCACTGTAAATCCTTCTTTGACAAGAATCTTTGCGGCTTCGAAGGTTTCCACGGGGTCGGGAAGGAGGTATCGGGGATCCGGATGGATTTCGAGCTTCACCCAATCAGAAATGCCGGCGGCTCGGGCGAGGCGAGCTAGGCGCACTGCTTCACTGGCGTTCATCGCCCCGCTCGTATTGGGAAGAAGAAGGTAACGTTTCGGATCGATGTGATCCAAAATGTCGGCGAACGGATCATGTTTTCCGGTGAGGTCGGCCCGACGGAGTGCGACGGTGACGATTTCGGTCCCGCTGGATTCGAGAGCCCGCGCCATGGTCTCGTTTGAGGCAAACTTTCCAGTCCCGAGAAGGAGTCGGGAGGAGAAGGTGCGGCCAGCGATGACGAGTGGATCCTGCGTGGGTGCCATAGTAAGTGAGGCTAAGGGGGAGCGCTTGGTTTGGGAATCTTGGAAGGTCTGGGGTTACTCGAACTTGCGAGGGCCGTTCTTGGCGAAATCGCTGCGCGCTGCCGCGAGGTATTCGGAAATGAGCGATTCTTGGTTGCCCTTGAGTTTCGCCTTACCTGCCATTTTGCGGACGTAGCCGGCCCAGCCATCAGCGGTGCGCTTTTCAACGTTGTCGAGGTCGTGGCACTCGAAGCACCGGTTTTTGTAAAGTTCCCAGCCTTCGGTGAGGCGTTTGATATCAGATCCCGAAGCGCTGGACATGCGGTCGTCGGGGGCTGGAGTGATTGCTCCTTCGAGCTCTTTAGTGAGCGTGTCTTTGAGCGCGGAGAGCTCAGTATTGGAGGGGGCTAGTTTGACTGCACGCGACGTGATATCTAGTGCGCGGCTGAAGTCGCGAGCATTTCGAAGTTGTTGCACCATGGTGATTTTCTTCCCGACCTCATCACCTTCCTCTCGGATTCTTGATGCGAGGATTTTCAGGTCCCCGCGTCCCGGTTCAACCAGCAAGGCTTCGTCGACGGCCTGCATTGCTTCCGCAAGTTTGGACAGTCCGTAAAACTGGCGAGCCAAGGCGAGCCCCAGTGTTGATTTAGTCGCCTTGGTTCGAAGATCGGCTTTGTCGATGGAGGGGAACTGTTTGAGGTACGCCTCGGGAGGCTTCGTGCCGAACGCGCGGGCCGTGAGCGACTCGCCGGCTTCGTCGAGCACAACAGCGAGGCCGTAACAGCCCTCCGTGGCGACGTCTTTCACCATGGTTTTCCAACGGGTGAAGGCTTCCGAATAAGCGGGGAGGGCGCCGGGTTTCCGTGCATCACGACCTGCGCTGACTAGCTTCGTGAGCTCGGTTCGAATCCGTTTAGCGAGGTCTCCCGAGGCAGTCTCGGGCTTGATTTTCTCGAGGGTCTTCGCGGCCTCGTCCACTTTTCCCGCACGAAGAGTTTCCGCTGCGAGCACAAGGTCCTCCCAGGCGATGCGGGGCGACTTTTCAAGCGCCGCTTCGGGGATGGTCACAGCAATGAGCTGACGGTCTTCGGTGACGAACGGAACATATGCAGATCGTTCGGATTCATTAACTTTCAGTACGGTGAACTCCTGTCCTCGGGTGCCGGTTTGATAGACTTTTCCTTTAAACTTGAGGGGTTCCTCGCGTCGCAGGCGAACCACCTCGCCGGGAGCAAACTCAGCAATGAGCGTGGCAGGCGAGAGGAGTGTTAGGGCGACAATCGGCAGTGCTTTAACCAGCAGGGTGGCGAGTGCGTTCATGGTCGGGGGAAGAAGGGGTAAGTTGGCTAAGTTGTTTCGGTGAAGCGGCGCGCAACACGTTCAATTCTCGTTGCTTTTCCAGTCTCAGTGTCGATGTCGATCATTGCGCCGTGCAGGCCAACGGGACCTTTCGCAATCGGGAAAATGGCGGGCATCGCCGTGAGGAAACGCTGGATGACAGGAGCAGCCTCACGTCCGAGGCAGCCTTCGGTCGGTCCGCACATCCCTGCATCAGTTAAGAATGCTGTGCCTCCAGCAAAAATTTGTTCATCAGCGGTTTGTGTGTGAGTGTGCGTGCCCACAACCGCGGACACGCGCCCGTCGAGGAATCGAGCCATCGCCACTTTCTCGCTGGTCGTTTCGGCGTGAATATCGACGAAGATGACGGACGTTTCCTGACGGATTCTGTTCACCTCGGCATCCATGGCGATGAAGGGGTTTTCGAGGGGAGGCTGCGTGAACGTCCGCCCCTGAACGTTGATCACCCCGACCTTCCCTTTCGCGGTTTCTAGCACGATGGAGCCAAACCCCGGGGTTCCGGCGGGGTAGTTGAGCGGACGCAGGAGGCGCGGTTCTGTGGGTAGGTAGGGAATGATCTCTTTTTGATCCCAGATATGGTCGCCGGTGGTGATGACGGCTGCTCCTGCACGGAGGAGATCGATGGTGAGTTTGGGGGTGATGCCCCGGCCGGCAGCGGCGTTTTCGCCGTTCACGATGATGAAATCAACGCCCTCCTGTTCGCGAAAACGCGGGAGCGAGCGGATGACGGCGTTGCGCCCAGGTTCGCCGACGATGTCGCCGAGGAAGAGGAGTCGAATCATGACATAGTGCTATCGGGTTCCGCGCATCGTTGCATCGCAAAATCGGGGCTAGGCAAAGGGGATCCGTCTCGTCGCATTCTTCGTGCGGCGTGAGGACGGCTGCTTGTCTGATTTCACACAAACAATGTCCGAGCGGAACATGAGGTTTCGGGATTGGAATGGAGGAAGACACGAAGGGAGGCCCAAGGGCTTTGGGCTTCGGGCGTGTCTCTTTTTCCCTATGAACAACTCATCTCGATTTCCGTGGTTTGCCGCCGTTTCGGTGGCCTCGTTGCTGGCGGCCAAAGTCACGACTGTACAGGCAGCACCCAAAGCTGGGCCGTTGCGAGTTTTGTACTTTGATGCGGCGGGAGAAGAGAAACTGAAGAACGGCCCCTTGCATCATGCGATGCGCGAGCTTGGCCGTGATGCGATTTATTTCGATCATCTGACGTCACGGGATGGTGTGACGTTGGTGCAACTGGACTTGTACGATGTCGTTCTGCGACGCGCTGTTGAAACCGTGGATGCTCCTCAGGATGGTGTCTGGGCGACACGAGCGACGATTCCGGTTGGCGAGCAAGACGGTCCGGAAGCGGTGAAGGCACGAGTCCTTGCGGCAGTGAGTGGGGAGAGGAAAGCCGCATGGGAAAAGTTTTTGGCGGGGCGTGAACCGGAGCGGCGCGAGAAGGATGGAAACGTTGCAAACTATGAGAAGCGCGCAGAACCTTTAACCTTTCAGCATCCGTACTCTCCGAAGGGGGCGATGGAGCGGATTCAGGTGCCGGCGGACATGCGTTTGGAGTTGTTCGCAAGCGAGCCTGACATTGCGAAACCCATTGCGTTTGCGTGGGATGAGCGGGGGCGGTTGTGGGTGGCTGAAACGAGGGATTATCCGCACGAGGTGCGCGCGGATGGGCGGGGTGCGGATTCGATTAAAATCTGCGAGGATACGGACGGAGATGGAAAAGCGGATAAGTTCACGGTTTTTGCGGACGGGTTGAATATTCCAACGGGGTTGGTTTTTACTGCGGGCGGGGTTGTGGTGGCGCAACCGCCGAGTTTCCTGTTTTTGAAGGACACCGATGGGGACGGGAAAGCAGATGTGCGGGAGACGATTTTTGAGGGGATGTGGGGGATTGGTGACACGCACGCGCAGGCTGGCAATCTGCATTACGGTTTGGATAACTGGCTTTACGGGGCGGTTGGGTACTCGGGTTTTCGCGGGAAAGTTGGCGGACAGGATCTAGATTTTCGGATGGGGTCGTATCGGTTCCGCCGTGACGGGTCGGCGTTGGAGTTCTTGCACCAGTTCTCGAATAATACTTGGGCTCAAAGCTTCAACGATGCGGGTGACCAGTTTGGCGGGACGGCGAATAATGCGCCTATTTTCTACGGAGGCATTCCGGCTACGGTGGTGCCCAAGGGGGTGAAGGCAATGACGGCTTCGAAAATCAACGTGATTGGCGAGGCGCACGCGGTGACCCCGAATTTTCGTCAGGTGGACGTGATGGGAGGGTACACGGCGGCAGCGGGTTCGTGGTTTGTGGGGACGACGAATATGCCGGAGCGGGTGCGTGGCAATGCGTTGGTGTGTGAGCCCACGATGAAGTTGGTGGCCTTGATGGACGTTCAGAAGAAAGGGGCTGGTTACACGGCATTGGACGGAAAAAATATTTTTGCGAGTAGCGACGAGTGGACGTCACCGGTTTACGCGGAGGTTGGTCCGGACGGCGCGGTATGGATTGCCGATTTCCAAAACTTTATCATTCAGCACAACCCGACACCTTCGGTTGAGCGCGGTGGGTATGCGGCGAAGACGGGTGTTGGCGGTGCGCATGAAAATCCGTTACGCGATCACTCTCGTGGGCGCATTTATCGCGTGGTGTGGAATCAGGCTCAGAAGCCTGCGATTGCGACATTGGCGGGAGCTACGGATGCCGCGTTGGTGGAGGCGTTGGACGATGGGAACCAGTTTTGGCGTCTTACGGCTCAACGGTTGATGGTTGAGGGGGCAAGAAAAGGGGCTGCGCCTGCGTTGGTTAGTCGAGTGAAGCGGGCTGACGGAGGGTTAGGTGCGGTGCATGCGATGTGGGCATTGCACGGAATGGGACTTTTGGATGCCGATACGCATCTTGCTGCGTTGCGTTCGGGGGATGCGGTGGTTCGGCGGAATGCTGTGCGTGCGCTCGGATCGGATGACACGGCGCGGCAGCGGTTTTTTGCGGCAGGATCTTTGGCTGACGTTGATCCGCACAACCGGTTGGCAGCGATGGTGAAGCTCGCGGAATTTTCGACGACACCGGAGTTGCAGGTATTGGTGCGCAAGTTGGTGAGCGACCCTTTGGTGAAGTCGGATGAGTGGTTGCGCGAAGCGGGTAAAGTGCTGGCCCGCAAGCACAGCGCGGTGGCGTACAAGGAGGGCCCGAACTTGCTTCCGAACGGTGGATTAGAAACGCTAGCTGCGGACGGATTGCCCGAAGGTTGGAGGCGGCGTGATTACAATCCAGCGAGCCGAGGGGAGGCGGTCCGTTGGGAAGTCGTTTCTGGCGAGGGGAAAACGCATTCTGGGAAGGCTGCCTTGCGTGCTATTTCAAAAGACGGAGTGGATACAAGTTTCTTCACGGATGTGGAGTTGAAGCCTGGGGCAGAGTACCGGTTGTCGGGATGGATCAAGACGAAGGGTCTTTCTGGGAAGGCGAGTTTTAATGATCACATTAATCGATTTGAAACGGAGAAAGTTACGAAGAACAGTGATTGGACGGAGGTCGACGTGACCTATTCTCCGAGCAAGGGATCCAAGGCGAGTTTGAACATTCTTTTCGTCGGGAAGGGCGAGGCCATTTTCGATGATGTGAAACTTTGCGAAGTGACGCCGGTCGATGATGAGCGCGTGGTATCGGGAGACGCGAAGCGCGGTGAGACGTTGTTTTGGAAGCATCCGACTGCTGCGTGCGTGCTGTGTCATGCCTTGAAGGGGCAGGGAAGCAATGTGGGTCCGGCGCTTGATGGGATCGCGGGACGGAAGGACGCTCAGTACATCAAGCAGAGCCTACTGGAGCCCAATGCCGTTTTGGCACAGGGTTTTGAGTACTTGAAGGTGTCGCCGATGCCTCCGATGGGGTTGGTGCTGTCGGCGCAGGAGTTAGCGGACATCGAGGCCTTTCTTCAGACGTTGAAGTAGGGTGGTGCCTCCAAGATTCCGGCGCATGCCCAAAAACAGATTTGCATGCGGAACGGCTTTGAAAGATAAAGGTAGACCGCGCTCACGTGGCGGAATGGCAGACGCGTACGACTCAGAATCGTATGGGGCGACCCGTGGAGGTTCAAGTCCTCTCGTGAGCACCACTTCCCTACCTTGCTGGTAATGAACTGGTTCAGCTTCATCGCTCTTGAGAAATCCTCTGATTGGATGATTGATGTAAAGCCTCGGTAGTGCTGGGAACAAACCCTGCGCCTCATTCGCGTTATGAAACGATGCATCAGGTTTGGTTTGTGGATGGCGTGGATAATTTCTTGGGTGGCTGGGTACAGCGCGGAAATTTTGGTGGCGGACGCTGCTGTGCGCTCTGGGGCATCGCCTTACAACTGGATCTTTCACGAAGGCGTGATGGCCTCTACCGTTTGCGGTGCTTCGCTGACCGTCCAGTTTCAGAGCACTCGACGAGTGGCGGTGCGTCTCGGTGCGGAGGGAATGTCAGAGAAACTGCCGGCTTCGCGGATGCCCATTGTGGGATGGACGGTGAATGGGGGAGAACTGCGTACCGCGCAGGTGGAGCGGGGTGGGATGGAGTTGCTGTTAGCGGAGGGAGTCACCGATCCAAAAATCGATTTGTTTATTCGCGGAATGTCGCCGTTTGAGGACCGTTGGAATGGGGATGTGCCGGTGAATGCGTTGCGCATCCGAGGTTTCCTCGTGGACGATGGCGCGAGTGCGGTGGCGGTTCCTCAGCCGAATCGGGTGTGGTGGAACATCGGCGACTCCATCATGTCGGGCGATGGGGCTGCCTACCGGGCGAAACAGGGACGTCCGCACAACGATCGGTGGGCAGAGTCTGACGATGCGCGGGCGTCGTATGGATACCTTCTGGCGACGGCGTTGGGTTATCGAGAGTCGCGGTTGGCGTTTGGTGGGTACAACTGGAAAGGTGGGCTTGCGAAGGTGGCGCATCTGAAAACGCTGATTGATCGGCATTCATCGGGACTGGTTCGTTTTGAGGGGGATGCGATGGAGCCTCGGCCGGACGTGGTGTTAATCAATCTCGGCACGAACGGAGTGCCTCAGTTGGAGGATGTGGTTGAGTCGCTCGAAAAAGTGAGGTTACGAGTCGGGAAAGCCGCCCGAGTGATTGTGATGGTACCACTATCCGGCGCGGCGCGCGCGCGCGTGACAGAGGCGGTTGAGGCTTATCGGCAGTCGAGCGCGGACCGAGGGACACACTTGTTGGATTTGGGAAAGATTGAGTTTGAAACGTGCGATGGCGTTCATCCGACGGCGGGGGGGCACAAGACGGTGTTTGAGATTGCGTTGCCTCGAATCAAGGCACTGATTGGGGAGTAAAGGTTCCGTGGATTGTTAGTATGGCATAGTCCTTCAATAGAGCAGTTTACCGTAGATTGACTGATATGAATCGGAAACGAATGAGGGGTGAAATCGAGCGGCGTGGGTTTGTTGCTGGGATTGCCCGCGCGCTTCTAGGAGTGGGCTTGGGTAATCAATGGGTTGCGCGGCTGAATGTGCAGGGAGCGCAGCCAGTTGAAAGCGTGGCGATGCGGCAAGGTGCACGTGCACAGCGAGTAATCTACCTCTACATGGACGGGGGGATGAGCCATGTGGATACGTGGGATCCTAAAAAGGGGGAGGTTGCGGGGCCGACGAAGATGATTCCAACGGCTGTGGATGGTTTGTTTTTGGGAGAGTACCTGCCGCGAGTGGCAAAGTGGATGACGCACGGGGCGGTGGTGCGATCATTGACTTCCACGCAGGGTGCGCATGAGCAGGGAAACTACTTCATGCACACGAGTTATCAGTTGAGGGGAACGATTGCGCATCCCTCGATGGGGGCGTGGCTTGGGCACTTTGAGGGTCCGGGGAATCCGGGTTTGCCAGCATCGGTTTATATTGGAAATGCGAGCAGGCACCCGGGTGCGGGCTTTTTTCCGCCGAGCCTTTCGCCGCTGTTCGTCAATAACCCTGAAGCTGGGTTAAAAGATGTTACGCTTCCTCCGGGAGTGACGGAGGGGGTGCAGAAAAAGCGAATGGCGTTGGCCGCCGAGTTGGACGCGGATTTTTCGGGATTGTTTGGGTCGCAGCGTGGTGTGGCTGCGCACAGTGATGCCTATGATGGCGCTTACCGGATGATGCGGAGCGCGGACATTTCGGCATTCGATTTAACGCGAGAAGATGTCCGCTTGCGGGAAGCGTATGGAAAGGAGGCGTTTGGGCAGGGCTGCCTTCTTGCGAGACGGTTGGTGCAAACGGGTGTGCGGTTTGTGGAGGTGGGTTTGCACGGGTGGGACACGCATTCGGGCAACTTCACTGCGGTTCCCGATTTATGTGCTCAGGTGGATCGCGCGTTGTCTGCGTTGCTCGAGGATTTGGAGCGCTTGGGGATGATTCAGGACACGCTCGTTGTTGTTGCGACGGAGTTTGGTCGCACGCCTCGCATCAATGTAAATCTGGGGCGAGACCATTATCCTAAAGCATTCTCTTGTGCGATGTTCGGTGGCGGTGTTCGTGGTGGAACGGTGTTTGGGAGTACGGACGCGCGGGGCGAGGAGATTGAATCGGACGAAGTGAGTATCCCCGACTTCAACGCGACCATTGCTTACGCCCTGGGGTTACCACTGGATCAGGTGGTGATGTCGCCAAGTCAGCGTCCGTTTCGCGTAGCGGATAAAGGGAAGCCTTTGAAGCAGTTGTTCGTATGACGCAGGAATCAAACGGGTGGGCAAAGGGGCTTCGGTTTGTCGTGCTCGGCCTTGCTGTTGTCGCTGCAATTGCGGGATTTGCGGACGATGGCGAAGTGAGTCGTGAGGCCGCGAAGATTGATGCGCTACTCCAGAGGCACTGGGATTCTAAGGCGGTTGCTGCGTTGCCGAGCGCTTCTGATGAGGTGTTTGTGCGGCGTGTCTATCTTGATTTGGTGGGTCGCGTTCCGACGGTTGAGGAGGCGGTCACCTTTCTTCAAAACAGAGAAAAGGATCGGAGGTCGCGGCTTGTTGCAGCTTTGCTGGAGTCCGAGGGATATACAGCGCGCTTTTACAACCTCTGGGCCGACGTGCTTCGCTACAAGTCGTGGTTCGTGAACACGTCTAATACGATTCCAGCCGCTTATGGACAGTTCATTCGAGAGAGTTTGCGGGCGAACAAGCCCTATGACGTGTTTGTTCGCGAGATGCTTTCAGCGAAGGGATTTGCGTGGGAAACTGGTGCGGTTGGTTATTACCAGCGGGACCCGGATATGCCATTGGACAACATGGCGTTGACGGCGCGCGTGTTCCTCGGGACACGGATTGAGTGTGCGCAGTGTCACGACCATCCGTTTGACAAGTGGAAGCAGACGCAGTTCTACCACCTGGCGGCGTACACTTTCGGAAACAAGCAGGTGAATGAGGCGTTCGATGTTCCGAGAGAACTGATTCGTGAGCGACAGAACGAGATAGAGCGGCGGTTTAAACAGGAGAAGGCGACTGCGACTGATGGAGGATTGGAAGCAGAGGCTCTTCGCCGCGAGCGGGTTGCAGCCGTTCAGTATCCGAAGGTCATCTACGTCTTGAAGGGCTGTGTGGGCCAGTTGCTGAGTCCGGTGGGGATGAATCACCGATTAAATGCGGTGTTGAAGTTGCCGCATGACTTTAAGGAATCGGATGGGAAGCCGTTTGACGTGATGCGTCCGGAGGTGCCATTCGGGCCGGCTGCGCCGGTGGTGGAGGGGGGGGATGACTTTGAGGCGTTTGCGAACTGGGTGACTTCGCGGGACAACCCGTTTTTCACTCGAGTCATCGTGAACCGGTTATGGAAGGTTCTCTTTGGGGTGGCGTTGGTGGAGCCTCTGGATGAGTTGCATGATGATACGGTTGCGATGGTTCCGGAGTTAGAGATGCACCTGGTGGATTTGATGAGACGGGTTGGATACGACATGCGACGGTTTTTGCGGATTGTGGCGGAGACTCGCGCTTACGGGGCGGAGTCCGTGCGGGAGGAGTTTCATCGAGGCGGAGCGTACCATTTTCAGGGGCCAGCAGTGCGTCGTATGACGGCTGAGCAGGTGTGGGACTCCATGGTTGCGATGGCTAATCCCGAACCGGACGCGAGGAATCTGGTGCGTGAAGAAACGGAGGCCCGGAGGATTGGTGTGTCGCACATGACCTACGACGCGTTCACAAAATTCGACGGGGCTAAACTTCTGGAAATGGCTTACGCACGTTTGGATGCAGAACGGACTTTGGAGGAGCGCGAGAAAGCTGTTTTGGAGGAGGGGGTCGCTGCGAAGCGGAGGGGTGATAAGGATGCGGAGCTTATGAGTCGGCGAAAACATGGAGCGCTCCTTCGAGAGCGGGGAGAGGCGTTGGTAGACGGCTTTTTGAATCCGGTGCTCGCCGCGCTGGCGCAGCAAAAGGGAGGCTCGGATGCGAAGCCCTTCGTGGATTCTGAATACAAAATGAATCCGAACCCGTCGGTTTTGGTCGTTGAGACGCTTCGGCGGACGCACATTCCTGGGTACGGACCGCGTCCAAAAACCGCTGAAGAGCGGGAGAGCGAGACGGCGGCGCGTCGGAACCGTTGGACGGCTGAGGCGGACCGTTTTGGGCTCATTGCAGCCCAGCGCGATGCGTATTTGGTCTATCGGGCGAAAGCGGCAGCGGAGTGGTTGCGCGCGTCGGAGTTGGAGAGTCCGGCCCCGCGCGGACATTTCTTGCGTACCATGGGTCAGAGTGACCGCGACTACGTTGAGAATGCGAACCTGATGTCCTCGATTCCGCAGGCTTTGTTGATGATGAATGGCGGCATGGTTTCGTCCGACGGCATTCTCTCACCGATGTCCCCGCTGATGATTGGGCTGTCTCGGTGCCGCACACGTGAGGAGATGCTGGAACGCGCTTATCTCGCGGTGTTGTCGCGTCGGCCTCGCGCGGGAGAGGTTGCGCGGTGGGAACAGGCGGCGCTTGATGGTTTGGCAAGGCCGGAAGATGTGATACAGACGCTCCTGAATACGAAGCAGTTCCTCTTCGTGCGGTGAGAAAATCAAACGACCGGTGGAACGGTTGTTCCAGCCGGTCGGATGAAAGTTTTAGAATTGGAGTTGGGTGACTAGACCGTCGATTTGACGGCAGCGGTGGCGTAATCGCGGTTGAGTTGACCGATGACGCTGGCAGGGATTTCTGCGGGGCAAACAGCCTCACACTCGAGATAGTTGGAACAGTTTCCGAAGCCTTCTGCGTCCATTTGTTTCACCATGGCGAGCGCCCGTCGCTCGCGTTCGGGCTGACCTTGCGGAAGCGACGCAAGGTGGGTCACCTTTGCGCCGACGAATAGCATGGCACTGGCATTTGGACATGCTGCGACGCAGCCGCCGCAGCCGATACATGCGGCGGCCTCCATAGCGCGGTCTGCCTCCACCTTGGGCACGGGGATGGCATTTCCATCTGGTGCAGCTCCGACGTGTGCGGAGATGAAGCCGCCTGCCTGCTGGATGCGGTCGAGGGAGGCACGACTCACGCAGAGATCGCGGAGAACGGGGAATGCGCGGGCACGGAACGGTTCGATGACGATGGTTTCTCCATCATGGAACTTGCGCATGTACAGCTGACAGGTGGTTGTCTCGCTCGGGCCGTGTGGGACGCCGTTGATGGTGAGCGAGCACATGCCGCATATGCCTTCGCGGCAATCGTGATCAAACGCGATGGGCTCTTCGCCACGAGACACGAGGTCGTCGTTGACGATGTCGAGCATCTCGAGGAATGAACAATCCGGAGGAATGTTTTTGGCCTCGTAAGATTCGATGCGGCCGGGAGTTTGACCGTTTTTCTGACGCCAGACTTTGAGGTGAAGGTTCATTTGTAGCTCCGGGTGGCGAGTTTAACGTTTTCGTAGTTGAGAGGTTCGATGTTGCGGACGGGCCGCGATGCTTCTCCGGCGTATTCCCATGCGGCGACGTGAGCGAAGTGTTCATCGTCACGCTGGGCCTCGCCATCGGGGGTCTGGTACTCAGTACGGAAATGGCCTCCGCAGGATTCATTGCGTTCGAGGGCGTCGAGACACATCAGTTCGCCGAACTCGAGGAAATCGGCGACGCGGCCCGCACGTTCGAGCGAGACGTTGAGCGATTCATTTTCGCCGAGGACTGCGGCCGTTTCCCAGAACTCGCGTTTGAGTTCGGGGATACGTTTGAGGGCTCGCTCCAAACTGGTTTTACTACGGGCCATCCCGCAGTTGTCCCACATGATGAGTCCAAGTTCGCGATGGAATGATTCCACCGAGCGCCGTCCTTTGATGGCTAAAAGGCGTTTGATGCGATCGCGGACCTCGTTTTCCGTTTGCTTAAACGCGGGATGATCGGTGGTTGGCCGCTTTCCGTTGTTCGGCGCGAGGTAGTTTCCAATCGTGGCGGGAATGATGAAGTATCCGTCCGCCAGCCCTTGCATGAGCGCGCTCGCGCCGAGTCGGTTGGCCCCGTGGTCGGAGAAGTTCGCTTCGCCGAGGACGAAGAGACCGGGGATGTTGGACATGAGGTTGTAATCCACCCAGAGACCTCCCATCGTGTAGTGCACGGCGGGGTAGATTCGCATCGGAGTTTTGTAGGCATTTTCTCCGGTGATCTGGTTGTACATGTCGAACAGATTGCCGTAGCGCTCGCGAATCTTGTTTTCGCCCAAGCGTTTGATGGAATCTGCGAAGTCGAGGTAAACGCCGAGGCCGCCGGGGCCCACTCCGCGCCCATCGTCGCACGCCTCTTTTGCGGAACGTGAAGAGATATCGCGTGGGGCGAGGTTGCCGAAGCTGGGATACTTGCGTTCGAGATAGTAGTCCCGTTCGTCCTCTGGGATCTGGTCAGAGGGACGGTTGTCTCCCTTCTTCTTCGGAACCCAAACGCGACCATCGTTCCGAAGTGATTCGCTCATGAGAGTGAGCTTGGATTGATAATCGCCACTGACGGGAATGCAGGTGGGATGGATTTGGGTGTAGCAGGGGTTGGCAAACGCCGCACCGCGTTTGTAGGCGCGGAACGTGGATGTCACGTTGCATCCTTTCGCGTTGGTGGACAGGTAAAAGACATTGCCGTACCCCCCCGTGGCGAGGATGACGCAGTCCGCCGCGTGCGTTGAGATGGTTCCCGTGACGAGATCGCGTACCACGATGCCCTTTGCGTGACCATCTACGAGGACGACATCGAGCATTTCCGTTCGTGGGAACATCTCGACGGAGCCCGCAGCAATTTGTCGATTTAGCGCGGAGTAGGCGCCGAGGAGGAGTTGCTGGCCGGTCTGACCGCGAGCGTAGAAGGTTCGCGAGACTTGGGCACCGCCGAAGGATCGGTTGTCGAGCAGACCACCGTATTCGCGAGCGAACGGGACGCCGAGGGCGACGCAGTGGTCGATGATGGAAACGCTGACTTCGGCGAGACGGTGGACGTTTGCTTCTCGGGCGCGAAAGTCGCCGCCTTTGATGGTGTCATAAAACAAACGGTGCACGGAGTCGCCGTCGTTTTGGTAGTTTTTGGCGGCATTGATACCGCCCTGAGCGGCGATGGAGTGCGCCCGGCGTGGTGAATCTTGGTAGCAGAAGGCTTTCACCTTGTACCCGAGTTCTCCGAGGCTGGCGGCTGCGGATGCCCCGGCGAGACCGGTGCCGACGATGATAATCTCAAACTTACGGCGATTGGCCGGGTTGATGAGCTTGGATTCGAACTTGTGATTCTCCCACTTCTGTTCGAGCGGTCCGGAGGGAATCCGGGAATCGAGGGTGATGCTCATTGTTTCAGGGATGCTTGAAAGGGGTTGAAGGGTGGGTGGAGTGGCCGTCAGGCTTGGAGTTTGAGAAATCCGGCGAGCACCGCGACTGGAATCGAGCCGTACCCGACGAAGACCGCTGCGCCGACGAGATTGCCGAGTTTCACGAGCCCAGTGGCGTTGTTGTGCGAGGTGAGGCCAAGGGTGCGGAAGACGCTGGTGACACCGTGGCTGAGGTGCACTGCCAGCAATCCGACGGCAAGGAGGTAGAACGCGGAGACGAGCGGGCTCTGGAAACCGAGAACGAGCATCGTGTGCACATCGTTCTCAGAGGCGAGTTTCCCGCCATCGGCAAGGAGTTTGAATCGGGCGTCGGTCGTACGAAGGGTGTAGTGGAGGAGGTGATAGACCACGAAGGAAACGATGACCAAGCCACTCCCGAACATCATGCGTGTTGCGAGCCGCGAAACCTGATGTTTAGTGACGGCGTACGCCTCTGGGCGGGCGGACTTATTCGCCGTCACGAGAGAGATGGTTGCCACGAGGTGAGTGACGAATGCAAGAATGAGGCCGATGCGCATCACCCACAGGGTTTTCGGGATGGAGTGAAGGAAAGCCGCGTACTCGTTGATTTTCTCGGGGCCAGCGAAGACCTGAAGATTTCCTGCGAGGTGGCCGAACACGAAGCCGATCAGCGCCAACCCGGTTAGCGCGACGATCCACTTCTTGCCGATGGACGAGTTCCAGAATTGAGTCAGGAGTTTCACGGTAAGAAAATTTTTGCGAACTATCAGAGAATCTTCTAACCCGCAAAAAACGTTCTGTCATCTCTGGTGATTGAAAACAGGGTGATAAGCTCTGGGGCTTTCGGGCGATGCGGTTGCGGAAATGGGGAGGCACGGTGCCCCGAAGGCGCACTTCATATCAGCCTCGGGCATCGCCCGAGGAACAGAGCGAAACCATCTGAGCCACGTAGGGGCGAGATACGTTGTTGCGCGCCCACAGGGCTTGGGAAAGAGGGGGGAGGGCACACTGGGGTGATGTACCGGTCTATCAGAAGGGGCGCAGTCGATTTCGCTCGATTGGTTTTCGCTTTTGCTTTTGCAAAAAGCTGGGGCTTCCCACTGTCCACTTTTCGACGGAACTTCGGGTGTTAGTTTACAGGCTATGTCGGACCGACTTTCTCACGCGCTGTTGTACGGGATTTTTGACACGGGGTATGCGAATCCTGCGGATGCGGCGTTGATTGTGGAGCGGATGGTTGCGGGCGGGGTGGATGTGATTCAGGTGCGGGCCAAGGGCTGGGAGGAGGAGGACGTGGAGGGGCTGGCAGGAACGGTGGCAGAGGTTTTATCGGGGACGGGGGTGCCGCTGATTTTGAATGATTTTCCCCAGTTGGTGCCTTCGGTGGGTGCAGATGGGGCGCATGTGGGGCAGGAGGATCACGCGGTGGCGGATGCGCGTTGGCGAGCGGGTCGGGCGTTGGCGGGGGAGGTTCCGCCGGTTTTGATTGGCAAGTCGACGCATGCGCTGGCGCAGGCGGAGGCGGCGCAGGCCGAGGGCGCTGATTACATCGGGTTTGGTCCGTTGTATCCAACCCCTACCAAGGCGGGGCGTCCGGCAATCGGGTTGGAGGAGATTGCGGAAGTGCATCGTCGGGTGACAGTCCCGATTTTTTGTATTGGCGGAGTGAAGCGGGAAAATTTGGAGGCGGTGTTGGGTGCTGGGGCGCGTCGGGTCGTGATTGTTTCTGGGATTCTTTTGGCCCCGGATTTGGAGGGATATTGCCGCGATGTGAAGGCGGAGTTGCGCAGAAATGCCGGGTTGGAGTGACGGGTCCGGAACTCGCTCTGGGTGGGAGGATGGGTAGTTTCGTATTTTTCGGTGGGGTTCGGGTGCTTTGGTGCGCTTCGGGCCTTTTAACGTGGGTGTTGTTGGCCTCCTTGGCTGGGGCGGCGGAGACGAGGGGGCGTCCGAACGTTTTGTTTATTTTGTGTGACGATTTGCGGTGGAACGCGATGGGGTGTGCGGGACACGGGGCGTTGAAGACACCTCACATTGATCGGTTGGCGGCGGAGGGGGTCCGGTTCGCGAACACGTTTTGCACGACCTCGCTATGTTCGCCCAGTCGGGCCTCGATTTTGACGGGGCGGTACGCCCACGCCCATGGGGTTCGTGACAACTTTACGGAGTTGCCGGCGGAGTTGCCGCATTGGCCGGGTCGGCTGCGCGAGAGCGGTTATCACACGGCGTACATGGGCAAGTGGCACATGGGCGAAGAGAATGACAAGCCGCGTGCGGGGTTTGACGATTTTGTGACGCACAAAGGTCAGGGCAAATACTTCGACACGCCATGGAGCGTGAACGGGGCGGAGGCGAAGGTGGTTCCGGGGTATTACACGACGACGGTGACGGACATGGCGTTGGAATGGATGAAGCGGGACCATGGGGGGCGTCCGTGGGCGATGTGTTTGGGGCACAAGGCGCCGCACAGTTTCTATACGCCGGAGGAGAAGTACGCGCGTACATTTGACGGGGTACGTGTTCCGTATCCAGCGACCGCGTTTCAGCTGGCGGACAAGCCGGGCTGGATCAGGGATCGTTTGTACACTTGGCATGGGATTTACGGACCGCTCTTTGATTGGCGGAAGAAGTTTCCGGATGACCGGCCGGAGGCGGTGAAGGATTTCGAGAACATGGTGCATGGGTATTGGGGCACGATTCTGAGTGTGGATGACAGTGTGGGTCGGTTGGTGGCTTATCTGAAGGAGTCGGGCCAGTTGGACAACACGGTGATTCTATTTATGGGGGACAATGGGTTGCTTGAGGGGGAGCACGGGATGGTTGATAAGCGGACCGCGCATGAGGCATCGATTCGTATCCCGTTGGTGGTGCGTTACCCGGGGTTGGCGTCGGGAAAAGTGGTTTCCCAGCAGGTGTTGACGTTGGATGTGGCGCCGAGCGTGTTGGAGTTGTGCGGGGCGTCGGCAGTGGACGGGGTGCAGGGGCGGTCTTGGGTTCGGATGGTTCGGGAGGGAGATCCGGCGTGGAGGACTTCGTGGTTTTACGAGTACAACTACGAAAAGCAGTTTCCTTACACGCCTAACGTGAGGGCATTGCGGACGGACCGGTGGAAGTTTATTCGGTATCCGCACGGGGATGGTGGGACTGACCGCCATCCGGAGGAGTTGTACGATTTGACAGCGGACCCTGAGGAGACGCGCAACCTTGCGGCGGTGGAGATGCATCGGGAAACGGTTGCTTCTTTGCGGGGCGAGTTGGCGCGCCGGATGGCGGAGGGCGGGTTGACGCCGGAGCGGGACAAGATGCCTTTGGATGAGGGGGTTAAGAAGGAATTGCCGGATCAAAAGATTCGGTGATTTGGGATGGTATGCAGAGGGGCGGTTTGCGGCCCGTTGACTCTCGGGGTCGAGCTTCTAAGGTTCCCCTTGTGAACGCTGAAGTTCTTTCTCCAAACCCTGCGGCTGATGGATCGGTCAAACTTGGGGGCGAAGTGTCTCCTGGTGCGTGGTCCGGAGATCACGGGTCTGCGGGCGATTTGAGACGGATTTTGGCACCGGTCCGTTCCGATTTGGAGCAGGTGGAGGCGGAGATTCGGGCTCAGGCGGCGCAGTTTGATCCAGCGTTGGAGGAGCACGTTGCGTATGCGATTGAGAGCAGCGGGAAGCGGCTTCGTCCGGCCATGGCGGTTTTGGCAGGGGGATTGACGGGGGGTGTGACGGAGGAGCACCGGCGGTTGGCGGTGACGGTGGAGTTGATTCATGCGGCGACGCTGGTTCACGACGACATTTTGGACCACGCGGACGTGCGGAGGGGGCAACCGACTCCGAACGCGCGTTGGGGGAACTCGGTGGCGGTTTTGTTAGGCGATTGTTTGTTTGCGCACTCGCTGCGGTTGGCGGCGAGTTTTGATGACATCCGGATTTGTCGGCGGATTGCGCAAGCGTCTAGCGAGGTGTGTACGGGAGAGATTGTGCAGACGCAGCGGCGTTTTGATTTTGCGTTATCGGTTCCGGATTATTACCGGATTATTGGGATGAAGACGGGGGCGTTGTTTGCGATTGCGGCGGAACTGGGGGCTGCGTTGAACGGGGCTTCTTCGGAGGTTTGCGCGGCGATGAACGTCTTTGGGATGCAGATTGGGACGGCGTACCAGGTTTACGATGATTGCATTGATTTGGCGGGGGACGAGCAGCGCATTGGAAAGACGTTGGGCTCGGATTTGCGGCGTGGAAAACTGACGTTGCCGATTTTGCATTTGTTGGGGACGGCTTCGTTGGCGGAGAAAGCGCGGATGACGGCTCAGATTTTGTCGGGAGACGAGCAGGGGGTTCGAGCGTTGGTTGGACAGGCGATTGAGGCGGGAGCGGTGCGGTATGCGGTGGAGCGTGGGTGCGCGATGTTGGATGATGCGCGGCGGCAGTTGGAGTCGGTACCGGTTTCGGCGGCGGTTTCTGGGGTGTATCGAGGGGCGATGGAGGATTTGTGTGTGACGTTGCGTGGATTGATTGCGCCGTTGGGAGAGACGGCTGCATGAGGGGGGATGCTGATTTTGAAAGGATGACTGATGAGCGAGCCTGAAGCGTTGGAGTTTGATTCCGTTGAGGCGGTGATTGCGGATGTGCGGGCGGGGAAAATGGTGGTGGTGACGGACGATGCGGATCGTGAGAATGAGGGGGATCTTGTGATGGCGGCGGGACGGATTACGCCGGAGGCGGTGAACTTTATGGCAACCCATGGGCGCGGGTTGATTTGTGTTTCGGTGACGGATGGTCGTGCGGATGCGTTGGGGCTTCAGCGGATGGTGGCGCAAAATCGGGAAAGTCATCGGACGGATTTCACGGTATCGGTGGATGCTCGGACGGGGGTTTCGACGGGGATATCGGCGGCGGATCGTGCGCGAACGATTTCGATTTTAGCGGACACGGGGGCGCGGCCGGAGGATTTGGTGCAACCGGGGCATGTATTTCCGTTGCGGGCGAAGGAGGGAGGTGTGTTGCGGCGTGCGGGGCACACGGAGGCGAGTCTTGATTTGGCGCGGCTTGCGGGTCTGGAGCCGGCCGGCGTTTTGTGCGAGATTTTGAATACGGACGGCACGATGGCTCGGTTGCCGGAGTTGCAGGCTTTTCGGCGTCAGCATGGGTTGAAGTTGTGCAGTATTGCCTCGTTGATTGAGTACCGGCGGCGGAGTGAGAAGTTGGTGGTTTTGGAGGAGCGGGTTCAGATGCCGACGGATGCGGGGGAGTTTGAGTTACATCTGTACCGGAGCTTGGTGGATGGGGCTCACCATGTGGCTTTGGTGAAGGGGGACGTGGGGAGTGGAGCGCCGGTTTTGGTACGTGTGCACAGCGAGTGTTTGACGGGAGACGTTTTTGGGTCTGCCCGTTGCGACTGCGGTGGCCAGTTGAAAACGGCGATGGAACGGATTCAGGCGGAGGGTTCTGGGGTGGTGTTGTACATGCGGCAGCAGGAGGGGCGCGGGATTGGTTTGCCGGCGAAGATTCATGCTTACAAGTTGCAGGAGCAGGGTTTGGACACCGTTGAGGCGAACTTGAGCCTTGGTTTTCCGGCGGAGTTGAGGGACTACGGTGTTGGAGCGCAGATTCTCGTGGATTTGGGCGTTCGGAAGATGCGGTTTCTCACCAACAATCCGAGGAAGGTGATCGGACTGGAGGGATACGGATTGGAGATTACAGAGCGAATTCCGATTGCATTGCCCCCGAATCCGCACAATCAAAAGTATCTCGAAACAAAGCGATTAAAGATGGGGCATCTTTTGTGAGACTGGAGGATTAATCTCCGCAGTTCAGCACGGATCCGTTAGATGGATTTGACTCTTCGAAGACAGTGTCAGTGAGCGGGGCGCTCTGAGTTGAGCTTTGCTAAGCTATTTTGGCAGTGGGGAATGGTTGGGAGATGGTTTATTTACCTTTCAGGAAGTAAGACTGATTCCCGATGTCAGATTTCCCCCAGCGAGCCCCTCTTTCTGAATGTCGTCCCGTGGCGAGGGAATCGGCGGAGATGTTTTGGCGGGATGCAGAGCGGCGGGTGAGACGGCGATTCAGTTTTGCGAGGTCGATTGAGGTGGCGAGGAGGCCATTGTTCGTGTTGGCAGCGGTTGATGTTTTGGTGGGGCTGGCTCTCCGGCAGGCGGGGGTTGCGCGTTGGATGTTTGGGGGCCTGGCTTGGCTTACGGGGTTGGTTTGTTTCGGTTGGGCCGTCGCAAAACTGCGGAAGGACCATTCCGGGCGGGAACGGCTTTTTCCTCGGATGGACGAACGATTGGGACTTCATTCGCGACTCTGTGCCGCGGCCGAAGGGGTGGGAGATTGGCCGGATCCCGTGCCGGGGGTGGAACGTCTCTGGTCGTGGAAATCTGGAAGAGCGTTCAGCGGGCTGGGGGCTTGGCTTTTCGTGTGCGCTCTTTTGATGCTTGCGCCTGATAAAACGAAGGTGGTGCGGGCGGTTCCGACGAACCGGCCACCGGTGGTTGCCGAGGCTGAGTCGTTACTTGCCGCGATGGAATCCAACGAGGCGCTGGAGGAGGAGGCAGTGAAGGAGCTCCGAGAGGAGTTGGAACGGATGAAGGGGCGCGATGCGAAGGACTGGTTTTCTCAGGGCGGTCTGGAGGCGGCAGCGCAGCTTGCGCGCGAGCTGGAACAGGGTGGGCGAGAGTTAGCGACTCAGATGGAGCGGATTCAAGACGCGTTGCAGGATTTTGCGTCGGGACCGAGTGGCGAGGGAGAGCGGGCGGTGGGGGAACGCCTTTCCGCTGCGTTGCGGGCGGCTTCCGGAACCAAGCCTGGGTTGGACAAAGGGCTGGAGCAGATGCTGAAACAGCTCGCCGAAGGAGGGGCGAAGTCCCTCTCCGCGAGGGAGTTTAGGGAAATGCAAGATCGGCTGAGCGAGGCTCTCGCAAAAATGGGAGAGTGCGGATTGTGCCGAAAAACTGGCTCAGGGCGGTCCAGCAATCAGGGCGAGCGGGCTTCGGGGATTGGTCCATCCGAGGACGCGTCTTCCGACACGCCGCTGACGTTTTCTCCCGAGGTTACGCGGCTCGAAGCAGGGGTGCTGGAGGCGTTACCCGCAGCTCAGGCGGATGGATTGGGAGCCGTTGCGGGGGATGTTCTTCGGGAGGTTCGCAACGCTCCGCAGGCCGAGGCGACTGGGGTGGCGGTCGGACCAGCGGGCGGGCTCAGCCTTTTGCCAAATGGCGGTAGCGGAGCGGCTTGGAGGAGCCGCCCTGTGCCACCAGAAGAAGCGCAGCGATTGCGCCGGTACTTCAGCGGAAAACGTGAGTCGCAGTGAAATGTCATGGAAAACAACCATTTGAGAGAAGAGGAAGCGAAAGTGGCTGCTGAAGGGCTCGGTCGATTGAGATTCGTTCTTGAGCGGGTGTTGTTTGGACAGGAGGCAGTTGTGGAGCAGGTTGTGGTGGGCATGCTCGCGCGGGGACACGTTTTGCTCGAGGGGTTGCCTGGGTTAGGGAAAACGGAGTTGGTGAAAGGGCTTGCGCGGGCAACGGGATTGCAGACGCGTCGGATTCAGTTCACGCCAGACCTGTTGCCGGGGGATGTCACGGGAACTCCCGTGTTGGTGGAAGAGGGTGAGGGACGTCGACTTGTGTTTCAGCCCGGGCCGCTTTTTGCGCAGTTGGTGTTGGCGGACGAAATCAATCGCGCGTCGCCCAAGACGCAGAGTGCACTTTTGGAAGCGATGCAGGAGCGGCAGGTGACGGTCATGGGCGAGACGCGAATGCTGCCGGAACCGTTCTTTGTTCTCGCAACGCAGAACCCGGTGGAGCTGGAGGGGACGTATCCGCTTCCGGAGGCGCAGTTGGACCGGTTCCTCTTCAAAATCGAGGTCCGATTGGATTCTGTCGAAGTGCTGGAGCGGATTGTCCTGGAGCGGGAGATGGGGGTTCCACCGGAGGTAGAGCCGGTGACGGACGCGTCGGGTGTGGCGGCGGCCTGTGCGTTGGCTCGTCGCGTGTTCATGCCGCGGCCGGTGGCGGGTTACATTGCGCGACTGGTGCATGGGACGCAACCGGGCGGCGCGGTGTCGGGCGATGACTTGCGGTTTGGTGCATCTCCTCGAGCGGCGTTGGCGCTGGCGGCAGCGGCCAAGGCGCGCGCGTTGTTGCATGGAAGGATCAACGCGGGCTTTGAGGATGTGCGTGCTTTAGCGCCCTCGGTGTTGCGCCATCGTTTGGTGCTCGATTACCGAGCCCGGGTGGCGGGGAGGACGGCGGACCGGATTGTGGCTGATTTGATTGAAGCGGTTCCGGTGGATCGGTCGGGGCTGCCGGAAACACTGCGGGAGGCCAAGTTATGAAGCTAACGGATTTCCTGATGCTCCGCGGTGGGGGGCGGCGAGCGGCTCTTGTGGCGTTGACGTTGCTGACTGCGCTCTTCGTATTCTGCCTAGGGCCAGTGATGGCCGTGGGAGAACAGGTTTTGGTGGAGAACGAAAAATTGCGGGTTTCGGTGCCGGAAGGGTTTCCCGAGAAATGGGCGGGAGGTCCTTTTTTGCCGCTCCGTTTGCGCTTCGAGAACCGAACGGCCAAGTCGCTACGAGCGTCCTTCTTCACGGATGACCGACTCTTCAATGGCGCTGGCGGGGCCGACTTATCCTCAGCTCGAGTGGTGGTTCAGATTCCGCTCGGGGTGTCGACGCGAGACGTGTTCCTTCCGGTCGCGTTCCATCATGGTCAGTCGTACCGCCAAATCGTTCTAGAGGCTGAAGGAGTCAACGGACGCATTCATCGTCCGGTCAGGCACGGGGACATTACGGGCACGAGCGCGTATTTGTTGGTCACACCGGATGGCGAAAAGATGGACGCAGAGTTGTCGAAGGAGCTGAGAGCTGTGCCGTGGAAAGCCGGAGTGGAGCGATTCTCGGCGACGATGAAAGGACCCTCGTCGGTGAGTTATTCCGACTTGGGAGGGGTGAGCCTAAAGCTCGATAGCATCCCCGTAGATCCCCGAACTTTCCTGAACGCCAGCGGGATGTGGATTACAGCTTCGGATTGGAATAGATCGGGAGTCGCGCTCAAGCAGCAGATGAAAGACTGGATCCGTGCTGGCGGATGGATGCATCTTCATCGGGATGAGGCGATTCCGAAGGGAGAGTTGCCGGATGTTGCAGGCCCGCTTGGGTTGGGAAAGGTGGTGGATGTGGGCCCTTTTCCTGCCACGAACGAGGTTGCAAAGTCGCTGATTCAGTTGATTGCTGGGCTCGAAAAGAACCCTTATCCGGGGTGCGTGGAGGATTATCAGAGTTGGGCTTCGCAACTAACGCCTCGGTTCGGTGGAAGTGCTGTTGTGTTGATCCTCTTTCTCGCGGGTTTTTCGGTGATTGCCGTCCCGTTGAACCTTCGCTTTTTCGCGCCGACGCGGCGAAGGCACCGATTGTTCGTCACGATTCCCGTGATTTCCGCAATCGCACTGGCGGGGTTGGTGGGAGCCGTGGTTATACGCGATGGGATTGGTGGGGTTGGTGTTCGGAACGCGCTGCTCCTGTTCACTCCGGGAGAGACGCGGGCTGCGCTGTACCAGGAACAGCTGAGTCGGTGCGGAATGATGGCGATGCGCGGGTTTGAACTGCCCGAGGAACTAATGTTTTCCATGCTGCGCGGGCAACGAGCCGGTCAGTTCCTGCGTTCGGGGCGCGAGTTGTCCGGAGATTGGTTTCGCTCGCGCGAAGTGCAGGGACATGTAGTGCAGGGATGGGTTCCGTCGCGTTCGTCGGTGGTTTTGAAGGAAGGACTGTCGAAGGGCGCTCCGGTCTTGGAATCGTCGTTAGCCTCAGCGCTGGCGCCCGTCTATTTCACGGGAGCAGATGGGCGTCACTGGAGGGCGGACAAGCTCGAGCCGGGAGGGCGTGCTGAGGTGCGGCAGGTTACGGAGCGCGAGTTTGCGGAGTGGGTTGGTGGCTTTTTTGAGGAGCCGAGTCGGAATCTTGTGGAGCGAGTGACGGTGGCGCGGACGCGGCAGGGTTGGTTCTTTGGGGCGGCGCAGAGTTCGGATTTGTTTGTGGCGACATCGCCCCAGATTGAGTGGAAACGGGATCGGATGTTGTGTGTGGGCCCCGTGGAATCGGAGGTGAAGCCATGAGCGCGAGTGACTCCATCATTCGGGTGCGTGACCTGTGGAAATCGTTCGACGGAGTTCCTGCGGTGAACGGGGTGAGCTTCGAGATTCCGAGGGGATCTGTGACGGGTTTCATCGGCGAGAATGGAGCCGGCAAAACGACCACCATGCGGGTGATGGCGACCTTGGAGGTGCCTGATGCGGGTGTGGTTGAGATTGGTGGATTCGATGTGGTGGACGATGCGGCGCGCGTTCGGGCATTGGTGGGATGGATGCCGGATGCGTATGGAATGGATGCGGGTTTAACCGTCGAAGACTACCTCGATTTCTATGCGCGATTGTGTGGGTTGCGTGGGTGTGAGCGCACGGAGCGGCTGCGCGAGGTGATTGAGTTTTCGGGTTTGGAGGCACTGAGGGAGAGGCCGTTGAAAGGATTGTCCAAGGGGATGGCTCAGCGGGTTTGTCTCGGACGCGCGCTGCTGCAGCGTCCGGAGATTTTGATTATGGACGAACCGGCGGCGGGGTTGGATCCGAAGGCACGATTGGAGTTTAAGAACGCGGTTGGGATCCTCAAGCGCCGGGGGGTGACGGTGTTCATCTCGTCACACATTTTGTCCGAGTTGGAGGAAATGTGTGATTCGCTGCTGTTTATCTCGGGCGGTAAGATTGTGCATCAGGGGGGAAGCGGAAGCCTGCGGGAGGCAGGCCGCGCGGGGCGAGGGGTGGTGTATGAAGTGCGAGTGGCGGCTGGAACGGAGGCGCTGGTTTCTTGGATGGAGTTGCAGGCGCGTTGGGAGGTGAGGGAGCAGTTTTCCGGAGGGGTGCGTGCGGTGTTCTCCGGCGGAACGGACGGGATGCTTGCGGAAGAGGTGCGGCGTATGGTGGAGGCGGGGCTGCCGCTTTGCGGGCTGCAAAGGCATGAGGCCACGATGGAAGAGATCTTTGTTGAGGTTCTCAAAAACGAAGGAGGATCGGCGAAATGAGTGAGATGCGTGTGTCAGAATCGCAGACGAGGACGGGTGAGAGCCTCGGAGATTTTCCGGACTGGCTGTCGCCGCTGTTGGTGAAGGAGTTTCGTCAGGGGCTTCGGGGTAAATCGTTTGAGTGGACGTTTATTGCGCTGCATCTGGGAATGTTGTTAACGGTGGCGTCTGGGTTGACGCGACAGCAACGGGGTGGGGACGCGTCCTTTGTGGGCGGCTTTTTTTGGGCGCTGATGATCGTGGTTTTGGTGCTTGGGGTGCCCATTCGCGGAATGATGGATTTGGCGGAGGAGAGGCGAACGCGGAATGTTGAGTTGATGACCGCTGCGGGCGTGAGCGGCGTGGGGTTGGCATTTGGAAAGTGGATGTCCCTGATGACGCAGGGTCTGCTTTTGGTGGTGTCGCTGCTGCCGTATTTTGGGATGCGTTACTTTGCGGGTGGCGTTGATTTAGTTGCGGATGCGAAGGTACTGACGTTGGTGCTCTTGATTAGCGGGGTTTTAACGGCCGGCGGATTAGCGTCAGGTGGCTTGGGAGGGCTGGCGCGCTTAGCTGGTGGGGCGGGGACGATTGCATTTTGCACCATGTTAACGTCGGGTTGGTTGTTGAGTCTGCAGTTTCAGCCTGCGCAGATGGCCGCACTGAATCGAATGGGGTGGGGGTGGCTTCTCATGATAGGCACCGCTTTTGGCGCCATGGTGGTGTTGCTTCGATTGGCGGGCGACGCGATTGGGGGCGTGGCTGAGAATGGGGCGAAGATGTCGCGATGGGTGGTCATGGGTGGATGGGGCGTGGCGTTGACCGCAATAGCGCGGCTTTCCAAGGGGGTGCGGCGTGGCATCCCAGATGAGTGGGTGGTCGTTTTTTTCATCTGGGTAGGACTTACGGCGTTGGTTTTCTTTTGGTTTATTGGACCGGGCAGAGAGTTGCGCTCGGTGCATCTACGGCAGATGCGGGGGCGGAGTCGACTGGGACAATGGGCCGAGGCTTTGTTCACTCCGCACTGGGTGGGTTCGGTTTGGTTGCCGCTGCTGGCCTTTGCGGGTTTGTTGCTGTTTGCGGATGTTGAGGGGGCGCTGAAGCTGGTTCGCGGGACGGTCGAGTTGCGGGGGCCTTCGGGATGGATGGGGGTGGCAAATCGGGAGATAGAACCGTTTGTCCGTCTGCTCCAGTATCTGACCCTACTGCCAACGGGGTTGGTGGTTTGGAGACTGTTTTCGAGGCGGGTGCGAGATGGAAAAGTGGCGTTCTTTTTGATGTTGGTGTTTGGCGGGTTGGCGGCCTCGGTGTTCGGAGCTGTTTCGAAGTTAGGTGACGGCTGGGGTTCGCTCGTGTTGCCGTTCATTCCGCCCGCCTCCATCTGGGTGGGCGCGATGGAAGGGGGCGACGAGATCTTGCGGACGGGCGGGTGGCTCATCGCGTCGCTGCTGGCGTTTGCCCTTTACCAAGGATTGGCGATTTGGCTGGCCGTTCGTTGGTGGCGGCGGCAACCAGCGTGGCGGGCGTTTTTGGATCGGGAGCGCGGTGCGGGGAGGTCTGCATGAACACGATCTCGGCGGTGGGTCTGGAGCGAAACCGTCTGATGGAGTTGGCGCGTCGCGAGGCTGCGGATGCCGCGTTGCGGTGGAGGCTTCCGCTTTCCGTTCGTCGCTGGGTGGGCGGCACAGGCGGTGCGCGCGGCGTGCGGATGGGCAATTCGCTCGAGTTTGAGGATCACCGTCGGTACGTTGCCGGAGACGATTTGCGGCATGTGAACTGGAATGTGTATGCCCGCACAGGGCAGCACGTTCTGAAAGTGTTTCGGGAAGAGGTGAGTCCGTTGATTGATGTGGTTGTGGATGGTTCGCGGTCCATGGCGTTGACTTCTCGGAAAGAGGTGGTTGTTCGTGCGATTGCGGGGTGGACGGGTATGGCGGGAGTTGGGCAGGGCGCCTCGGTGCGAGGGTGGTGTGTGCGTGACGGCGTGCTGGAGCCGCTATCGGAGGATTTCGTTGGTCAGATTTCGTTTTCGGAACCGGCGCATGCGAAGGGAAATGCACCGCTCGCGCTTGAGGTTCCGTGGCGGCGTGGGGCTATGCGTGTGGTGATCACCGATTGCTTGTGGCCCGGCGATCCCGGCGCATGGTTGAATGTTCTCGCGAGAGAGGCTTCTCAAGCGGTGTTACTGGTGCCCTATGCAGCGGAGGAGTCGGATCCTGACTGGAGCGACGGGGTCGAGATGAGGGATTGTGAGACCGGCGTTCGGCGGGTGCAGCGGGTGGATCGTCGTGGCGCAGAGCAGTACCAGCGCGCATACCGTGAGCATTTTCGCTTGTGGGCGGAGGAGGCTCGTCGCCGTGGAGTCTTGATTGGCCGTATCGCTTGTGCGGACGGTTTGTCGGAGGCCTTTGCGAACGAGGGGTTTATTGCGGGAGTGGTCGAACCTCGTTGAGGGTCGTTATGGCGGGAATCCATTTTGCGAATCCGTGGGGAGCGCTCGCGCTTGCGGCTGTGCCCGCGATTTTCGCGATTCACTTTCTTCGCGAACGGGTTCGCCGCGTGGAGGTGAGCACGTTGTTTCTTTTGGAAAAGCTGCAGCCCATCTCTCCAAAGGGTGCCGTGTGGCATCGATTGCAGTCGTCCCCCGCACTTTGGTTACAACTTCTTGCGGCGTTGTGTGGTGCGTGGGTACTGATGCAGCCGCGGTGGGTGGACTCTGGGGTTTGGCGTCGCGTCGTTTTGGTGGTGGATGATTCCCCGTCTATGGAGGCTTGCCGTGAGCGAGTGCAGCGTGAGTTGCCGGATCGGTTACGGGGTTTTGTGAGGAGCCCGATTCCGACGGAGTGGACGGTGGTCGCGGCATCGGCTCCGCAGCGTCCCGTTTATCGTGGTGGGCTGTGGGCGGATGCGTGGGACGCTATTGTACGATGTGAACCGAGGGCCAAGCAGGCTGATCCGCAGGAGGTGTTGTCTGGGATGGTTCAGACGCATGGAGCGGGTGGGGGGACGGTTGTCTGGGTGACGGACCGGGTGCCCGAGCGTTCGATTTCGGGAGTCGCGACGCTCGCCTTTGGGCATTCGGTGGAAAATGTGGGTTGGGTGGGAGTTCGGGTGTGGCGGGAAATGGAGAAAGTTCAGTGGGAGGCCATGCTGCGCAACTGGAGTGACGGGGAGGTTCGCCGTTCATGGAGATGGGAGGATGCGGATGGGCGTTCCCCTGCTCAGGAACTGGTGTTGGCGGGTGGCGAGGTGCTAACGGTGCGCGGAACGTTTCCCGAGGCGGTGCATTCGGGTGCGCTGGTTTTGGACGCGGACGAGTTCACGTTCGATGACCGGTTGCCGCTCGTGGCTCCCGTGGCGCGAGCGTTGGCCGTGCGTGGTCCGAGTGGGCCTTGGGGAGCATCATTCTCGCGTGTGGTTGGGACTATGGATGGGGTGGCGGAGGTGCTGACCGAAAATGCCGCCTTGGTTTGGGTTACGGACGGAGAGGAGACGACCTTGCGGAGGGGTCAGCACGCGGTGGTTTCGGCACCCGTTGGGAAGGAGTCGTCGCGTTCGGGATCGATTTTTGCGGAGAGCGATGCGTGGGTTTTGGATGGAGTTTGGGACGGGTTTCTCCACGCGGGAACGGGGTTGATGCGTCCGGTAGAAGGAGATCGCGTTTTGGTCTGGCAGGGCGGAGAGCCACTGATTTGGAGAGGGATGAGAGATGGTGGGTTGCGCTTGTACTTGAACTTTGCCGTGGAGCGGTCGAATGCGGACCGCGTTCCGGCGATGATTTTGTTGCTGAGTCGAATGATGACAGACGTGCAGTCGCGGGAGCAGGGGTTCAGCGCGGTGAATATCGCGGGAGGCGAGTTGTTGCCATTGGTAGCGGGTGAACGTTACCGCATGAGCGTGGAGGGGCGAGAACCGACGCGGCTTGCTCCTGGCATTCAGGTTCGCGCACCGTATTTGGGAGGGCGCTTCCAAGTGAGTGATGCATCTGGGCAGGTCTGTCTTGAGGGGGCGGCGCATTTTGGCGACGCCGCAGAGGCGGATTTGCGGGGTGTGAACTCGGGGGGATCTTTGGATCAGGCAGCGGAAGAGTCAGATATCGCACAGAGTGTGGAAGATCCGTATCGCAATGTATGGGTGTGTGTTGCAGGGCTGGCGCTGGTTGCCTCTTGGGCTGCGATCGGATGGAGCGAGCGCCGTGGAGAGGAGGGTTTTGATGAGGTTTGAGAATCCCTATTGGGCACTGCTCGGTCTGATGTTTGTGGCGCTTGCGCGTTGCCTTCCTTGGCTTGGGGTGAAACGACCGCTCCGAATGTTGACGGTTGCCGTTCTGGTTTTGGTTCTCATGCGTCCGGCGGTGCGGTTGCGCGAGGGGGGGCTCGATTTGTGGGTGTTGATGGATCGATCAGCTTCGGCGGATGCGGTGGAGGCTTTGCAGGGGGACGAGATTCTGGGTCTTCTGGAGAGGGCGCGTCCGTCGGACGGTGTGTTGCGTGTGGCGGATTTTGGCGCAGAGGTGCGTGAGCGGTTTGGTGTGCGTGCGGAGTTGAAGGCCAGCGAAACGCGGCTGCGGATGGCGTTGGAATGGGTGTTGGGGCGATGCTCCACGGAGCGTCCTGCGCGGGTTTTGATGGTGACGGATGGCCAATCCACGGAACCGTTGGACGGGTTGGCTGCGCGGGCGGTTGCGGCGGGAGTTCCATTGGACGTGCGTTGGTTACTGGACGGGGGTGAGCCGGATTTTCAAGTGGGCGCGTTGGAGGTGCCGCAGCGTGCGGGACAGGGGGAAGCGTTCTTGGTGCAGGCTCGTGTTCAGTCGAACGTGGATGTGGCCGCGGTGCCGTACGCGGTTTTACGGGACGGCGCGAAGGTCGGTTCTGGGACGGTTCAAATCCGAAAAGGGCGCGGGCTCGTGCGGTTTAGCGATCGTCTTCGCGCGGGGGGACCGCATGTGTACTCGGTCGAGTTATCCCCTGAGAGAGACCGCGTGAGTGAGAACAACCGGAGCGAGGGGTGGGTGTTGGTTGAGGGCGGCGGGGATGTGTTGGTGTTGAGTCCGTTTGACGAGGATCCCGTGATCCGAATGTTAGAAGGGAATGGATTTAAGGTCAGGCATTTGCGGGAAGGACAGGTGCGTGGCGCGGCGGATCTGGCGGGGACGGGACTGGTCATTTTCAACAACTTTCGAGCGGACCGCTTGCCGGAAGGATTTCGGAGGGCGTTACCGTTTTTTGTGCGGGAACGGGGCGGAGGGATTGTGATGTTGGGGGGCCGGGGAAGCTTTGCGGCAGGGGGGTACCACGGCTCTGAGTTGGACGCTTTGCTACCGGTGTCGATGGATGTTCGAGATCAGCAGCGGAAGGCTGCGGTGGCGCTGGCGATTTTGATGGATCGATCGGGCAGCATGGGGGCGAGTCCGGCAGGGGGTGGCGGGGCTCCGGGAACGTTGACGAAGATGGATTTGGCGAATGAGGGGGCTGCGAATGGCCTGGCGCTCCTGATGCCGAACGATGTGGCGGCGGTGTTCGCTGTTGATACCTCAGCGCACGAGGTGGTGGGCGTTGGGAAAGTGGGGACCAATCCGGCTGCGATGCAGGATGCCGTTCGGAGCATTCGATCTGAGGGTGGGGGAATCTTTGTTGGCGAGGCTTTACGGGCGGGCTGGGAGGCGTTGAAGCGGGTGGATCTTCCGGTGCGTCACATGATTTTGTTTTCTGATGCGGCAGATTCTGAGATGCCGGATGATTATCGGAAGACCTTGAAGGAGGCCACGGATGCGGGTGTGACGGTGAGTGTGATTGGGCTGGGGTCGGAGACGGATAAGGACGCTGCGTTGTTGCGCGAGGTAGCGGAACTGGGACGTGGGCGGATGTTTTTCCAATCGGATGCGTTTGGCATTCCTGCGCTGTTTGCGCAGGAGACGATGATGGTGTCGCGTCCGTCCTTTTCTGGGGAGAGTTTAGAAGTCAAGGGCACGGCGGGTTGGGGGGAGGTCGCGGCGGGAGGGATGCGCTGGCTGGAGCGAGTTGACGGGTTTAATGCAACGATTGCGCGTGAGGGGGCAACGGTGGCTCTGCGTGCGGCGGATGATCACGGCGATCCGCTGGTGGCGTTCTGGCAAAGTGGAGCGGGCCGAACGGCGGCGGTTGGCTTTCCTGTTGCGGGTGAGTTTTCGGATGCACAGCGCAACTGGCCTGAGTTGGCTGGGATGTTGGGAGCGTTGGCGCGTTGGACGGCTGCGGGAGAGCATCCACCGGGGGTTGATGTGAGTGTTCGTTTGCGGGGGAACGTGATGGAGGCAGAGTTCTTCTACGGAGCGGAGCATGCGGAGAAAATCGCGAAGTCGCCGCCGGTGTTGAAGTTGAGCGATGGAAAGGGTGAAGTTCGCGAGGGTGGATGGGAGCGGATGACGCCTGGGCATTTTCGGGCGCGGATTGGATTGAAGGCGGGGGACGTCGCCAGCGGAGTGGTGCGAGCGGGCGGGTGGACCTTGCCATTTGGGCCTGTGGTGATTCCGGCGTCAGCGGAATGGGTGCGTGATGCGGGCGTGGTCGGGGACGTGCGGATGTTGGTGCAGGCGACGGGTGGTCGGGAGCGTGTGGATTTGTCGGGGTGTTGGGAAAAGCCAGACCGCGTGCGTCGGGATCATCCAATGCG
>JBIIXW010000076.1:0-14487 GCA_044347165.1 Chthoniobacteraceae bacterium
TCGCTCTCATCACGCCGCTCCACCCAACCAAGGCCGCCCCAACCACGGCGCCTGCCGCACGCATTTTCCCGGAAACCGTGCTCCTCGACGGAGCAGAAGCCCGCCAACAGTTGCTCGCCTTCAAAATCGACTCCTCCACCAACACCCCCGCAGGCGAAATCTCCAAAGCCCAGTTCGTCGTGGAGAACGCATCCGTCGCAACCGTCGACCAAACCGGCAACCTCCGTCCCGTTTCCGATGGCACCACAAAAGTACGCCTCGACGGCACCCCCTCCGCAAAGCCCGTCACGGTCACCGTCAAAAACGCGACCCGCCACAAAACCCCAAGCTTCCATCGCGACATCCTCCCCATCCTCACAAAAAGCAGCTGCAACACCGGCGGTTGCCATGGCGCCCTCGCCGGAAAGGGCGGCTTCCGACTCAGCCTCGCGGGATACGATCCCGAATCCGATCACTACAACCTCGTTCACGATGCCAACGGTCGCCGCCTCGAACCAAACGACCCTCTCCTGAGCCTCATCCTCACCAAATCCACCCTCGCCCTCCCCCACAAAGGCGGTCGCCGCATCCTCCCAGGAGGTGACGATTACCGCACCCTCGCCACGTGGATCGTCGAAGGAACCCAAGGCCCCGACCCCGCCGAAGCCGCCCTCGACCGTATTGAAGTCACACCCAACGAAACCCTTCTCCGCAAAGGCGATTCCCTGCGCCTCCTCGTCACTGCACATTACAAGGACGGCTCCTCACGCGACGTCACCCGCTGGGCCAAGTTCGCTTCCGCAGACGAATCCGTCGCCAAACTGGACGACGCAACCGGCCGAATCGAAGTCATCGGAAATGGCGCGGGGGCCGTCACCGCCTGGTTCTCCAGCCGAATCGTCATCGCGCGCCTCATCGCCCCCCAAGAAAACCAACTCCGCCCCGAAACGTGGGACCGCGAACCAACCAACAATTCCATCGACCGCGCCGTCATCGCCCAACTCAAACGCCTCAAAATCCCGCCCTCGCCCACCTGCGACGACGCCACCTTCCTGCGCCGCGCCATGGCCGATACCCTCGGCACCCTTCCCACCGCCGCCGAAGTCCGCGCATTCCTATCCGACCGCGCCCCCGAGAAACGTGCGCGCCTCATCGAATCCCTCTTCAGTCGCCCAGAGTTCGTCGATTACTGGACCTACCGGTTCTCCGACATCTTCCTCATTAACGGCTCCAATCTCCGGCCAAACGCGGTCAAATCCTACTACACCTGGCTTCGTTCCAAGGTCGCCCAAAACACCCCGTGGAACCAAATCGTGCGCGAAGTGCTCGTCGCCAAAGGCGACAGCCTTTCCGAGGGCGCAACCAACTTCTACGCCGTCCACCAAGACCCTGAAACCATGGCCGAAAACGTGAGTCAGGCGTTCCTCGGACTCTCCATCAACTGCGCAAAGTGCCACAACCACCCGCTCGAAAAATGGACTAACGACCAGTACTACGCCTTCGCAAACCTGTTCGCCCGAGTCCGCGCCAAAGGCTGGGGCGGCGACACAAGGAGCGGTGACGGAAAACGCACGCTCTTCATCAATCCAGACGGCGACCTCATCCAGCCGCGCACCGGCAAACCCCAGCCACCCACCCCGCTCGACGCAGCCCCCCTGCCGATGGACGATCCGCAAGACCGGCGCGAAACCCTCGCCAACTGGCTCACTGCGCCCGACAACACCTACTTCACGCGCACCATCGCCAACCGCATCTGGGCCAGCTTTTTCGGTATCGGCATCGTCAACTCCGTCGACGATCTCCGAACTTCCAACCCGGCTTCCAACGAAGCGCTCCTCACCGCCATCGCAGACCATCTTGCCGCACGAAATTTCGACCTGCGCGAACTCATGCGCCTCATCCTCAACAGCGCCACCTACCAGCGCTCCAGCGCACCCGTCGAAGGAAACGCCACCGACCAACGCCACTTCTCTCGCTACTTGCCTCGTCGCCACATGGCTGAAGTGCTCAATGACGCCATCGCTTCAATCACGGGAGTGCCGGAAAAGTTCGACGCCATCGTGATGAACGACGGGAGCACCGAAAAAACGGACTTTTACCCGCCAGGAACCCGCGCGACTCAACTCTACGACGCCTCCGTGCGTTCCTACTTCCTCAAAGCGTTCGGACGAAACCAACGAGAAATCACCTGCGAATGTGAGCGTTCCAATCAACCCAGCCTCGTCCAGGCCCTCCACCTCTCCAACGGCAACACCATTAACGACCGACTCAACAACCCAACCGGCAATCTCACCGCCCTGCTCGAGATGTTCCCCAACAACGATCAACTCATTGAGCAAGCATTCCTCGCGACGCTATCCCGCCCGCCAAACCGCGCCGAACACGCCACTCACCTCGCTGCCCTCAACGAGGCCACCACACAACACAGTGCCAAACCCGGCACCGCCCGACGCGAGGCCGCCGAGGACATGCTCTGGGCGCTCCTGACTAGCCGTGAGTTCCTCTTCCAACACTGACGCCCCAACCCTCAATCCTTTCCCTCACGCCATGCGTCGACTCCTCCGCACCCCAGCGCTTCTCGCAACGCTCCTCGCCAGCCTGCCCAGCACCGCACAGGAACCCACTCCCGACTTCCACACCGATGTCGCCCCCGTGCTCCGTGACTTCTGCTCCGCCTGCCACAATAGCAAGGACGCCGAAGAAGGCTTCTCCGTCGAAACCTATGCAGAACTCCTGAAAGGCGGTGACAATGGCGTCATGCTCAAGCCCGGCGACGTCAAAAGCCGACTGCTCGAAGTCATGCGCGGCTCAAAGCCCGCGATGCCCCCAAAAAAGGAACCTCAGCCCTCCGCAAACGATATCCGAACCATCGAACGGTGGATCGCTGCAGGCGCCCCCGGACCCAAAAAGGCAGACGTCTCGATTCTAACGCTCGTCACACTCCCTGACATCGCCATTACGGCCGCTCCCGCGAAAACCATCACTGCCCACGCCTCCGCAACCAACGGTCGCCTCTCCGCCTCCGCCCGCCACAAAATCATCGAGATCCTGCCCGGAGGAAAACGCATCGCAGCCCCAGGCAAAGTCAACCACCTCGAGTTCAGTGCAGACGGCTCCCAACTCCTCGCCGCTTCAGGCCAAACCGGAAAATCCGGCGAAACCCTGCTCATCGACACCGCCTCAGGAAACGTCATCCGCACCCTCAAAGGTGAGCATCGTGACATCCTCCACGCCGCCGTCTTCTCGCCAGATGGGCAGTGGATCGCCACCGCCGGTTACGACGGGAGAACGAGCCTTTTTCGTCCCGATTCAGAGAACCCCATCCAAACCTTAAAAGGCCACAACGGCGCGGTCTTCCACCTCGCGTTCTCGCCCGACAGCACCGTCCTCGCCTCTGCGAGCGCAGACCAGACCATCAAGCTCTGGCGCGTCGCCGACGGCGAACGTCTCGACACCCTCAACCAACCCCAGGGCGAACAGCTGCGCGTCCGCTTCACCGCTGACAGCAAATACATCCTCGGCGCTGGCAACGACCGCCGCATCCGCATCTGGGATTTTCAATCGAAAACAACCCCAAAAATCAACCCGGTGCTCGAGGCCCGTTTCGCCCACGAAAGCCCGATCACGGAACTTCTCCTCGATGACCAAGCCAACCTCGTCGTCTCCGCCGCCGGCGATGGTTCCGTCAAGTCATGGTCCCTGCCGACCCTCGAGCCCGTCAACGTTTGGCCCAAAGACAAACCCGCCTCGTTCGTCGCCCGCGTCCACGGTTCACCCCACCTCGAACGCTTCCTCGCCAGCGGTGGAGCGCACCGCATCGAAAACGTTTTTACGTCAGTAACGCAATCCCCATCCGCTCACGCCCCCGTTCAATCCACCTCGGCAAAGCCAACCGGCGACGCAATCGCGACGCCCACATCGCCTCGCCCAAGCGAAGCTGTCGCGCAAGAGAACGAGCCCAACAACGCGCCCGCCGACAAAGCCATCGCCCATGTGTCCGTGCCGGGAGCCATCCGCGGAATCATCGGAGAGTCAGGCGACGTGGACTTCCACCGCTTCTCCGCAAAAGCCGGTGAACGCATCACGCTCGAAATCCACGCAGCACGCGCAGGATCTCTCCTAAAATCCAACCTTGATTCGCGAATCCAAGTGCTCCACGCCGATGGCTCTCCCGTTGAACGCGCCGCCCTCCAAGCCGTTCGTAGCTCATGGCTCACTTTCCGCGGTAAAGACGCCAACACCTCCGATGATTTTCGCGTCCAACACTTCCGCGAAATGGAACTCAACGAGTTTCTCTACTGCGACGGCGAAATCGTAAAACTCTGGATGTACCCGCGCGGACCCGACTCCGGATTCATGGTCTACCCAGGACAAGGCACCCGGCACACCTACTTCGACACCACCGCAGTCTCCCACCCCCTCGGCGCCCCCGCCTACGTGGTCCGCCCGCTCCCGCCCGGCACCGTCCCGCCTCCCAACGGACTGCCCGTCTTCAAACTCCTCTACGAAAATGACGACGACGCGCGGCGAACCGGCGGCAAAGACTCCGTGCTCCACTTCACCACCCCAAAAAACGGCGAATACCTCGTCCGAGTCTCCGATACGCGCGACTTCGGCGGTAAAGAACACCGGTACGAACTGCGCCTGCGCCCATCCCACGAAGATTTTTCTGTCACGGTGGCCAGCGGTGCCAGTCCGACCATCAGCCCAGGCAGCGGACGCGAGTTCATGCTGAAAGCCGATCGCCTCGATGAGTTCGAAGGCCCCATCACCGTCGAGTTCACCGACCTTCCACCAGGCTTCACTGCGCTTTCCCCCATCACCATCGAGGCTGGACAAACCATCGCCTACGGAGCGATTTACGCCGCAGCGGACGCTCCAGAACCCACCAAGGAAAACGCCTCCCAGAGTAAAATGATCGTGACCGCACAAACCCGTCAGGGACTCGTGCGCCATGAATCCAAGGCTTTCGGCGAAATCAAGCGTGGCGCTGCCCCCAAAGTGACCGTCGAAATCCTGCCAGACGAAGGCACCCCGGTGATCCGAAACGAACCCGACCAACCCCTCGAAATCGCAATCAAGCCCGGACAGACCATCACCGCGAAAGTCCGCGCGACCCGTCACGATTTCAAAGATCGTATCGAACTCGGCAAAGAGGATTCCGGCCGCAACCTCCCTCACGGAATCTACGTGGACAACCTCGGCTTGAACGGCCTGCTCGTCGTTGAAGGTGAAACTGAACGTCAGTTTTTCCTCACCGCCCCGCGATGGGCACCCGAAACCGTCCGCCCGATCTTCTTCCGCGCCAAAGGCGACGGCGGCCAAGCCACCCGCCCCGTCCTCCTCCACGTCAAGCCCCCCTCCCAGTAACCAGCCTCCACCGCAAAACATCCCCCCACGCCGGAGGCATCCCCCCTCAGGCCGAAGGCCGGAGGCATGACAACCCGTAGCCAATGGTTGAGGAGCGCCAGCAACGACACCACCGGACCCCAACGCCCCCCCCCCCCCCCCACCCGCATCGCCGCGCCAATCTAACGCGCGTCCTTCTTCTTCCCCCCTTGCCCCGCCGGCTTTCCGCCGCTTGGGCTCAAACGCCTGAACCAATCCGGCCCCTCCGCCTCCACCGCGCCAATCTGCTTCAATAGAAGCCCCTTCATCCGCTCCAAATCCGCCGGACGCGACTCCGCTAAATCGTTCGCCTCTTTCGGATCCGCAGCCAAATCATACAGCTCAAACGCCTTGCGATCTCCATCTGCGAGGATTTTTAAATCGTCCACCCGCATCGCCACCTTCGCATTCGGCGCCATATCCAACCGCCAAAACAACGGCTGAGGCCGCTCCACACGCTTCGCCTTCCCGGTAAAAATCCCCGACACATCGACCCCATCCAACACCCGACCACCCAACGGACTCGTATCCGCACCCGTCACCGCCAATACCGTCGGCAACAAATCGCTCCCAATCACGGGCACATCCACCGTCGTTCCCGCGTCCACCTTGCCCGGCCACCGCACCATCCCCGGCACCCGAATCCCACCCTCATGCATGTCCCGCTTCCGACCCCGTAACCCGCCCGACGATCCACGCCCCGGCGACTTCACCCCGTCCCCCTCCGGCCCATTGTCCGACGTGAAAAACACCAGTGTGTCATCCCGCAACCGCATCTCGTCCAACACCCCCATCAACCGCCCAAACGCCGCGTCCATCTGCGTCACGTTCGCGTGATGCTCCTTCTGCACATCATCCTCAATCCCAGGATACAGCGCCTTGAACCTCGGATCCGACTTGATCGGGTAATGCGGCTCATGCGTCCAAACCGTGAGGAAAAACGGTTTCGCAGGATCCCGCTTCTCCTTCAGCCAACGCACCGCCTCATCCACCACCAACAACGCCGAATACCCCTCCAACTTCCCAACCGGCGTCCCGTTCCGAACAAAGTTCTCCGGATTCGCATGCGTCGGCGCCGCATTGTTTTGCGTCGCCATCCACCAATCGTACCCGTGATCCCCCGGTTGCGGTTGCGCTGCATCATTGAACCTCCCATTTAAATGCCACTTCCCGCTGTGACACGTCGCGTACCCCGCCCGTTTCAACAACGCGGGCAACGTCACCTCACTCGTGCGCAAATGCACCTCCGACCCTTCCGCAATCCACGTGTAAACCCCGTTCCGATACGGCGTCCTCCCCGTCAACAACGCCGAACGCGACGGACTGCAAACCGCACTCGCCGCGTAACACTGCGTCAACCGCGCCCCCTGCTTCGCAAACGCATCCAAGTTCGGCGTCTGAATCACCGGATGCCCAAAACACCCCAAATCCCCGTACCCCAAATCATCCGCCAAAAACACCACCACATTCGGTGGCCCACCCCACACAGCCCCCATCAAAGCCACCGCCCCACACAACGAAAAAATCACACGCTTCAACATACAAAAAAGTACCTCAGAAGAAACACGCCAGCCCCCCCCGAAGTTGCGCCCGACCAACGGCCAACCCAGCGTCTCGCCTCACGCCATGACTTCCTTCAATAACCCCGTGCTGTCTCCGTGCCGCTCCGCCTCCACTCCAATCCCGTTTAACAACGTCAGCCATGCATTGCACAACGGCGTGTCCTTTGGCGCCACCACGCTCTCACCCAACTTCAACCCCGCACCGCCCCCCGTCAAAATCGTCGGACAGTTACTCAACTCATGCCCCGTCCGAATGTTACTCCCATAGGCCAACGCCACGTGATCAAACAGCCGCGACCCGTCCGCCTCCTTCACCGCCTTCAACCGGTCAAGGAACCCCGCCAATAACTCGCTCTGCGCCAAATCACGCCGCTGCGAAGCATCCAGCTTCTCACCCAGCGTCGTGTGGTAATGACTCATGTCGTGCGGGAACACCTTGATGTCCAAACTCGTCAACAAACTCGCCACCGGTTGGCGATACGTCAGCACCCGCGTGCTGTCCGTCTGCATCGCCGCAATCATGATGTCGTACATCAACTTAATTTCATCCCGACCTTTCGCAAACGTTGCCGGCTCCGCAAAAGGCGCCTTCGGACGAGGCACTTCCATCCACTGCTCCTCCTTCGTCAACCGCGTCTCAATATCCCGCACACTCTGAAAATACTCGTCCACCTTCGCCGAATCCGCTCGGTTCAAACCCCGCTTCAACGAACGCGCCCCCTCCAGCACCGTGTCCAAGACACTCCGCTTTTCAGCCAATAAATCCCGCTGCTTCTCCAGCGGAACATCGTCCCGCGAAAACAACCGATGATACGCCGCCAACGGACCGTTCAACCCCGCCACCGGCTTTCCACTCACATCCCACGCCAACGACAAACCCGGACCGTGCCCCGACGGATCCCCCGTCTCCGCCCCACAAAACTGCAGCGACGAAAAACGCGTGTGCACCCCGAGCTTCGCCGCAGCCACCTGATCCGCGCTGATGCTGTTACTGAAACTCTGCCCCGGCTGCGAATACCGATTTGCCCCCGTCAGCCACAACGTGCTGCCCCAATGCCCCTCATTCGCGTACTTGTTCCAAAGTCCCTGCACCACCGTGATATCCGCCTTGTGCCGAGCCAAGGGCGCTAAACCCTTCGACAACTCATAATCCTTCCCAGGATTCTTGATGTCCGGATACCACGTGGACTCCGTCACCCCCCAGCCAAAGCCGAGAAAAATCAGCCGCTTCGCAGGCCCAACCCCCGTCGCAGACGCCGCCGAAGCGTACTTCCGAAAGCCCAGTGACTCCAAAAATGGCAACGCCACTAAAGCACTGCTCGATTTCAAAAAATGACGTCGTGTTTGCATATCCATCTTCCGTTTAAAGCTTCAGACACTTAACCCATTCGCAGCCACCTCACTTCATCCGGAACTCTTCGCTCCGGACCAATCCGAGGACAAACTCCCGAACCGCATAATCCCTGCCGCGCGCACGCCCCACCATCGCATCCACCAGCGCCTCGTCACGGAATCCGATTGACCTCCCTAGCGCGTACTCAATCAACGCCAGACTCAACCCCCGCGAAAACGGCTCCACACGTGAAGCAACAATCTCGCGCAGTTCCGGAAAGCCGCTGAACGATGGCCCCTTATACAACGCAGCCCCAGCCTCAATCGTCCACGTCTTACTCGCACCTTTCACCGGCTTCCCATTTTCGTCTTTCACTTGGTACGTGTCCTCCGTCCGCCACAATCCCACCGCATCAAAGTTCTCCAAGCCGAAGCCCACCGGATCAATCCGACGATGACAACTCGCGCACTGCGGATCCTGCTGATGCGCCATCAAGCGCTCGTGCGTCGTCAACACCTTGCCCGCCAACCGCGCCAACTGCGGCACGTTCGCCGGCGCGGGAGGGGGCGGCTCATTTAGCAACTTCCGTAAAACCCATGCACCACGCTCCACCGGCGATGTTCGCTCGCCATTTCCTCCCATGAACATCACTGCTGACATTCCCAGTAATCCTCCGCGCACCGAGTCCGACGACAACTCCACCTTTCGGAACCCGTCACCCGTTACTCCCTCAATCCCATAAAAATGCGCAAGCACCGGATTCAGCACCGCGTAACGGCTCTTCAATAAATCCCGCACGCTCCCGTTCGAACGTAACAGCAGGTCGAACGTCTCCAAAACCTCTGAGCGCGCCGCCAACTTCGTGCTCGCATCAAACCGTGGATGCACCTCCCGATTCACCTCAAAAAAATCAAGCCGGTCCAAGTTGAGCCACTGATGCACAAAGGGTCGCGAAAACCCAGTAAACCCCGGCGCCTCCAGAAGCCGCACCGCCTGCTGCTCCAGAACCGACACATCCGCCAGCGTCCCCGAATCCGCCAACCGCCGAAGCTCAGCGTCCGGTGGCGCACCCTGCAAAAAATACGAAAGCCGCGCCGCCAGCTCGAACCCCGTCAACGCACGGCGTTTCCCATCCTCCGACGGCTCCGCCAGATAAAGAAACTGCGGCGAAGCCAACACCACCGACAACACGTGTTTCAACGCCTCTAAGTGCTTCTCCCCCTTGCCCACCCGCGTTGTGTACAAACCCACCACCTTCTCCAAATAACCCCCCTCCGGCTTCGCCCCACGGAAAGCCTCCACACAGAAACGCTCCAGCCCCACCCGAACCGCCTCGCGCTCCACCGCAGCCCCCTCCGACAACAACCCTCCCAACGCCTCCAACCCACGCGCTTCCCCGCGCCGCGAATCCGGAATCCGCTCCAACTCCATCGAATCCACCCACAACACATTCTCAGGCCCCACCCCGTTGCGCCGCTTCGCCGCATCCACCACGCGGCGCGTCACCAAAAAGTGATCCAACACCCCCTTCTCCCGAATAAAGAGCGTCCGATTCGCCCGCTCCATATGTCTCCGCGTCAATGTAATCGGAATTTCAATCGTCTGCGGACGTTCAACCGTCCCAGTAATCTGGTGCGTGCTCAAAACCTGCCCATTCCGCGGATCAATCCCAAACTCGATGAACCTCCGCTCCAGTGGCGCACTCGCCAACGCCCCCATCCGCATCCGCAACACGTAATCCCCCACAATCGATTTCCACGCGTACGGCACCATGATCGTCATACTGTCGTTCGGGATGTCGCCACCCCCGCCCACCGTCAAATACGCCCCCGTATCCAAATGCGGCATCGCCAGATACGCCTCGTGAAACGGTCGCATGTAGCCGCGCCCAATCTTCGTCCCATAACTCACCGCTCCTAACGCCTTGTCCGCATTGTTCTCAACCGTCTTAAAACCAAAATCCTCCGGCGCAGGCGCCCCCTTCAACTTCGCCCACTCGCGCCGAACCAAATCCTCCTTCTTCAACCGTCCCCTCAACTCCTCCACCACCTGCGCATTCTCCGGAGCCGCAATCGCCGCATCCACCAACTTCAACCACTGCGTCCCGCGCTCCAACGCGTCCAAGTTATCCGCATAATTCTTTTGAATGACCTTCAACGAATCCTCCGCCTCCATCCGAACCTTCCGCTCCACCCCAAGATTCGCCCGCCACTCCAATGCCTCGTCCAAGGCCTCCCGAGCCAACCCCAAGTACTGCTCAAACTGGTTCGCCGACATGAAGAGGTTCGCCCCCACCGTATCAAACGAGCCCGACCCGCTATCCGCGGGTAACTCCGTCACATTGATATCCACCCCCAGCAAACTCCGTAACGTGTTCGCGTACTCACGCCGATTCAGCCTTCGCATCACCACCGCCCCGTTCTGATCCGCCAACGCCTTGCGCGCCGCCACCATCACGTTCGAAAGATCATCGATTAAATCCGCCTTCGCCTCCCCCTTCGGCTGCTTCTCCTCCTCCGGCGGCATCTCTCCCGAGTTCAACGCGTTCAACACCTTCTGCCACCGCTCCGCCGTCTCCACATTCCCAATCCCCATCGGCAAATCGTCCAACCGAAACTTCCCCTTCTGCTTCTCCGCCCCGTGACAACCCTGACAATGCTGCTCCAGCAACGCCCGGTGGCGCGCCGGCACCTCAACCTTCGCCTCCAAACCAAAAGCACCCCCCGCGTAGAGAAACATCCCGACGCACATCAAATGAAGTGCCACTCGCAGAATGACAAACGGCTCACGCCTCTCGCTTACTCTCATAAATCTCATCAGTGCTGGAAAAACATGCCGGCAAACGAACCCATTCGGAAGCCAGGTCGCAACCCGTGCGTGCTGCGAGACGCAGGATTGAGGCCATGCAGAGTGACTCACCTCGCGGCCAAAATCGCAGCGTGTGTTGGCTTTTTACCCAACGGTGTTATCGCTCTCGCATGAGCTTCGTTAATCTTGGTTTCGCTCGCGTCGATACAGACCGTGAACGCCGTTGCGGTTTCCCCGAAGTCATTTTCGGCTCGGGAAAAACCCCCGAACAAGTCCGCGACATCGCCTCCGTCATCGTCGAAAAACACGGCCTCGTCCTCGCGAGCCGTGTCACCGAACGGCACTTCGAAACCGTCGCTGAACGCATTCCCGACGCCAAATGGCACGCCTCCGCGCGCTGCATCACCGTTGAACGACAACCCCTCCAAAAACGTGGCGGCCTCGTCGGCGTCGTGTGCGCCGGCACCTCCGACCTCCCCGTCGCGGATGAAGCAGCCGTCACCCTCGACCTCTTTGGCAACACCGTCCTCCGCATCGCCGACGTCGGCGTCGCCGGAATCCATCGCCTCCTCGCTGTACGCGAAGAACTCGAGCGCTGCGCCGTTCTCGTCGTCGTCGCCGGCATGGAAGGAGCCCTCCCCAGCGCCGTCGCCGGACTCGTCAGTTGCCCCGTCATCGCCGTCCCCACCAGCGTCGGATACGGCGCAAACTTCGGCGGCCTCGCCGCTCTCCTCGGGATGCTCAACAGCTGCGGAAGCGGAGTAACCGTGGTCAACATCGACAACGGATTCGGAGCAGCCTACGCCGCAGCACAAATCAACCGCCTCGCCGCACGCTAAGCCCCGAAGGCATTCAAATGCTTCCCGCGAGCGTACTTTCAGTCTACGCTGAGAGAATGTGCCGCCGTCTCGCATTCACCTTCCTGCCACTCGTTCTTTTCCTCCTGCAGGCCTGCCAAACGACCAAACCCCTTCCGAAGTTCCAGCGCCCCATCGCGCGCGCAAAGTTTCAAACCGTTCGCACCACCGCCTACACCCATTCCGAATCCGATCACATCGCCTACGGCCGGAAAAATGCCCTCGGAACCAATCTGCAGTTTGGTCCAAAAATGCATAGCGCAGCCGCTGACTGGGCGCGCTGGCCCGCGGGAACCACCTTCCGAATCACCAACACCGGAGAACATTTCATCGTCGACGACTACGGCTGGGCCCTCGCCGGCACCAACACCATCGACCTCTACAAGCCGACGAAGTCCGCCATGAACCAGTGGGGCGTCCGAAACGTCCAAATCGAAATCCTCCAGTGGGGCGACGTTAGAAACAGTAAACGCATCTTGGTAAACCGAAAAAAATTCGCCCACATCCGCCGAATGGACAAAGAGATCGATCGGTTTTACTTCGGGTCCGACCCCATCTACCGCAACTACCCCAACCCCATGGAAAACCTCAACATCGGTTCTCCCTCGCGCGCCTACGTACGCGACTAATCGCGCCCCGAACGCCGCCGCACAAAACCAGCCTTCATCAGCCACATCACCGCCGGACCCGCCAACGGCCGCACGTCTCGGCTCACCCGCTCGCGAATGACCCGCAACGGGCAGCGCCCCGCCTCGCTGAGCACACCCCAAACCTGCGCGACCGCCACAGGGTTCACCGCCATGCTGAAACTGTTCGCCGGCAACGCCCGAAATGCTTCCACGTCAGCAATCGTCCACACCCCAGTCGCCTCCACCGTATCCTCATCAAGCAAAACCCGAGTCGGATAGCCTCTAAACACCTCAAAAGGGTCCCCTGCCAACGGCACCCCACCCCGAAACCTCCCCTTCGCATCCGCCCTCCGACGAGCCGTCAAATCCTCAAACAAAGCGTCATAAGCTCCAATCACAACCCGCCAATCAAACGCCGCTCGCGCACGCTCACTCGCGCTTCGCCCCATCTCACGACGCAACGTCTCATCCGAAAATAGCCGAATCAACGCCGAGGCAGCCCCCTCCTGGCTCACCGCAACCGATTGCGAAACATGCCCAACCATCCGGTTGTAATCGTCCGCACGTTGCGCATACCGACTCGCAATGTTTGCTCCACCATCACTCGCAAGCGTTGTCGTCTCCACCAACAGCCCGTCCACCCCGTCCCGAACCAAGGACCGATACCCGTCCCAGTCCGACACCACACACGGCAACCCCGCCGCCATCGCCTCCACCACCGCCAACCCAAACGTCTCCTGAACGTTGTCCACCAAGGAACAAAAGACGTCCGCCACCTGCCACAAATCCCGAGGAACCTCCTCACGCGTCCCATCCATAAAAATCACGCGTACCGCCGGAGCGACCACCCGAGCTAACTGCTGATACGCGTCACGCACCGGCTCATTGGGAAACTGCCCCGCCAAAATCAAAACAACGCGCCGCCCCAACGCCCTTGATGCCCGCTCGCACGCCGTGAACAACGGCAGCGGATGCGCCTTCGCATGCAAACTCAGACGACCCACATGCAAGACCACCGCATCCCCCTCCTCAATCCCGAGCCGAACACGCCACTCACCCCGCCCCCGCTCGCTCACCAAAGCCGCCATCCCCTCGCAATCCACCCCGAACGGAATCACTGGCAACTGCGGCCGCGGCGGAAACACCGCCCCCGACCCAAACCGCTCCACCAAATACTCACCATACCGATCCAAAACCCCCACAACCACCTCGCGCGCCGTCGGCGAAGTACACACCAACGCGTCCCACCCCTCCACCGGTGCCGTCAACAATCCGCCCAAAGCCTCCATCGCCGCCGTTGAACACAACGAATGCGTCACCCCCACCAAACTCATCCCAACCCCAAATCGACGTCTCTCCCACGCCGAAATACCGATGGCAGGACCGCCAGAAACCAGCACCGAACCCTCAAGTGCTTCAAACCGTTCCGACGGGACCACCCCGTACTCTCGGCCCACCCCCGATGAACGCGCCAACTCCAAGAAACGCATCGCCGTCGGCGGATCGGCCGCCAACGCATCCACCCTCGCCGCACGCCCATACTTGAGGTACGCTCCTAAAAAACTGCGGCTCGCCATGTGCCGGCCCTTAACCTCCCGCACCCCGTGGTCGAAAGCATCCAACGAGAACTCAACTGCAACACGTTCCATTCAATAAAAGTTCACCCTTCCCACGTTTGACCCAAGACCAATCCACACTCACGTCGCCATGAACACCCGCAAACTCGTCATCCCAGCCCTCGCCACCGCCATCGCCATCCTCTCCTACCTCGTTCTCAAAGACCCCGTCGAGACCGCCTCCCCCACCTCCGAGCACTCAGGCACCACCCAAACGACCCCCGCCGGCTCCAACGCTCCCAACGTCGGCTCTCAACCCAGTTCAACTCCTTCCACCACTCAAAAATCAAAGCCCAAAACCGAACCCACTCCAAA
>JBIIXW010000077.1:0-14450 GCA_044347165.1 Chthoniobacteraceae bacterium
CACGCTGATGACGTCTTCGGGGATGGCTCAGGTTGGGGATTTGGTGAGTCTTGTTCAGTCAGCGTATCCCGCTTGGGACGGAACTTATCGGGTCCGGAGGTCGGGGAGTGAGACGGAAGCGTGGAGTCTGGAGTCGGTCCCGGCGGGACGGGCTGGATTTTATCAGGTGGCGAGGAAAGGCCCTTCTCCTTTGGGCGGGGGCGGTAACGCGTGGGTAATGGTTCGAAGGCAGAGTGCAACGAGGTTGGGGAGTGAGTTAGATGCGACATTCGCGGCGGGTCGGTTGACTGCGAATGTTCCTGGGGTGCTTTTGGCCGATACTGGGGAGGTTTCCGTGGGTGATGCGGTGGTGGTGGGCGGGCAGAGTGATTCGTCGTGGGACGGGGTTTATTCGGTGGCGGATGTGGGATCTGACGAGCGTCCTTGGGCGTTGGTGAAGCACCTCGCTGGCGAGTTGGCGCTCCCCGCCGAACAAGTGAAGGCCAACGTTGTGGTTACTCCTGATGTCCGTGAGAGTTTGATCGTAGCTGCTTCTAGTGTTGCTGTTCGGCGCGAAGGAGATTTGGTGCGAGTGGCTCTTTCCGGTGGGGAGGGGGTATACCGGTTATCGGAAAAGGATCTTTTGATTTTCGGGAAGGTACGGACTGGCAGTTTGGCGTCTGCTCCGACGGTTATTCTAGATCGGTCAAGCATTGTGACGGGAGTGGCTAAGGATGGATTGCCTGCCAATGCGCTGAGTGTGTCTGTTGCGGATGAACGTCTGTTTGTGGCGCCGCTGGGCTTTCTCCAGAACCGCGATGGGGAGTCCGTGCGATTGAAAACGGGAGACACTGCCAATGTTGAGATGAGTGGTGGGGATGCGGTTTTGGACGATGGGGTGTACCGCGTTGTTGGGGTTCTTTCTCGGTTTGTGAAAGAGGCGGAAAGTTTTTCGGCAACGGAGTTGGAGTCGACGGATCCTGAGGGTGTTATCTCAGGGAATTTGTATTACCCTAAGAGCTTGCCTGATCGCTTGAGGCCGAAGACGGGAGATCGACTGGTGTTGCCGGGGGTCGTCGATGCGCGCTACGTGGGGACTGGCCTTGAGCGACAAGGGGGAGTTTATGTGGTCCTTCGGGAGGCTGACAATCTGGGGGGCGGATGGGTCTTATCGCGTGAGCCTTCCGTGACGGAGCTTTCGTTCTCTCAGGTGAAGGATTTCGGGAGTTTGGACTATGTGGACCGTGGTGCGGTTGCGTCGGTTTCGTCAGGCGGGGTGCTGATTGATGGCGGTGCGGCGGTTGCGGGCGAGTGGCTATTCGCCGAGGATAAGGGGGTTTATGAAACTAGTTCGGTGAATGCGGGTGCGGGAGGGCGCGTAGATTCGTTGATTTTGTCTGAGGTTGCGTCGGTGCATCTTGATCAGGGCGGTGCTGTGGATTTGGGGCGGACTCAGATGAGTGGTTTGATGGCAGGGCTGAGGCTGGATGTCGTTTGTTCGGTCTCGGGGAGTTTGGGTGGGTTGAAGACGGAACTCGGGTCGCCTGTGGTGGAGGTGACGAGCACGGATCGTTTGAAGGTGGGCATGGGGGTCCTCGGCGTTGGAATTGAGAGCAGAGCGGTGGTTGATGAGGTATTGGACGGGACGCGCTTTAGGATGAGTCTTCCGGCGAGTTCGGGGGCGGTTGGTGGAGTGCTGACGTATCGCACAGACGTGGCTGGTCGTGTGCAGGTAGACCTTCTTCCGTCGGATTCATTGAACGAGGAGATTCAGGTTTCTGTTCGACGCGGAGGGGAGACGTTGACGTTGAATTTGGAGGAGTACCTCGGTCTGCCGTCCGGGGGGCAGTACCGCTTCGAGTTGCTGGGCAGTTATCCTTCGTTTGTTCGGGAGGAGACATTCCGGAATGGGACGGTTTTGGGGTTGGGGACGACAGACGGGAGTGTGACGGTAAACGTTGCGTCCACGGGGGCGTTGCGGGTTGGCATGTCGATTTTTGGCGAGGGTATTCCGCTGGGTGCGCGGGTGGTTGCCATCCTGAGCGAAACGTCTTTGTCGATGGACGCGCCGGCAACGGTGACGAAGGCCGGAGGGGGATTGACGTATTTTTCGCCGTTGTTGGAGATGCGGGCCGTTCCGGTGGATTGGGCTTCTTCGGAGGAGGTTTTGTTGTACCGGCTGAGTTCGGGATCGAGTGTCTCTTACGGAAAGGTGGTGTTGAGCATTTTGGATCCGGCGTTCTCTGTGAAGTTTGTGGGCGTTGTCGGCGCGGATCCTGAGGTGGTTCAGATCACGGAGAGGGAGGACTTTAAGGCGTATATGGCGGATCGTGGGTTGGTGGAGCCGCTGTATTTCATGATGGATTCTGGCGCGCCCGATTGGATGTCGGTGAGTTCTCGTGGGGCTCTGTTGTTCGATTGTCGGCGATTGCAGGAGGGAGTGGAGCAGTCGTCGGTGCGAGTGAGTTTCATTGATTCGCGGGAGGATCGAACGGTTGAGTCGGGGCGAGGTGAGGGTTTTGTGATTTTCGAGGTGAAGAAACCCACAGCGTTCAGTGATCCGGTTCGGTTGGTATCTGGGAATGGGTCGAGTGGCCTCAGTTTTCGTGGTGGCAGCGCCGATTCTGCATGGGTTGCGCCTCGGGTAAGGGTTCTCTCATCCGCAGGAGGTGATTTTTCCCTGAGTGGAACTGGTGGGGTGCGGTTAACTCCTTCAAGTGCGAATGTTCCCTTTTTCAGTGGGAGGGGCATTCGGATGTCCTCCGCGTCTGGGGTGGTTGACGACATTTCGACGGGTGATTCGTATGTTTATGCGGGTGAGCCGTTCGTTCTTTTCGAAATGGTTGGAGTTTCGAGGGCGGACTGGACGTATCAATGGATGAAGAATGGGGTTCCGATTCTTGGTGCGACTGGGAGGAAGTTGGTGCTCGGGTTGGGAGAGGAGGTAGTGGACGGAGTTCGGGTTGGGGGGGTCACAACGTATGATGAGGGTCTTTACACGTTGGTGGCTTCGAACGCCTACGGGAGGGCTGAATCGTCTGGGTTGCATTTGAGGGTTCTAGAGAGGGCGTTCATTGTGGAGCCTGCGAGTTTGGGACTGGACGATGAGGGTCAGGTTCGTGCGATTGCGAACCCGACTCCTGCCGGTTCTCGTGTGACGCTCTCGGTATCCGTGGCGGGCGCGAACCGGAGGCAGCTGCAGTACGTTTACCGCTGGTTTTTTAAGGGGGCTGCTGGCGTGGAGGTGCCGATTGCGTTTGAGGATGAGGGAGGGGAGGGGGATGGGTGGTTGCTGAGTCGAACGACACCTTGGCAGTTAGTGGTCGAAGATTTTTCATCGGTCGAGGAGGGGGCTTACCGAGTGGAGGTTTTGCTTTCTGAGGATGAGGAGATTGCTGATACGGAGCGGGTGTGGAAGGAGCGGAGGTGGAAACTCTGGTCGAGGCCATTGATCACGGTGCAGCCACAATCCGTTTTCACGCTGGTGAATCGCGCGGTATTATTCCGGATTCAGGTTTCGCCGGAGATTCATCCGTACCTTACGACCAATGTTCCGGCGCCGTACATGGCGGCTTCTCAGGTGGAATGGTACATGAGAAGGGACGGGTCGCTTCCGAGCAAAATGGGGGAGGGTGACACGCTTGCTCTCGGTGGTAGCAGTGTGACGCGGGATCTGGATGGGGCCGTGTTCTACGCTGAAGTAACGGACCCTCAAGACTCCGGTCTGGTTCCTTACCGAGTTACCTCTCGGGAAGTACGGTTAAAAGTTTACGAGTCCGCTGTTCGCGAAGGGTTGGTCAGTGAGAACGACGGCATTGCTGGGCATACGATGAATGCGATGACGTTTGATAACGGGAGCAGCTCGTATCGGATGAATGTGGCGACGACCGAAACGACGGTGGGTCAGTGGAAGTTCTATGTGGAAGATGATTCCGAGGTTTGGATGCCCGCGCGAGAAGGGGTGTCGGCGTCCTCGCGGTACAGTTTTTGGAAGAATCCTGGGTTCCCGCAGGAGGACACGCATCCGGTGGTGAATGTTTCGTGGGAAGAGGCACGTGATTACTGCAACTGGTTGAGTGTGCGGACGGGCTACCGTTGGCGGATGATGAATTCTGCGGAGTGGGTGACGTTAACGGAGAATCGAGTGTATCCGTGGGATGGGGCGTGGCCTCCTCGGGCGATGTCGGGCAACTTGTCCCGGGCGGTTCCGACGGCGGATGACGGCTATGTGTTCACGTCTCCGGCCGATTTGTTTAATCCGTTGGGCGAGATTTTTGGGCTGGGAGGCAACGTTTCTGAGTGGCTGGATGAGGCGTACAACGAAGTTCGGACATCGGGTGGCGTTCGTTTCGATCGAGGATTCCGGACCTTTGTGGGGCCGTCTTGGGCGACTCGGGATAAGGCCGTGGCTCGGGCGTCGTACCGCGGGCGTTCGTCGGTTGGTTATCGGGATAATCGGATAGGGTTCCGAGTGGTGGCGGAGAACTTGGATTTTTATCCGGTACCGTTGGGGACCGTGGTCATGGGTGACGATGTGACTCCTGAGGCAAATCGCGTCGGTTTTTCTCCGGTGGTTGAGTTTGTTTCGGGGACGGGCAGTGGAGCGCGCGGTACGGCGGATGTGGCGGGGGGAGACTTGCGAGGGGTGACCGTTTCGAGTGGCGGGGGAGGTTCTGGGTATTCCCCGGCGAATCCACCGACGGTGACGGTTCGGTGGAGGATGATGCCTGAGATGGTGGATCATCCGGCGCACCGCGTGAAAGTTCCTGCCGTTGATTTTGGCGAAACGGAAGTGACATGGAAGGATTGGAACACGGTTGCGAACTGGGCGATTGAAAACGGGTATGTCTTCGACAGCGTGCCTGATGCGTTTGGCGACGCGGATCCTCAGTCTGATAGTCCGAAAGACAGTCATCCGGTTCACTCTTTGACTTGGTGGGATGCTTTGAAGTGGTGCAATGCGCGGAGCGAGATGGAAGGGTTGACGCCTGTTTATTACATGGCGGACGGGACGGTTTACCGTGGTGCTGGGCGACCGAAAATTTTGAGTGCGACGAACCGGATGGTGGACGATGAGATGCGGGACGAATACGTGAAGTGGAGTGCAAATGGTTATCGCTTGCCGACGGAAGCGGAGTGGGAAAAAGCAGCGAGGGAGGGCACACAGGGGGTGGCGGTTACCACGCTTGGAAATCGTGGGAAGTCGGTTTTGGTCACCTCGGCGCAGAGCGCAGCAGGGGATCAAGTGATGGTGAACGATGTGAGATTGGTCGTTGTTGGTGCGCGCGTGGTTGGTTCGGGGATTGCGGATGGCACCACGGTGCTTTCGGTTGAACCGCCCGTTTCTCCGGCAACGGCGGGATTGGTGACGTTGTCGCAAGACACGCTGAGTGCGTTGAACTTGGACGCTAGGCTGGATTTGTTTGCGACGACGCACACCAGTAGTTTGACGGAGGTGGGTTATCAGCGGCGTTTGTCTGCATCGGGTTTTGGTTTGCGAGGGGTATTGGGGAATGTGCGCGAGTGGTGTTGGGACTGGTACGCTGGGTACGATACGGGCGGTTCTGCTTCTTATCGTGGGCCGAAGGTCGACGAGGTTGTACGGTCTGCCACTTACTCTCTGAGCCCGGCCACGGGGGTCGCTTCGGTTGGTTTTGCTTTCTCGGGCAGCCTCACTCTGGGTTCTGCGGACGTGCTTAATGTTCCTGATTTCACCAACTTAAAGGAAAATCAGGTTGTCTCTGGAGCAGGCGTTGCTGCGGGTTCGAGGATTGCGTCTCTCGATTCATCGACGGGTAAGGTGACGCTGACGCTGGCGGCCACGGCTACGCAAGATGCTGATCTAACGGCGGGCGACTTTGTGACGGGAGTCACCATGGACGATGAGATTGCGATATCGGGTTTGGGTGTAGTGAAGGTGGTGGTTCCTGGCGGGCACGGGTATCGGACCGGAGACACGGTTGTTTTCCGCACGATTCTGCACCCGTACCTGAATGGCACTTACGAGGGGGTAACGGTGGTGGACGACTCTACGTTTGTTTTCTCCTGGACGAACCGGACGACGGCGGTCAGGGAAGCGGTGACGGAGGGCACCGATGGCAAAGTATTTAAAGTGATGAGTCAGCGGGTGTTTAGGGGTGGCGGATGGGATAGTGGTGGGTGGGACATTGCGGCGACGAGCGGCGACACGCGGGTTTTTGCTCGTGACCGAGAGCCTCTGTTGAGCGTGGCCTATGCGACAGCCGCTTCGCTTCCGGTGTCCTACTTGCCCGGAACCGCTGGGGTTGGTGCGATTTTGCGCGAGAGCGGACCGGGACGCCTTTTGATTGACGGGCAATCGCCTGAAGTTGGGGACCGAGTTTTGGTCAAGAACCAGACGAACGCTGCGTTTAACGGGATTTATGTGGTGACGGATGTGGGATCCGATATCACGAGCTACGAGCTTACGCGGGACCGAGTATTCGACGAGAGTGTGGAGTTGGTGGATGCGAGCCGGCAGTGGGTGACGGTGAGAGGTGGTTCTGTGAATCCGAAGACGGTTTGGAAGGCTGACGTAGAGACTGGTCCGAGCGTTGGGATATCGCCGATTTCGTATACGAAGCAGACGGGCTATTCGGCGCGGGGATTAGGATTCCGAGTGGTCAAGCTGCAGAAGTGATTTTGCGGGTGGCTTGCTGTTGGTGAAAGAAGGGGGGCTCGGGGCTGTCGTTCATTGGGGGTTGGTATTTTTCGAGGCTCGTTGGTCAAAAGTTCCTGTGTCACCGACCGGTTGACGTTCGAGCCGTCTTGCTGGGCATAAAAAAACGGCACCTGGTCAGAGGTGCCGTTTTGAGATGCGTTTAACGAGTGGCGTTAGAAGGTATTTTTCCGATATGCACCCATCACAGGAGCATCGGGGTTCACTTCGGGCCCGAAATAGCGGAGTACAACCAGCGGCTCGGTTTCGCTGAGGTTTTCGAAGGTGACCCCTGCTTTTGCGCCGGCCTCGGTGCAGAAGTATTCATCTTCCGTCAGCTCGTGGAAACGAATGAGTTTTGGGCTATTGAGTGCTTGGCCATTAATCTTTCCGACACCTTGGACGCAGATGAGTCCGTAGGCCCCGTTGTCCTTGATGGTGCACTTAACGCCTGGGTTCACGGTGAGCTCTTTTGCCGTGAATAGTTGTTCACCCTTGATGCGGCCGTAGACAATCCACTGGTCCAAGAAACCCTCGCTTCGAGTATCTGCAACGGGAACTGGTTCGAGGTAGTGGTTGTCCTTGAACGACGCGTCGAGGTTTCCGTCCCAATCGAGCTGGTCGATGATGAAGTCGATGTCCTGATGCTTTTCCTTGGGCATGTCTTTGACCAGGAGGTCCCATGGTACAGAGCGACCTTCCACGAGGTTCTGGTACATCCCAAAAACGTCACTACCCCATTGAGGTTCGTAGGTGCAGAGCGATCCTGGGGCGTGGAGGACGCACGGGGGGATGAGCCATCCGGTGCCTGGCTTCAGTCTGTAGGCCCTCGAGAGATCGAGGATTCCGTTGTCGCCCTTGTTCCAGTTTTCGATGCAGCGCCGGACTTGTTCCCTTGTGGTCCCGGGTTCGAGGCCCATGAACGTGTAGGGAAAATTATTGCCGACGTTGTTGTGTTGCGGAGGGAAGTAGTACGACTCGGGTTTGCCTTCCTGCCCCACGAGTTTTGCCTGTTCGGCATTTTGGTGCATGTGGTGGGGGATGGGGCCCATGTTGTCGAAGAACTTCGAGTACACCGGCCACTTGTTGTACTTGCCCCAGATGGAGTTCCCGATGAGATCTGCGCCACATTCGGAAACGGCCTGCTGCAGGGTAAATCGGTTTCCCCCGACAACGACGTACGACAATCCCTCATCGGGCGTACGGTTATCGTTGGCGGCGGGAGTGGTTGAGGCGAACCAACGTTCGTCGATGCCTCCGCGGTTCAGACCGAATGCGTAAAGATCATCCGGGTGAAGTTTCAAACGCTTGCCGGGTTGGAGGAATGAGCGAGGCACCCAGCAAGGGGCGAGACGCAGCAGGCCTCCGGTGGATTGTAGGGCTCCGTCCACGAGCGAGCGGACATTGGAGGAAACGGTTTGGAGTTGGTTGACGGTGTTCATGGATGATGGACTCGCAGCCGGTGCGAGAGTGCGTCTTTATGACAGCATGGGACATGGGGTTCAACCTTTCAGGGGGTGTGAATCCCTTCCTTCTCCCGCTGGGTCGGCCGAAGGGCATGATGGGGCGTAGCCCTACCTTCTTTGAACGGGAGCTGACCGAGTGGAAACTCCGGCTCAGGGCTGCATGAGGAAGCCGAAAAGGTCTCGGAGGAGTTGGTTTGGCAGACCCGACAGGAGCCCCTCGGGCATGAGGGATTCGTGGCTGGGGGTGACCGATTCCACGGACTCGGCGTCGAGATCCTGAATGCCGCCGATGGTGTTGAGGCGGATTTTCCGTGCATCCTTCCCAGCGATGATTCCTGTCAGGAGGCGCCCATCCTTCATTTTAACGCGGGCGGTCTGGTACTCAGGGGCGACGGCTCCGGAAGGGTTCAGAATGTTCTCGAGGAGATAATCCAGATTGCGCCGGTCGCTTCCCGTCAGATCAGGGCCCAGTTTTCCGCCTTGTCCAAACATTTGGTGACATGCTCCGCATGCGGCCGTGAAAGCGAGGCGGCCTTGCTCGCGATTGGCTTTTGCAAGGAAGGTGGGGGTGAGCAGGGCGCGGAGTTCCGCGCCTTTCGCCTGCCGTGCCGAGGGATCTGTCGCGGCATCCGGCCGAAGTTTTTTGAGTTTTGATAACAGGAGATCGTCACGGAGGTCGCGGATTTGGCGGAGGTGGAAGGCGGAGAGCTCGGACGGGTCGAGGCGACCGGCTTCGATTTCCGAGAGGACGGCGTCTGCAAAGTCTTTTCGGACCAGTGAGGCGGAGAGGGCCTCTGCGCGTTCGAGCGTGTGAACTTTGCGGATGGTGGCGGCGACTTTTCCCGCTGGGGCGAGTTCTGGGAGGGTCGCGAGACCTCGGATGGCGATGGTTTGAAGATGGCGCGTGCCGAGGAGTGGCTCACAGGCGGTGATGAGGTCAGGGTCTTGCTGATCGATGAGGGTTTGGAGCGCATTGCGCCGCGTATCGATGGGCGCCTTTGCATCGAGCGCTACGGCCCGAATTTCTTCGAGTGCGCGACCTTCACCAAAGACGGCCGCGAGTTCGCGAAGAGCTTGCTTGGATTCGTCGGACACGAGGTTTTTACAAGCGAGTTCAAAAGCCGGCCAGGTCGAAGGGCGCGAGGTTTGACGGATGCCTTTCATTGCCTCACGAAATCCGCGAAGGGACGCTTGGAGCAGGGGTTGCGGTTTCAGAGCAAGCTGAGCGAGGAGCGGATCGATGATTCCGGATTGCTCGAGGTGTAGGGAACCTGCACGCCAGCTCAGGGCTTCAAGGGTCAGCGGAATTTCGCAGACGGCTGCGAGATCTGGCAATGCGCTGGGTAGGGTGTTGGCGACGGGGATGAGAGCGTACCACAGCATCAGGGGGAGGTTGTGGTCGGAGTCATCCTTCGCGTGTTTGAGGAGTTCGCGGGCGACGGACACACGTTCGCCGACGGGCAGTCGTTGCAGGGCAGACGCAAGGGCGAGTCGGACGCTGGGAGAGGATTCCTTTTCGGCCGCCGCCCGCAAGAGGGGGGCAATTTCTCCGGTAACGGTGGGTGCATCCTTCGGGCGTTCGCCCGAGACAAGGTCAATGGGGAGATGATCGGTGAGGAGGCGGACTGCCCAGACCCGCAGTTCTGGCGAGGGGTCCGAGATCAGTTTTTTTAACGAGACCGTTGGGTTTTGAGCGAGGGCGCCGAGGCGGTGAAGCGCGAGAAGGGCGCGGATACGGATGGGCTCTGAGCGGGAGTAGCGAACGGTTGAGGAAAGAAGCCGAACAGTGTCGCGCAGGAGCGATGGCGGGATCCGCGTGATGGCGGTTGCCGCGTGGCGGTTGAGCCAGGCGTCGGGGCTTCGGAGGTGTTCGAGGAGGAGTTCCGGTGTGGTGGAAGAGAGGTCGGGAAGGGCGGCATTTCGCAGGTGACCGGGCGCGATGCGGTAGATTCGACCGGAGTTGCGATGAACGCCCGTGCGCTCGTGGCACTCGCCGGTGTCGGACCAGTCCAGTAGGTAGGCAGCACCGTCCGGGCCCTGCAGGAGGTCGATACCCCGGAAAAAAGGATCGGCGGCAATGAACGTGTCTGGCTGGTGCTTGGCGACGTATCCAGAACCCGCTTTTTCGAGAGACTCCACGTTGGTGCGTTTTCCGTGGAGGTTCAGCGTGAGCACCTTGGATCGCAGTGAGACAGGCCACTGTTCGCCTTGGGGGATGAGGAGACCGGTGTGAGCGTGCCCGCCACCGAGATCGTTTGCCGCACCGTCGCGCGACTTCGTCCAACCCTGTTCCGTATCGAAGTGGAAGTGGTCCGCGTGGTGGTCGATTTGTTTGTAGATGTGCGGGTTGGGATCGAGGAGGAAGGGGCGCGTGAAGTGAGCGCCGGGAATCATGTGCCAGAAGTGCCCGTTGACGGTGTTGATGAAGAAGAGATCGTTCAGGTCGTTCCAGTCGTGGCCCCAAGGGTTGGTCGTGCCGTGACAAAGCACTTCGAAAGCGCGGGTGCGGGTGTTGAAACGCCAGATGCCTCCGTTGAGGGGAATGCGCGATGCGTCTGGGGTGCCGGGAGCGCCAATGCGGCCGGGGCACGAGCCGCCGCATCGCCCGTAGAGCCAGCCGTCTGGCCCGAAGCGGATTCCGTTTGCAAAGTTGTGGTGGCTGTCGCGGGCGACGGTGAAGCCGTCGAGAATGGTCTCCGGTTCAGAGTCTGGCTGGTCGTCGTTGTCGCGGTCTGGGATGAAGAGCAGCTTGGGCGGGCAAATGGCCCAGACGCCGTTTTGCGCGACTTCGATTCCGGTCAGGCCTTGGAGTGCGTCGGTGAAGACGGCGGGTTTTGGCGCGGGGGTGTCCGTGGTGTGTGCAGGAAACACCACGATGCGGTCTCGGAGTTTGGGCTCGAGGCGTTTGGGATGCTCGGCGTAGGTGAAGTTTTCAGCGACCCAGAGCCGTCCTTTGTGATCCCAAGCGGCGGCGATGGGGTTGCGGATGTCGGGTTCGCTGGCGAAGACAGAAATGTGCAGACCTTCGGGTGCGCTCATCCGCGCGGCGGCCTCTTTGGCACTGAGGGGGTTGTCTTTGGACTCCTCGGAATCGAACGGGGTGGGGAAGGGGGTCGCCGCGATACAGAGAAGGCAGAGAAGGAGAACGGAATGGCCGGCGCGCATGGAGGGCGCTCGATGCAGGATTCGTGCTGGTTTTCAGAGGGGAAAGCGCGGACGGCGAGGAGGGCATTTTCCTTTTTTGGAACGCCGATGCGGTTAGAAGTTTCGGGATGAGCACCCCGTTTGAGTTTCAGCGATTGTTCCAGTTGGCAAAGGATGGCACCGAGTATTATCGGCTGGACCACGCGTCGGAGCAGGTGTCGTTGACGAAGTTTGAGGGGCGCGAGGTGGTCAAGGTCCTGCCAGAGGCGCTGACGGAGTTGGCGCGCGCGGCGTTTCGAGATTGTTCATTTATGTTGCGGACGAGTCATTTGCAGCAGGTGGCCGCGATTTTGGAGGATCCGGCAGCGAGCGAGAATGACCGTTTCGTGGCGTTGACCCTTTTGAGGAATGCGGAGGTGGCTGCGCGCGGGGTACTGCCGTTTTGTCAGGACACGGGCACGGCAACGATTGTGGGGAAGAAGGGGCAGGCGGTTTGGACGGGGGGCGGGGATGAGGAGGCGTTGGCGCGCGGAGTGCATCAGTGTTACGCGGAGGAGAACCTGCGGTATTCGCAGATGGCGCCGTTGACGATGTACGAGGAGAAGAACACGGGGACGAACTTGCCGGCCCAAGTGGATTTGGCGGCCACGGATGGGGGTGATTACGAGTTTTTGTTTGTGGCCAAGGGGGGCGGGTCGGCGAACAAGACGTACTTGTTTCAGGAGACGAAAGCGTTGTTGAACCCCAAGAGCTTGGTGCCCTTTCTTGCGGAGAAAATGCGGTCGTTGGGGACGGCGGCTTGTCCGCCTTACCACATTGCGTTCGTGATAGGCGGGACCAGTGCGGAGACCTGTCTCAAGACGGTGAAGTTGGCGTCGACGCGGTATTTGGACGGGTTGCCGACGGAGGGAAGCTCGGGTGGGCGGGCATTTCGGGATGTGGCGTTGGAGCGGGAGGTTTTGGAGGCGGCGCAGGGGCTCGGGATTGGGGCGCAGTTCGGGGGAAAATACTTTGCGTTGGATGTTCGGATCATTCGGCTGCCGAGGCATGGTGCGTCCTGCCCGGTTGGGATGGGGGTGTCTTGTTCTGCGGACCGGAATATCAAGGGGAAGATTACGCGGGACGGGGTCTTTTTGGAGCGGCTGGAGAATAATCCGGGGCGTTTGATTCCTGATCGATACCGAACGGCTGTTGAGGCGGGGGTGGTGCGGATTGATTTGAACCGGCCGATGGAGGAGGTGTTGGCGGAGTTGTCGCGGCATCCGGTTTCGACGCGGCTTTCGCTGAGCGGGACCATTGTGGTGGCGCGGGACATTGCGCATGCGAAGATGAAGGAGCGCATTGATTCGGGGGCGGGGATTCCGGATTACCTGAAGGCGCATCCGGTGTACTACGCTGGACCGGCGAAGACGCCGAAGGGGATGGCGTCGGGGTCATTTGGCCCAACGACCGCGGGTCGGATGGATAGCTACGTGGAACTGTTCCAGAGTTTGGGTGGCTCGAAGGTGATGATTGCCAAGGGCAACCGGAGCCCGCAGGTGACGGAAGCCTGCCGGAAGCATGGGGGGTTCTATTTGGGTTCGATTGGGGGGCCTGCAGCGATTCTGGCTCAGAACAACATTCGGAAGGTCGAGGTTTTGGAGTATCCGGAGCTTGGAATGGAGGCAGTTTGGCGGATTGATGTGGAGGATTTCCCAGCGTTCATCTTGGTGGACGACAAGGGGAACGACTTTTTCCAACAGATTAAGGGTGGGTGCGGCTCTTGTTCTGCGTGAAATGGTGGGGATGCTGCCTGCTGCATTGAACCCGCTGAGGTGGGCGTTTTCCGTTTGAGGGGCGCCGGCGGGTTGAGGTTTTTTGCGTGGACGTTTCGGTGATGTTACCGGAAACCGCAAACACTTCGCTCCTTGGCAGGTCGTATCTAGGTGACAGCATAAAACGCGTAAGCGAAACCGGTCTTTTCTCTCCTTCCCCATGAACGTTAGAACCCTTGTGCTTGCGATGATGAGCGCGCTCGTGATGCTCCCCAAGGCGGGCGTCGCTGAAGGCAAAGTGCAGTTTAACCGGGACGTGCGCCCGATTCTTTCGGACACGTGTTTTCACTGTCACGGGCCGGATGAAAAGGAGCGCAAGGCGGGACTGCGTTTGGATGTGCGAGATGAGGCATTGAAACCGGCTAAATCTGGTGCCGTGGCGATTGTTCCGGGGCAACCGGACAAGAGCGAGTTGGTGGCGCGTATCATGACGGCGGACGGGGATGATTTGATGCCTCCGGCAAAGCTTCATAAACCGCTTGCTCCTGCGCAGAAAGCGTTGCTGAGGCAATGGATTGCGGAGGGCGCGGAGTACCAGGGGCATTGGGCGTTTATCAAGCCGGTACGGGTGGACCCGCCCGTCAAAACAGCGAATCCCATTGATGGATTTGTCCGGAGTCGTCTGGCAGCGGCAGGACTGCAGCCTGCTGCGGAGGCGTCGCGGGAGGCGTTAATCCGGCGGGTGACGTTGGATTTGACAGGACTGCCTCCGACGACGGCGGAGGTGGAGGCATTTTTGAAGGACGAAGGGCAGGGTGCGTACGAGCGGGTGGTGGACCGCTTGCTGGCGTCGTCGCGGTATGGCGAGCATATGGCGGCTCCGTGGATGGATTTGGCTCGGTACGCAGACAGCAATGGGTTTCAGAGTGATACGAGCCGCGAGATGTGGCACTGGCGGGATTGGTTGATTGGCGCATTCAACCGGAACCTGCCGTTCGACCAGTTTACGGTGGAGCAGTTGGCGGGGGATTTGATTCCCGAGGCGAAACCGGATCAGGTTCTGGCGACGGGCTTTAATCGCAACCATCGGTTGAACGGTGAGGGGGGGCGCATTCAAGAGGAATGGTTTGCGGAAACGGTCATCGACCGAGTGGAAACGACGGGGCTGACGTGGATGGCACTCACGTTGAACTGTTGCCGCTGTCACGACCACAAGTACGACCCCATCAGCCAGAAGGAGTTTTATCAGATGTTTGCGTACTTTAACTCGTGCGAAGAAACGGGGGTGCTGGGGGAGTTCGGGGGATCTGGGGCAACGCGGAAAGGGGGGAACACGCGGCCGGTCATTTTCCTCCCGACGGAGGAAGACAAGGCTCGGATTGCGGCTCTGGAGGCGCAAATTGCTTCCGCTCAAGAAGCGATGGACGAGGG
>JBIIXW010000078.1:0-14393 GCA_044347165.1 Chthoniobacteraceae bacterium
CCGAACCGCGAGCAAAATCCGGTTCCGCTCCGACCCCGTCTGCGGAACGTTCTTCTTCGGTGGGCGCATCTTCTGAACCGGCACCTGCCGCGGCAACACCATCGCCACCGGCGGCTGCGGAGTCAGGGCTGCTGATAATGGAGCGACCCCGGCGACAACACCGGATTCAGAAGAGGAAGAAACAGTCTGCATGGATGGGACGAACTACGCCGCCCAGATGACCGCATTTGGCGTGCCCAACTTAGCCCCCCCAGACCAAAACCACCCGAAACTATCAAATCCGCACGACTCCACTCAGTGCGCCGAACCAGAACCTGCGGACTTGTACATCGCCGCCACATCCACCACCGAGGTGTAAGACACCAATAACGACACCCCAAACTTCATCAGAGCGAACACCAGCGGGGACTTGCCCTCGGAGTACTCCACCAAGCCGCCCACCGTCAGCAGCCAACTTGAGGCGCTTAAGAGCCCGACCCACAACGTGACGTTCAACCGGTTTGTCGCCTCGGAAAAAGTCAGGCACCCCACAAAAGAAAAACCGTGCAACACCACCCCCAAACCCAAAATCAGCGGCAATAGCTTCCCCGCTTCCAACCCAACAAAACCCTGTCCCAACACGTACGAGACAGCGGCCAGATAACTCACTCCAGAGATCAAATATTTCATATTCAAGGGGTTTACGCCTCAGTGTAACACCAGTATCCGTGCCATGCCGCTGAGAAGCCGCACTTTCCACGGAGCCGCCCCCGAAAAGAGACCGCAACCCGGACAAAATACCGGGGTTTGTCAGAGCATGAAATCCCCCCTCGCCGCCAAGCCAACTTCCGCGCTCCTGCTCCTCTGCCCATCCCTGGCAATCGCCGCCCCCGAGCCCCCCAAAACCCTGCTCGCCAGACCCGTCAGCGCCACGTTTCACGACCAAATGACGGCCGACGCAAAAACCGACATCAAATGGCGTCAGGCCAAAGGAAAATGGATCCGCTCCAGTTCCGAAACCATTGTGGCTGAGCTGGAAGCCGACAAGCACGGTGCCGTTGGACGAGTCCCGATTAAACTGACGAATTTCGTTCTCTCTGTTGACGTTCGCCTCGATGGCGCGAAGTCAGCCACAATTTCGATTAATGACGAAAAGGAGCACGTAGCCCGCGTCGGATTAAGTCCCGCAGGATTCTATGTGCGCAAAGATGATCACGACCACGACGGCCCGGACCGCCCGGTGATCTTTTTCAACAGCCCCGAAAAAATCGAATCCGGAAAGTGGCATACGGTCGTCCTAGAAATGGTTGGCGACACGATGGTGGCCACCCTCGATGGAAAACTCACCGGCTGGGGAACCGACGCATTATTCAAGGCGTCGAAAGCCAACCCTGGACTCACTGTCGCGGGCGAATCCGCAGCCTTCAAAAACTTCCACATCTGGGAGGCATCCGCCGAACCAAAAGAGGGCTGGTCTGCCCAGCGCGAAAAACTACCGGCGCCCAATCTCAAGCCACAGGAAGCACCTACCCCCAAAAAGAAAGCGCTGACGAAATAAATCTCAGCGCTCAAGCCAAGCGGCCATAAATAAAAAGAGCGGGCTCCTCTAGGAACCCGCTCAAAAAAGTCGAGCGATGCCAGACTGAAAAGACCCGTCAGTCGGCTAGCGCCTCTTCAGGCACGCCGTCAAACAGAGGCTGAACATCCGTGATTGCTTTCGTCGCAGGCGCGGCGAACCGAGTTTTGGCGCGGCTAATCAACGTCCCAAGTACAAAGTCAGCAAAGGGGAACACCACGTTAAAGTTTTTGTGCATGTACCGGTGGTGCAACAGGTGATGCGCGTTCAACCGACGGAAAAGCCAAGTCGCCTCGAGGCGGCGCTCCTTCGGAAGATGCATGCACCAGTGGATGTATTCGTACACCGAGTAGTACAGCCCCATCGAAATCACTCCTCCCACGTAAATTCTCCAGTCGCCAAAGATGAAGGCAACCATCGCCATCGGCGCAGAACCCAAAACCACGAGGACTGGCCCATTCCACCAAGCCATCGGGATCGTCTCACGATCCGTCGGATTAACGAGATGGTAAGTATGATCCGCCTTAAAAATCTGGTGGTGAATCTGCGCGTGCGCGCGGAACGGATAAACAAACCAGCCAACCGGCCGGTGCATCACGTAGCGGTGCAACGTCCACTCAAAGAACGACGATACAAAGAAGTATCCGACAATCGAAAAAAACCAAACAAGAGCACTATCCATATTCTAGAGTTCAATCGGACTCAGGAGCGTTTCAGCCATCCGAAGAATCCCCTTCGAAAAGCCGCCCCAATCAGTGACCACCCACTCGGGTAATCAACAAACCGAGTGGGAACGCGCTCACCCCGCCGACACTTTCAGATGGTGAGAAACACCGAATCGACCGTGAATGACAGACAAATCTTCCGGAATCGCGGCGCTCACCGACCGCTCAAAACGGCCACTCACTGCCCCAAACCACCGCAGAAGCCAGAAATCTAGCGCCATCAATGACAACCGCACGCCGTTCCGCACGATCCTCCACTCGGAGCCGTCGGTGCGGCATTTTGCCCTGCCCCCTTAGACATCACCCCAAATCCCCCGCTGATGACTCGGCGAATCGGCTCGCTTGTCTCAGGATGCCGAGTCAGTGGAGCGTCCTTCATGCTCTGCTGAATCTCATACCGCTTCACCGGTCCAGTCTCGTTCGTGGTCTCGTAAACGTACGTAGCCATACCTCTATTTTGCCGACGGCCCCGCACGTGTCAGCCCCATTTTGGTGCGACCATGCCCAACTCCGTCAAACGCTAGCGCGCCGATTCGGACTTACCCCTTGCAACACCCTTCGCTTCTCCGTCCGCTTTGCCCCCCTTTTCGATGAGTGCCTCGACCACGTCATCTCGCTCGCCACCCAAATCCACTGCGGTCATGTAGTGGTATCGGGCCAGCCCATAGGCCGGTTCTTTTCGGTTCAAATACAGGAGAGCCAGATTGAAGTGCGCTCCGGAATCCCTCGCATCCAGTTCCAGCGAGCGCTTCAGCTCGGCCTCCGCCGCTTCATTCCACCCCCGTCGCGCCAAAGCCATCCCATACCATCGATGGCCCCGAGCGCTGCCAGGTTCGATTGCAACCCCCATGGCCAGACTCGCACACGCGCGCAACACCTCCCCCCGCTCCATCTCCGCCAGCCCTAACATCATCCACCCCGCCGCATTCTCCGACTCCCGACGAACCGCATCGCGATAAAACCCAATAGCCGCAGCAACATCTCCCTGCCGCTGCCGCACCTGCCCAAGATTCAGCAAACACTCCACGTCCCCCGGTTCAAGTAACAGCAGCTCCGCCAAATCGCGCGCCGCATCCTCCCACCGCGCCGCACCCATGCTCTCAACAACCTTCCGCCGCAAAGCCGCACGATGGCGTCCACGCTCAGAATCTGCAACCGGCTCTCTCCGCTTGTCCACCACCGCGGCAACACGCTCGCCATCGCCGACCGAGGGCGCACTGGAAAGTGCAACCAACAGCATCCCAAAACGCGCCCACCGAAACCGCTCGAGTCCCCACATACCCCATCACCCTCCCATCGCCGCCGAACGCTCCGCTGCAGCCCGCACAGCGCGCATCAACGCTCCGCGCACCGCATTCACCTCCAGCACCTCAAGCCCCGCAATCGTTGTCCCGCCTGGACTCGCCACTGCATCCTTCAACGGGCCCGGACTCCCCCCCTCCAAAACCATTCGAGCCGCTCCCATTAAGGTCTGCGCAGCCAGCTTCAACGCCGTCTCACGCGGCAACCCCATCAACACCCCCCCATCCGCCAACGCCTCAATCAACACATACCCATAAGCCGGACCACTCCCACTCAACCCCGTCACCGCATCCATCAGCTTCTCCGGCACCTGAACGCATAAACCGGTCGCAGAAAATAGCCGCCGCACCCATTCCCCGTCCTCCGGCGACGCCCCTGCCCCCGTTGAATAAGCGGCTGCCCCAACCCCCACCATCACCGGAGTATTCGGCATCACCCGAACCACCCGCGCGCCGGCTCCACTCCATTCCTCCAATCGGCCCAACCCCAACCCCGCAGCAATCGAAACCACTAACTTCCCAGCCAACGCACCCGCGCTCGCACGCAACACCCCCGCCACATCTGCGGGCTTCACCGCCAACACAATCACGTCCGCTGCAGCCACAAGATCCCTCGTCTCCGAAACCCGCCCACCCGTCGCCCCCGCCAACGCCTCCGCCGAAGGACCATGCACATCCGAAAACAACAAATCCTCACCGTGCAACACCCCCGCACGAACACCCCCAATCGCCAACGCAGAAGCCATCTTACCGCATCCAATAAATCCAATCGTCTTCATAGAATCATCTCAACCTAACGCGCTATCGCTTAAAAAAATAGCCCCGACTCGTTGGCGAGGTACAGCAACGACGCTCCGAAACATCGACCCGCCCCCACTCACTCGCCCATCCCTCGGCCTCAGCCTCCGAAACTGTTCCGTCCACCATCACCAACCGGTACGAAACCGTGTGCGGTTTTCCCGGAGCAAGCGAGAAAACTCCCGCCCGCTGAGGCGCAAAGCAAAAGTACGGATCCTTGGGATGCATCCGTACAGGCTCAGGGTAACGAAAGTTCGTCGGATGCCCCATCACCACAACGCTCGCTTGCCCGCCCCCCTCAACAACTCCCGTTACCGCAACCCAAGTCCGCCCCGCCCCCTCAACCGCCAAGCGCTCGTTCACCGCGCCCGAAGCCCGCACCCGCATCCCATCCGCGCCGGTCCATGCATCCAACCCCCGAAATGCGAATCCCCCGTAATGGTGGCTCGGCAACACCAAAGAACCTTTCCCCACCACCCGTTGACCAACCGTCACATCCACGCGATTGAAAACCCGCCCGCCCGATTCGCCAGAGCCAACCCGCACCTCCCACTCCTCCTCCGCAACCAGCTCCCAGAGACCACTCGAATAATCAACCACCCGATGCCCCGCCTTCAAACACCCCGCACCCCCTTCGCTCCAAACCCTCCGAACCTCCCCTCCCTCAACGCCTCCCAGTCCCGCTCCCAAGTTCCAAAAATCCGTCGCACGCCCACCCCACTCCGCCTTAGTCCACGCAAACCACACCCCATGATGATGCCGATGGTCGCTCGGAAAATCCCCCGTGACCACATGGCCCTCCGGAGTCCGCAAGGGATGTAAGTACCCACCCCGACGCTGCACCGCAGCCACTCCAGTAGGGACCGCCAACGGCTCCGCCTGATAGCATCCAATCTCGCGCGTCCCTTCGCGGAAAATCACGCGCCCCCCCTCATGCACCGCCCCCACCTCGCCCGCAAAAACGTGCGACACCCCCAGCAGCACAAATCCGCAAACCCAATCCATCAAAAACTTGGACGTCGTTTTCATTCGCCCAAGTCTCCCGTCAAAAAACGTTCCCCACCTCAGCGCGCCGCCTCACGCCCAGCAGGAAGCGGTCGGAAAAATACCGCCACATGCCCCAACTCCTGCACCAACGTGCTCCCCGTACGCTCCGCTAATACCGGAGCGATGTCGTGCCGGTTCTCCTTCTGCCCGTCAAACTTCACCTTCACGAGGTCCGTCCCCGTAAACGCTTGATCCAACGCTGCAACCAATCCGTCCGAAACCCCCGCATGCCCCACACGCACCACCGCAGCCAGTCGCTGCGCACGTGAGCGTAACTCGCGTTTTTCTGAACTCGTCATTTCGCCCCCCCCTCAATCCCGATTAACGGCTTCCGACTAATAATCCCCTTCTCAACCAACTTCCGCACCTTCGGCTCAATCACCACCGCGCAATACGGATTCTTCGAAGCATTCTGGTTGAAGTAGTTCTGATGGTACCCCTCCGCCGCGTAAAACTTCTCCAGCTTCACGATTTCCGTCACAATCGGCTCGAAAATATCCTTCTGCGCCTTCGCCTTAGAAGCCTCCGCCGCCGTCTTTTGCGCCTCGTTCTCAAACAAGATAATCGACCGATACTGCGGACCGCGATCCGCCCCTTGCCGGTTCAATGTCGTCGGATCATGCGCCACCCAAAACACCTCCAACAGGTGCTCCACCTTCACCTTCGCCGGATCAAACTCAATCTGAACCACCTCAGCGTGCCCCGTCTTTTTCTCGCAAACCTGCTCGTACGTCGGATTCGGCACATGCCCGCCCGCATACCCGCTCACCACCTTCGTCACCCCCTCAATCCGCTGGTAAACCGCTTCCACACACCAAAAACAGCCTCCCCCCAAGGTCAGCCGTTCGCGACCGCCCTCACCACCCGATGCCACCCCCTCAGCGGCCATCAACGCGGTCCCGCTAAAACCCACTCCCGCAATCATCCCAAGAATCGTTTTCATCGTTCTCATTCTCATGTCTCCGTTTGCTGACGTTTCTCTGTCCTTTCACTTAAGTTCTTCGCGCCGAAAAGCGACCCACTCCTTGTCAAATCACTAAGCACAACCGACGCTTCCGCAACTCCCGCACCGAATCACCAAGCAATCGCGCGAATCCGGCGCCCAACCTCCTCCACGTTCGCACGCGAGTTGAAAGCACTGATCCGGAAGTACCCTTCCCCCGCAGAACCAAACCCGCTCCCCGGCGTGATCACCACCGCAGCCTCCGCCAACATCCGGTCAAACATCTCCCACGACGTCATCCCGGCCGGCGTCTTAACCCACAAATACGGCGCATTCACCCCGCCCCAAACCGACAACCCGGCTCCCTGTGCCGCCTCACGCAACACTGCTGCATTGCCCATGTAATGCGTGATCAAATCCGCCACCTGCGCACGCCCGCTCTCCGAATACAACGCTTCCGCACCCCGCTGAACAATGTACGGCACCCCGTTGAACTTCGTGCTCATCCGCCGGTTCCACAACCCATGCAACGGATGTAACTCGCCCGTTGCCGTGCGCGCCTTCAGCGACTTCGGCACCACCGTGTAAGCGCACCGCGTCCCCGTGAAGCCGCCATTCTTCGAAAACGAGCGGAACTCGATCGCACACTCCCGAGCCCCGGGAATCTCATAAATCGAATGCGGAATCGCCGGATCCGAAATGTACGCCTCATACGCCGCATCAAACAAAAGAATCGCCCCATGCCGCAGCGCATACGCCACCCAAGCCTCTAACTGCGCCCGCGTCGCCACCGACCCCGTCGGGTTGTTCGGGAAACACAAGTACACCAAATCCACCGCCTCCGTTGGTACATCCGCCACAAACCCATTCGCCTCAGTGCAAGGCAAATAAACCAAACCCTCGTACCCTCCCCCCTCCAACGCATCCCCCGTGTGCCCCGCCATCACGTTCGTATCCACGTAAACTGGATAAACCGGGTCCATCACCGCAATCCGATTGCGGTTTCCCAAGATATCCAAAATGTTGCCGCAATCACACTTGCTCCCGTCCGATACGAAAATCTCGTCATCAGCCACCTCAATCCCCTTCGCCCGAAAATCATTTGCCGCAATCGCCGACCGCAAAAACTCGTACCCCTGTTCCGGCCCGTATCCACGAAACGTCTCGCGCCTTCCCAACTCATCCACCGCCGCATGCATCGCGGTGCGCACCGCATCCGGCAACGGCTCCGTCACATCACCAATCCCACAACGAATCAGGCGCTTCGCCGCCTCAGGGTTGCCATCGCAAAACGCCTTCACCCGCCGCGCAATCTCCGGAAAGAGGTAGCCCGCCTTCAGCTTCAAATAGTTGTCGTTCAAGTATGCCATGTCCGTAGTCGATTTGAGCCTTTCACGTTGCCAGTAACCCTCCCATCACGCCATCGCGAAATCCTCGCAAAATCCCTCACGACACGCCCCCGCTCTCGCCCATCCTCCTCGCCAAAATCACCCCGCATCCGTACCCTCCACACATGCTCACGATCGTCATCGGTCACAGAAATCCGGACATGGACTCCATCTGCGCAGCCCTCGCCTACGCCGAGTTCAAGCGCCTTTCCGGAGTGCCCGACGTCGTCGCCGGTCGAACCGGAAACACCAACGAACGCATCGATTTCGTCCTCCGCCTCTTCAACGTCGATGCGCCCGCCCTCTTCACCGACGTCAGCCCCAAGGTCCGCGACGTCATGCAGGCCAAAGTCCTCTCCGTTCGCGCCGACTCTCCCGTCTACGACGCCATCCAACTCATTGACAACAAAGGCCTCCGCGGACTCCCCGTCACCGATGCCGAACACCGCTGCCTCGGCCTCCTCAGCGCCTTCAAAATCACCAGCCACCTTTTCCCCTCCCGCGATGAAGCCGCCTCCGCCCGCGTCGTCACCGCGTCACTCGCCGACATTGTCACCACCTTCGGCGGCTCCCTCGTCACCGGTTCCCTCAGCTCAGAACCCGTCGAACAACTCCTCATGGTCGGCGCCATGGCCCAAGACTCCTTCGTCCCACGCCTCCAACGCTACAAAGACAAACTCGTCGTCCTTTTCGTCGGCGACCGTCCGCACATCCAAGAGATCGCCATCCGCGAACGCGTCCACGCCATCGTCGTAACCGGAGGCCATTCCATCAGCGAAGAAATCCGCGCAGCCGCACGGACCGCGAACGTCACCATGATCAGTTCGCCCCACGACACCGCGACCTCCGTGCTCCTCGCCCGTGGCGCCGTCCGCGTCGAACAAATGGTCCTCCGCGACTTCACCAGCTTTCACATCGACACCCCGCTCGACGAAGCCCGCGAAATCGCCGCCGAAAGCGCAGGCTTCGTATTCCCCGTCCTCGACGACAATGGAATCCTTGCCGGCATCCTCTCCAAGTCCGACTTTATCAAACCCATTCAGCGCCAACTCATCCTCGTTGACCACAACGAGTTGACTCAGGCGGTCAAAGGCGCGGATCGCGTCCCCATCATCGAGGTGATCGACCACCACAAACTCGGCGGTTTCTCCAGTCACACCCCGATCCACTTCTTCAACACCACCGTGGGTTCCACCAGCACCATCGTGGCCCAATGCTTCCAAAACGCGGGCATCCCCATCCCCAAACCCATCGCAGGGCTCCTCATGGCTGGGCTCATCTCTGACACACTCAACCTCACCTCACCCACCGCCACACCCACCGACCGCGCCGTCCTCTCCACCCTCGCCGAAATCACCGGGCTCGATCCCGCAAAACTCGCGGCCGATATCTTTTCCGTCGGATCCCCGCTACTCACCATGTCGGCAGAACAAGCCATTAACGCCGATTCCAAAGTCTACGAGGAAAACGGGGAACGCTTCGCCGTGGCCCAAATCGAAGAGCTGTCCTTTGCCCACTTCGCAGAAAAACGGGAAAGCCTCCTCGAAGCCTTGGAAGCACGACGCCTCCAACAAAACCTCCTTTTCGCCTCACTCCTCGTCACCGACATCAACGAGCAAACCTCCCTCCTTCTCGTGCGGGGCGAATCTCGCTTTCTCAAAACGGTGGACTTCCCAGAAACCGCTCCCTTCATCTGGGAACTTGCCGGAGTCGTTTCCCGAAAGAAACAGCTGCTCCCCTACCTGCTCCGTTGCGTGAATCGCATGCAATAAAGCCGCTCACCCGGGAATCTCATGCCGACCGCCGCGTCCTCCAACGACTCAGCCACCCCGGCACCCCCAAATCGCAAGTCGCTCCGCTCGCGCCTGCGCTTTGCCATCCTCCTCCTCGTCGCCCTCCCCGCCGCACCGCTCGCCGCCGCAAACCTCTGGATCCTCCTCGGCGCCGTCGGGCGTACCACCTCCAAAGCGAACGAAATCCCGGCCAACTCCACGCTCCTCGTCCTCGGCACCTCCCCCAAACACCGCAACCACCAACCCAACCCCTTCTTCGAAGGCAGAATGGATGCCGCAGCCACGCTCTACCACGCAGGCAAAGCCAGTCGCATCATCCTCAGCGGCGACCGCCGCCGCCCCGAGTACAACGAACCTCTTGCAATGCGAGAGGCCCTCTTGAAACGAGGAGTCCCTGCAAACACCATGGAAGCGGATAACGAGGGCATCCGGACTTTGCTCTCCCTCCGAAACGCCCGGGAAACCTTCCATCTCAAAGAAATCATCACCGTCACGGACGACTTCCACCAACCGCGCTGCCTTTTCCTCGCACGCCACTTCGGAATCAGAGCCCGCGGATTCACAAGCAAACCAGTACCCCTGCGGCTCTCAATCAAAACGCGCCTGCGAGAAATCCCCTCCCGACTCAAAGCCTTCTCGGAGACCATCTGGCCCCCCGTGTAAGCCCGGTCGCCCCATACGACCCATCAGCCCCAAAACCACTACGCATCGAGGTCCACGTCCCCTGCCTCGCGCTCACGCATCTCCCGCTCGTACTGCTCGATCGCATCCGTCCGATCCTCCACCTCATCCAACACCCGCTGCGCCACCAGCATCGGGCACTTGCAGCGCAACGCGAGCGCCAGCGCATCACTCGGACGGGCATCCACCTCCACCACCTTTTCCGTCCCCAAAACCTCGTTCTGGCCCCGGAAAACCACCCTCGCGTAAAACGTCTCACCACGCACATCGTGAATCACCACACTCCGAATCGAGAGGCCAAATCCCAGAAGCGTGTGATGGAAAAGGTCATGCGTCAGCGGACGCGGATGCCTCCGGTCCTCCATAAAATCTCCCAAGACACGCCCCATGTGATCGTCCACGTAAATCACGAACACCTTCTGCGGCGCCTCCAAAAACATCGCGTGCCCTGAGTTGATACCCACCACCGCGCGAATGCGAATCGGGACGTTTTGCTTCATAGGGAAGCATCCTAAGGCAACCAACGCCTATCTCAACGCTCATCCCTTCCGCAATAGCGCGAGAAACTCCACATTGCCGTCACCCCCGGTAATCGGCGAACTCATTTCCCCCTCCCAACCCACGCCCGCAATCCCCGCCACAAACGTCCGCACCCGCTCGACCGCACTGGCATGAAGCGCTGGATCACGCACCACCCCTCCGCGCGCCACATCCTCTCGACGCAACTCAAACTGCGGCTTGATCAGCGGAATGACCAACCCGCCCGCGCGCACCCGCTCAAACGCCGGACCAAGAATCAGCGTCAGCGAAATAAACGACACATCAATCACCACCAAATCCACCAACTCCGGCACATCATCGGCACTCAAGTACCTCGCGTTCAAATGCTCCTTCACCACCACTCTCGGATGTGAACGAATCCGCCAATCCAACTGAGAATGCCCCACATCCACCGCGTAAACGCGCTCCGCTCCCCGCTGAAGCAAACAATCCGTGAACCCCCCCGTCGAAGCCCCGATGTCTAAACAGGTCCACCCCTCGGGATTCACCCCAAACCCATCCAACGCCCCCTCCAGCTTAAAACCCCCACGCCCAACGTATTTCGCCGGAGCCCTCACCTCCACCACCACGTCCTCTGCGTAGCTTGTCCCGCACTTTGACGCAACCTGTCCCGCCACCGTCACATCCCCCGCCATCACCGCTCGCTGCGCCCGTTCGCGACTCTCAAACAAGCCGCGGCGCACCAACAAAACGTCCAACCGCTCCTTTCGCACTCGAATCGTCATCACCCAAAACGCCTAAAAGTCCAGCTTCGGCACCGGCTTCGCACCACCCGCCTCTTTCACCGCACCGTCTCCCGCCACCGGGTTCACGCGAACCGCCTTCGGCACAACCACCGGCGCGGTCTTGACCGGCGTCTCCCCGCCCGGCACCCCCTCCGGAGCCTGCGTCGTGTTACGAACCGGCGCGTTCAACCCCGAATCCTTCCACGCGCGAATCGCCAACGCCATCTCCACCGCTTGGTAAGCTCGGAACGGATCCTCTCCCTCCACCGTCACCCCCAACAGCTTCACCGCTTCCACCCCAGTCGTATCCCCAACCCCCACCGCCGTCGCCCGAACCACGCCCGTCTCCCCTCCGCGCCCGCGCGCGGCGCGCGCCCGCGCCCCCCCGTGAAACTCACACGGATCCCGGGGTTTCTGCCCCGGTGCCAACCACTCCTCCACCACCGTCATCCGCTTCTCCTCCCCATCGCCCGCCACCACCGTCTCGTGACACAGCGGCGTAGGCATCATCCCCGATTTCGAACACATCGCGTGACGCTCCCACCCCCCCGGATCCTGAATCGCTCTCGGAGGAAACACCTCCGCCGCCGCATTCATCATCGAAACCCACACCGGCAAAACCACCGAACGACTGAAAACATTCTCCCCAATCGAGCGACGTTGCCGGTCGAACCCCGACCAAACAACACAGGTGACCTCGCTGTTATACCCCGCAAACCACAAGTCCGTTGAATCGTACGCCGTTCCCGATTTCCCCCCCGCCTCCATCGGCTTCAATCCCAACGAAGCCGTCGCATCCACCCCCGTTCCCTTCGTCAAAACATCCCGCAACGAACGGTGTACCTGGTACGAAACCCCGCCCGAAAGAACCGGTTGCCGCGATTGCACAAACTTGTAGAGCTGACGCCCCTTCCGATCCTCAATCCGATCCACCAAAAACGGCGCATCAGGCCGCTCGCCTCCGTTCGGAAACACCGTGTAAGCCAACGCCATCTCCATCGCCGTCACCTCGCTCGCCCCCAAAAAGGTCGATGAATAGTTCCTCAAGGAACTGCGCACCCCAAACTCCGCCGCCTTCGCCCGAACCCGCTCCAACGCTTGATTCAAATCCTCCCCGATCCCCATCCCAAACCGAACCGCAGCCGCATTTTTCCCCTTCACCAACACCGAATGCGCGCTCAACCCGCCCTCCCACCCGTTGTCCATCCGCTCCACCCCCCACTCACCCAACAACCCCATCGTCCCCCCAATCATCACCTGCCGATTGTCCATCGGCGCATCCTGCACCACCCAGTTCGGATTCAAACCATGCGAATACCCCGTCGCAAACACCAGCGGCGTAAACACCCCGGCCGCCTGTCGTTTCGACGAAAGAACCCGATTAAACTCGCTGTGCGCCGCGTCGCGCCCCCCCGCAATCGCCCGAATCGCACCCGTCCGGTTGTCCAACATCACAAACGTCCCCTGCAAATAATCCGGTTCCACCGGTTTCTTGCCCTCCTCGTCCGTACGCTGACGCGACCGCTTGAACGCCGCCTCAAATGCCGAATACGTCGGATGCGCGTACCCCGCCCGACTCTCCATCAGCGTCAACTGCTCCGCCATGGCCTTCTCCGCCGCCCGCTGCAACCGCAAATCCAGCGTCGTATGAATCCGGTACCCATCACTCAACGCACTCTCCGTCCCAAACAACTTGCGCATCTGCGCCGCCACCATGTCCGCAGCATAACTGTCGCGCCGCGCCGTCTTCCGATTCTTCACCACCACATCGCGCTCACGCGCTCCCAAATACTCCGCCTCCCCAATCATCCCCAACTCCCGCATCCTCAATAAAACGTAGTTCCGCTCCTGAGTGCTCCGCTGCCGGTCAGACCACGGCGAGAAGCGGCCCGGACTCCGAATCAACCCCGCCATCATCGCGGCCTCCTCCAAACTCAACTCGCGCGCCGTCTTCCCAAAATACGCCTGCGACGCCGATTCCGCCCCCCAAAGCCCGCTCCCAAACAAAATCCGGTTCAAATACAACTCGAGAATCTCGTCCTTGTTAAACCGGCGCTCAATCTCCCACGCCACAAACATCTCCAACAACTTCCGCCGAATCGTCCGCTCCTCCGGTGGCAACTCCTCACGAAACGTGTTCCGAGCCAGCTGCTGCGTGATCGTGCTCGCCCCCTCCTTCTTCGCCCCAGAAACAAAGTTCTTCTGCGCCGCCCGCATCACCCCGCGCAAATCCACCCCGCGATGCTGGTAAAACCGCGCATCCTCCTTCGCCACCACCGCCTTCAACAAAAACGGCGACAACTCCTTCAACGGAACCACCTCCCGGTTGAAAATAAACAAACGCGCCACCTCATCCCCGTTCCGATCAAAAATCACGCTGGCCGATTCCATCTCCCGCAACCGGTCATAATCCAACGCCCGCGCCTTCCCCTCCCACTCAATCTTGTACCACCAAACCACTCCCCCCGCCGCCAACAGCACCAAAAAAAACAATAGCGCCACCCAACGCAGAAAACGCAGGAACCCCCCGCCCTTGCGCCGGTTCCCAGAGCCAATCGTGTTACCCCCCTTCTGCATCACGCCATCTCACGCGCCATCGCCCCGAATTTCCAACCCTATTTCACCCCAGCACACGTCCAAAACCCCCACCCCAATCACCGCTTCAACTGCCCGTCAGCCAACCGCACCACCCCGTCCAACCCCTCACAACGCCCACGCACCTCCACCACCTGCCCCTTCCCCAACCGCAACACCGCTCCGTCCGGCACCGTCACCGCAATCCCCCCAGCCACCCCCGCAGTCTCCGCACGCACCCGCGTCCCCTCCACCATCCCCACCTCCACAAACCGCCCTTCCCCCCCAGCTAAAACCAACGA
>JBIIXW010000241.1:0-4527 GCA_044347165.1 Chthoniobacteraceae bacterium
AATGCTGTTCACAAACACATTCCCCGCACTCAACGTCGTATTCCCAGAATACGTGTTCGCCCCCGTAAGGTAGAGCGTCCCACCACCCGCCTTCGTCAGCGAACTCCCAACCCCTCCACTTATCACTCCCGACAACGTCGCAAAATCCGTCGTCGCCGTCCCGTTATCAAAGACGTTAATCGTCCGCGCCGCCCCCGCCAGATTGATCGGATTGCTCACCGTCACGTCCGACAACGCCATCGTCGAGTTCAGGTACAACTGACCGGTCCCGTTCCCGAGTCCACCCGTTCCAAAACTCACCTGAGCATTCGCTCCCCCAAAGTTCACCACCAACGGCGAACTCGACGCAGCAAATCCCCCACTCTGGTTCACACCCCACTGCACCTGACCCGCCCCCGTCCCAATCGCCCGTGTAAACAAACCCGCCGACTCCAACACGGCCTCCGTGCCGCCCGTCGGTTGTGTGAAAATCAAGTTGCTGCTCGCCGATAAACTGTTGATCGATCCAAACGAGAGCGACACACCACTCGCCACCGTCGCACTCTGGCTCAACCGAATATGCGTCGGATCCAAAATCGATGCCACCGTCGTCCCCCCAGGAATCCCCGCTCCCGTCACGCTCTGACCCACCACCAACCCACTCGAGCTGTTCACCCATAAATCCGTCGTCCCCGTCGCCGCCTCCAGCGTCGTCGCCGACACCGCCGTCGAGTTCGCATCCTGCGCGCGCAAAATCCCCTGCAAAATCGAGGTCGCTCCCGAATACGTATTGTTCGTATTCCCCAGCACCCACAACCCACCTCCCGCCTTCGTAATCGCCAACGTCCTCGGACCCGACGCATCCGCCAACTGCAAGTTGATCTGGTTATCCCCCGTCGAGTTCCCCTGCAGCGTCAACGTCTTCGCCCCCGTCGCCCCCGCCAACGCAACCGCACCCGTATTCGAAAACACCAACGCTGCGTTGTTTGCGGTCGCCGTCCCTACCACGTTATTGCCGTACGTCCCGCTCGAATCAATCGTCCCATTCCCCGCGAGCGTGAACAACCGATCAATCGCCACCGACGGCGTCTGCGTCGTCTGATACACCGCCGCTCCAGAACCCTGATACATCAACGTCCCCCCGTTAAACACGAGATTCGCCGCCACGTTCGAAGAAGCTCCAATCGAACTCGCCACCCCGCCATTCGCCAGCAGGTTCGCCTGCAAAATCCCTCCCGATAGCACCGTCGCCCCCGTGTACGTGTTCAACCCCGTCAGCGCCACCGTTCCACTCGCCCCGACGCGCACCACCGATAAACCCGACGAGCTGCCATCCTGAATCACCCCACCAAATACCCCCGACGCCGTCGCCCCCGAACCTCCAATCTGCAACGCACTCGCCGAAGCATTTCCACTCGTAATCGTCCCCATCCCATTCAACACGCCAACCGTCAGGATGTTCGTCGCAGCAGCTCCCGTGTAAGCCGAGCCGCTCGCCCCCGCCCCATTCACATCCAAGGTGGCACCCTGCATCAGGTTGAAAACGCTCCCAACCGCCGGAGTGCCTAGTCGTGCCGTCGTCGATCCACTCGCCATCCGAATCGTCCCCTCATTCACATACACACTCCCCGTAAAGGTATTCGCCCCACCAAGCACCATCGTACCCGTTCCAGACTTGGTAAGAATACTGGCGGCCCCAGCCCCAATCGTCGAATTCACCGTCAACAGATTCGCCGGCGTGTTCCCACCCACCGTGAAAATCAACTCATTACCCGCCACGCTGCCCGCAATATTGCTGCCCGCGATCGTCGCCCCGCCCGCCGAGTTATCGAGAAGCAAACCACCAAGCTGCGTCGCACTCGTATTCGTCAATGTCAACGCTCCCCCCAAAGTGATTGTCTGATTCCCACCCACTATCCGCACCGTGTTCGCCGCAACCGCTCCCGTTGTCGTCAAGTTCGCCAAGTTCGCATAGTTCGTTGTCGCTGCCCCCGTAAGCGTGGGAAGCGCCGTCGCAGCGTTCAACGCCGCAAGGTTCGTGTTGGCCGTCGGGGTCGCAACAAAGTCAATCGCACCCGTCGCCGCATTCGTCAGGTACGCAAACCCACCAACCTGACTGTTAAGCCCCGTCGGTGGCGTCACAAACTGCACCCCCGCGAGGGTCGCCGCAGGCGCAAATGCCAACGTCGCCCCCACCGAACGCACTCCAAACGTGTTAAACCGAACAATGTTATTGAAGGTGCTATTCCCCGAATCCACCACCACCCGTCCCGCCCCCAGCGTCGGAGTCAATGCTCCCAGCGTTTGAGTCACGTCCGCCGTGTACGTCAGCCCCCCGTTCGCCATCAACCGGAACGTTCCCCCCGCCGTTAAGGGCGTCCCAGCCGCTCCCGTCACCGGATCTCGGTCAAACACCACGTTGTTGGTCGTGGCAAAAAGGTTCGCTCCCGTCCCCGTCGCCGCCGCCGGCTTCGCCTGAAAAATCCCGCCCCCAATCGTCAACGCCCCCGTAAACGTCGCATTCGCACCAAACGTCAACGCCGTCGACGCCGTAAGCGCCGTCCCAATCCCATTGCTAATCGTCACCGAATACGCTGGCCCCGTCCCACTCACCCCCGTCACCACCGAACTCCCAGGCACGTTCGCGCCAGAAACGGACATCCCCACAGAAATCACCCCCGTTCCCGCTTGCGTCACAAACGTGTTCGTGTTCGCCCCGCCACCCGACGCCACCGTGTACCCCGTCGGCGCAACCCCGAAACTTCCCACCGTCGGCGCATACGTCCACGTCCCCGTCCCCACCTTCGTCACCCCAGCGGTCCCATTAATCGGCGCCTGATACTCCGCCGTTAAACTGCTCCCACCCAAAAACTTCGTCCCCGTCGACCCCGCCGCAAACGGACTCGTAAAAATCAAGCTCCCCGCCGTGTTATTCGCCAAAACAATCGCGTTACCCGTCCCAAACGCACTCACCACCCTCGAGACCGTCTCCCCAGGGCCACGGTAATCCAACGCACCACTGCTCAACTGCAACGACCCCGCTCCCACAAAACTCAACGTCCCAGCAGACGCCGTCGCATTCGCATTCGCACTCAACACAAACTGCGTCCCATTGGTGATCGAACTAATCAGCGCCCCCGCTGGTATCCCAGGACCGCTCACCGCCATGCCAGACACCAATCCCGCCGTGCTCGCCACCGTCACCGTCGTGCTCGCATTCGTCGTCGATAAGCCCGACACCGTCCCCGCGTTGCCTCCCAACACCCCCGCCAACGTCGCCGTCCCACCCCCAGCCTGCGTCACCGTCAACGTTCCCCCACTCACCTGAATCCCACCAAGCACCGAACCCGTCGACGCCAACGAACTCGGCGCTCCATTCATCACCAACGTCCCCTGCCCCCCCTTCGTCACCACCCCAACGTTCCCCTGGTTGAGCGCATACCCCGTGAACAAGATGTCCCCGTTACCCGCAAACGCGAGCGCACGGTTCCCATCGCCTCCCAATGCCACCGACCCATTCGCAATCATCAACCCATTCGAAGAGTTCGTGAACGTCAGGTTTCCCGTCTGAACGCCGCCAAAATAAGCTCCCGCCGAACCTGGCGCCAAACCCAACCCCCAATTCGTTATCACTGCCGGCGCACCAGGGAGACTCACCCCGTATCCGTCGCGACCCGTCAAGGTAATCCCCCGATTTCCCCCAGCTGAAAAGTACCCCATCGTCACCAATCCTGCGTTCCCTGAATACGATAATAAGCCCGTCCCAGCGTCCTGCACCTGCGTCCCAATCGCGCTCCCACCCACCGCACGATCCACAAAAAACGCCAAGGTCGCGTCCACCGTGGACGATTTCACGTTCGCAAATGAACCCGGCATATCCGTGCGCAAATCAAAAACCGCCCCTCCGCGCAACTGGGACGCTGATGCGTCCACACCCGCCACCCCCCCATTCGATAACCGGATGAAGCCCTGATCGTTCCGGATATTCCCGATGAAGTTGTTGTTCCAGTTGTTCAAAACCACCGTGTTCGCCAGCGCAGATTGCAAGTGGTACAACGACGATTGACCGCTCGCTCCACCAGAGACCAGTCCGTTCACAAACAGGTTCCCCTCCCCCGTCACCATCAGCCCATTTCCGAAAGCAGAACCAAGATTCAAGGTCGCTCCAGACGCAATCACCGCATTGCCCGAGGCGAACGAAATCCGGTTCTCGGTGTTCACACTGGCACTCGTTATCACCCCCGTAAACGTGTTCGGTCCGATGCTCAAGAGCGACGCCCCGTCCGACACCCCATAGGAACGACCCGAAACCGAAATCGACCTGCCCAGCGTCATCCCCCCAGTGCCACCCTGCAACACCAACGTTCCCGACGGTTGCAACGGTGTCCCCGAACTAATCCCATTCACCGAAATCGGCGCCGTCCCCGTCCCCAACTGCCCCGGATCACTCACCACCAAACTCCCGCTGTTAATCGTGATCGGCCCAGAAAACGTGTTCCCACTGTTCGTCAACGCCAACCCAACTCCCCCCGTAATCGGGAGCCCGCC
>JBIIXW010000079.1:0-14276 GCA_044347165.1 Chthoniobacteraceae bacterium
GACCGCGAACACCCCATCACCCGCGGCGTTTCCAACTTCGATCTCCACGACGAAATCTATTACCAACTCGACTTCGACCCCAGCGCCCGCGTCCTCGCCTCGTCATGGACCCCCGATAGCCGCGGCGAACCCAACAACCGCGCCGTTCCCTCCGTCTACGACACCTGCCCCCAACTCTGGGTCCACGAGTCGCCCGCAGAAAACGCCCCTTTCAAAGACAAAACCGCCCGCGCGTTCGTCAGTATCCCCGGCCACAACTGGTCCACCTTCGAACTCCCCCACTTCCGCGCCCTTCTCCTCCGCGGAATCGCCTGGACCGCTCACCGCGAAAACACCGACGAGTTCGTCTCCCCAGAAGAACTCGCTTCCCTCACCTACCCCGAACGCGGCCCCACCGCGCCCGCCAAAGCCGCGGCCACTCTCAACCTGCACCCCGACTTCACCGCCACCCTCGCCGCCTCAGAACCCCTCATCAACAAAGTCATCAACATCGACTGGGACGCCAACGGACGCCTCTGGGTCGCCGAAACCCCAGAATACCCCAACGGCCTTCGAGGCATGCGCGACGATTACAAAGGCCGCGAATGGCGCGACGTCGGAGGCATCGACCCAACCCCCGGCAAACAAGATCGGAAACCCGCCGACCGTGTCTCCTGGCTCGAATCATCCAAAAATGACGGCCATTACGACCGAAAACACGTCTTCGCCGACGGCATCGAACTCATCACCGGTTTTGTCTTCCACCACGACGGAGTGATTGTCACCGCCGCTCCCGATATTCTCCTCCTCCGCGACACCGACGGCGACGGCAAAGCCGATAGCCGCCAAGTCCTTTACACCGGGCTCGGTATCGGCGACACACACGCCGTCATCAACAACCCCCGCTGGGGCGTTGACGGTTGGATCTACGCCACCCACGGATACAGCGGGAGCGGAAACGTCACCTCCGGCGACGGATCCCGCGCCTTCGGCTCCATCGGTGCCGGTGTCGTTCGCTTCCGCCCCGACGGCTCCGCCATCGAGCAAGTCTCCTCCCGCGGCGGAAACACCTGGGGCCTCACCCTCACCCCCACCAACGAAATCATTTGGTCAAAACCCACCAACGGCACCATCTGCCTGCACACCCTCCTTTCCGAAAGCCAGTTAAACAAAGGCGCCCTCGGAAAATCCGGAGCAAACATCGTCATCGCCTCGCCAAAAACCTTCCCCCAGATGACGTGGAACCAAAAAGCCTACCGCCAAATCGATTGGGTCGGCTCCTTCACCGCCGCCGCCGGGGCCGCCGTCTATGACGGAGGCGCATGGCCCGCAAAGTGGGACAACAGCTACTTTATCACCGAACCCACCATCAACATCGTCCACCACTCCTTCCTCACGCCCGACGGACTCAGCTACACCGCCGCCAAAGAACCCGGTCGCGAGGAAACCGAGTTCATCACCTCGAAAGACTTGTGGTTCCGTCCCATCGAGGTGCGCGTGGGACCAGATGGCGCACTCTATGTCGTTGATTTTTACAACCAAGCCGCCGTCCACAACGACACTCGCGGCCCCGACCACAACCGCGTCAATGCCGCGGTCCGCCCCGACCGTGACCATCACTTTGCCCGCATCTGGCGCATCATGCACCGCGAAGGAAAAGCTCACACAGTCCCCGAACTCGCCAAAGCGGACAACGCAGCCGTCACCGCCGCACTCACTCACCCCGCGCAGCACGTTCGCATGAACGCGCTCCGCCTCCTCGTCGAACGCAAGGCCACAGAGTCCAGTATTGCTGCCCTGCTCGCCGATCAAACCAAGCCCGGCCACCAGCGCATCCAAGCGCTCTGGACCCTTCACCGAACCGGCGCGCTGTCCGCCCAACAACTCTCCAGCGCCATTGCGTCGACAGACAACGCACTCTCCAGCAATGCAATCCGCATCTCCGCAGAAACCGAAAACGCCGCACGCCTCGCCGACTCCCTCTTGGAACGTGTTCGCTCGGGCAACGCTCGAAACCGAATCGACGCGCTCACCGGTCTCGCCGCCCTCAACCCCCTGCCCGATTCAGCCGTCGAAGCCGTAACGAACCTGTTCTCGACGTTGGACAACGCATTCGCGCAGTCCGCTGCGTCCGCAGTCGCCATGCGCAACCCCGTCCAAAGCACTCGCGCCGCACTCGCAGCAAAAGACGCTGAAGCCGTCCGCCCACTCCTCGAAGCCGTTGTGACCAAATCAAGCGCTGACGCCGCACAAGCCGCCGCCCTACTCGCCGCGCTCGCCGATGCGCCCACCTCCGCCACGCGTTCGCGCGCCCTCGCCGCCCTCGCCACCGCGGTTCTCGCCAACCCAAAACCCGCTTGGTCCGTCGGAATTAAGACCGCTCTGTCCAAACTCATCGCCTCGCCCGACGGAGCCTCCGCAGCCAGCATCGCCAACGCGTGGGACACCACCGGTTCCCTCCGCACTGAAGTCGACGCCATCGCCGCAAAGCTCGGCGCAACCCTCGCCAACACCGCTTCGTCCGCCCCAGAGCGAAGCCGCGCAATCCGCGAACTTGCCGCGATTCGTCCGAACAAAGCACGTGAAGCTGCAGCCACGTTGCTCGCCAGTGCAACGCCCGACGAAGTCAAACGAGCGGCCATCGAGGGACTCTTCGCCACGCGCGACAAGTTTGCGGCAGAACCCATGTTCGCCTCGGCGACAAAACTTTCCTCACCCCTCAAATCCCTCATCCTGAACGAGTCAATCAATCGCCCCGAATGGACCGATTCTCTCCTCGACGCGATGGAGAAGGCGCTGATCACCACCGAAGACCTCGGTCCCGTGCTGATAGATCGACTCCGAAATCATCCCAACAAGCCGCTCGCAAAACGCGCTGGCATCATTCTCGAAAAGCTCAAAAGCCCAGCCGCTGTCGCAAGAGAAAAACTCATCACGGACCTCACCCCGCTCGTCCTCGAAGGTGGTGATGCCACGAAAGGAAAACTCACGTTCCAATCCGCCTGCGCCATCTGCCACAAACTCAACGGAGAGGGCGCCTCCGTCGCCCCAGAACTCACCGGTATGGGAGCCCATCCGCGAGGCGAACTGCTCGTCCACATCGTCGACCCCAACCGCGAAGTCGACCCCAGCTTCGCCGCATGGCAGATCGAAACAAAAGACGGCGCGACACTGGTCGGCATCGTCACCCGCGAAAATGGCGAGACCGTCACGCTCCGCGATCCCGCAGCCGAACGCGAAATCCGAAAGGACAACATCAAGAAACGCACCGCCACCCAGCGCTCCCTCATGCCCGAGGGCTTCGAGGGCCTCGGCGCTGAAGGACTAAAAAATCTCCTCGCCTACCTCGAGTCCGCCTCGCCGTCCGACTTCAAGCCGGTCGACCTTTCAAAGGCCGCCACGGTCGACGGACGCCTCGGCCTCTTCGCCAGCGAAAAAGCCCTGACCGATTCCCTCGAGTTCGTGAAGTACGGCACCCTGAAGGTCGGCAAAGTTCCCTTCTACGTCATCAACCCCGCTAGTCGTTCGGACGGACGCAATCTCATCGTCCTGAAAGGCGGCTCCGGTCAGGCCGCCAAGCAGCCGCAGAGCGTGGAAATCCCCGTTCAAAAAGTCGCCGCAAAGGCGGTTCACATCCTCGGCGGAGTCGGTGGCTGGGCGTTCCCCTGGGTCAAAGACCGGGAGGCTTCCCTCTCCCTCACCGTCCACTACCAAGGCGGAGACTCCGAAGTCATCGCTCTCGTGAACGGAGAAGAGATTGCCGACTACAACGGTCGGCACGACGTGAAAGGCTCGACGCACGCTCAAGGCCTTGTAAAAGCCCACCAGATTCGCACCGTCACGAAGCCGCTCGCCAAGACCGGTGTCATCGAGCGCATCACGCTCTCCAGCGCCGGCGGATCCATCGCCCCACTCGTGGCCGCAATCACTTTAGAAACACGCTGACCTCCGTCCTCTCACGCGAGCGCCACATTTCATCTGATAAAGACTTGCATCAACACTCCGCCTCCGCCATTCTCGCCGACCCTTCAACAACGAACTTTTGAGAGGTAAAGACCATGTCGAAAATCATCGAAAAAATCCAGCGCGAGCAGCTGAAACAAGACGTAGCCAAGTTCAACGTCGGCGACGCCGTTCGTGTTCACACCCGCGTTATTGAAGGCGACAAGGAGCGTATTCAGATTTACTCGGGCATCGTAATCGGCCGCAAAGGCACGCTCATCAACGAAACCGTGACCGTCCGTCGTATCTCCTACGGCGAAGGCGTGGAACGCGTGTTCCCGATTCACTCCCCTCGCGTCGCGAAAATCGAAGTTGAGACCGCTGGCACCGCTCGCCGCGCCAAACTCAACTACCTCCGCGGCCGCAAGGGCAAGCAGGCAATGGCTGTCCGCGAAAAAGCGCAGGTCGCCTCCTAGTAGTTCACCTTTATCACACGGGCGAAGATCCTCGAGGTCTTCGCCCTTTTTCGTGCCCACCCCCGCGCCCACACCATGGCCTCCTCCTCTTGTTCACTCGAACTCGAAACGCAATGCCGCGCCAACGGAGCAACGTGGATTGCGGGCGTCGATGAAGCCGGTCGCGGCCCCCTCGCCGGCCCGCTCTTCGTCGCAGCCGTCATCCTCCCTCCAGACTACCACAGCCCCACCCTCACCGATTCAAAAGCCCTGACCGCCCGAACCCGCGACCGCCTATTCGAGGAAATCATCGGGAACAATGACATCCTCCACTCGATCATCGAAATCGACCCCTCCGAAATCGATCGCCTCAACATCCTCCAAGCCACCCGACACGGGATGCGCCGCGCCATCTCCGCGCTCAGCCAACGCCCCGACCACGCACTCATCGACGGCTTACCCGTCCCCGATTTTCCCGTCCCACAAACCGCTGTCGTCAAAGGCGACGGAAAAAGCTTCAGCATCGCAGCCGCCAGCATCCTCGCAAAAGTCTCGCGCGATAAGCGGATGAAGGAGCTCGATGAAAAATACCCCCAATACGCATTCGCAACCCACAAAGGGTACGGCACCGCACTCCACCTCGAACAACTCCGCCTCCACGGCCCCTGCCCCATCCACCGCCTCTCGTTTGCGCCGGTTCGTCAACAAGCTCTTCGCTTGGAATAAGCCACCCACACCCGATCCCCAAAAATCCACCGCCGCAACCGGACGCCTCGGCGAACAACTCGCCGAACGCTACCTCCGAAAACAGGGCTACCGCCTCCTTTTCCGAGACTACCGTCCCAACTACGGCGGTCAGGTCGATCTTGTCATGAAAGCCCCCGGCCGACGCCTTGTCGTGTTCGTCGAAGTGAAAACTCGCAATATGTGCGTCTCCCCGGAATCCATCACCGATCCCCAGCAGAATCACCCGTTCCGGCCCTCCGACAACCTCTCCCCTCATCAAAAACGTCGGTTACGCCAAGCCGCCGACGAATGGATTTCTCAACTTCCCGACCCCGAAACCCCCTCCCGCATCGACGTCGTCGAAGTGCTCCTCATCCCCAACGCCCCCCCAGAAATCCACCACCTCGAAGACGCTCTCCTCCTCGATCCCCCCATCTAAACCATCCCTCCTCCCAACCACACAAGCCCTCACGCAAACCAACACCCCCCCTCCCCAACCGCGCTCTCATCTTTCCTTCGCTCGCCGTCGATACTCGCTGGGGCGCCAACCAACCCAACGTTTGAAAGTATTCGAAAAAACGAACGCATTCGCGTACCCCACATCCCGCGAAATCGTCTCAACCTTCTCGTCTGTTACCGCCAATAACTCCGCAGCGCGACGCATCCTCAAATAAATAACATGGTGCACTGGGCTCCTCCCCAGCTCACGGCGACACAACCTCCGCAAATGCTCGCTGCTCAAATGACACATCGCTGAAAGCCGCTCCAGCGTCCAAGTCGACCCTAGATCAGCCTCCACCAAACCCCACAACCTCTCCAAACGTGGATCGCTTTCGCGAGCGCATACAAACTGACGCAAATACGCAGAAACCAAGCGTACCCAGTGCTGTTCGCTCGCAGGTAACTGCTTCGCCCGCACCTCATTCAATAAACCAAGAATCGCATGCCGCATCGGATGCGGATCCCACCTCGTCAACGCTGAAGACGAATTCACCGGAGACCGCATCCCCGCCGGAGAGGACATCCGGACCCAAGAAAATCCCCAGCGCGTCTTCCGGTCCGCACGAAAGGCCAAAACCACGTGCGGCGGCGCCAGAAAAGCCCAGCCCGCCCGCACACGCTGCCATCGACCATCCAGAAAAGCCGACCCCTCACCCTCAAAACACGAAAGTAAATACGCCCCGTTCAAATCCATCCGCACAATTTCATACGGAGGCAATGCCTCACAAACCCCAACATGCGCAATATGTTCCGCTTCAAACAGCGGGCATTCCAACGCCGTCAACCGATACTCACGCGTGCGCTCACCCAGAACACTCCGCTCCGCAAGGTCACTCCCGTCGGCTGACATGTGTTCCCCCACGACGATTAACGATTCGATTCAACCTCCGATGCCGGATTACTTTTCGCGCGCCCCGCTCCGTCTTTTCTCCCGGAATCCGAATCATCCATCTCAGGACTGCGATACGCCGGACGTTTCAAAAAAGGGGCAAACAACGTGACCTCTTTGTTCTTCCGGTTGAGATACGGCATGATGGTCCCCTTCATGATGTGCATCAGAAATCCGCCAATCAGCACGCCCCCGATAATCATGCGCAGCAAAAAGTAATCTTCCTTTGGCTTTGGCATGCTCAAACGCTAGCGAAACAAACGCTTCTCCGCGAAACTTTATCCCGCACGCGCCGCTCATGTCCGCTCCCGCCTCCACGCCTCACTCCCCGTCCGACGAATCACACTCGTTCCTGCTGACATCCGCGAGAGGCTGGGAGCAGGTCAACTCCATCCCGCTCTCCGACCGTGGGTTCCGATATGGGATGCATCTCTTCGAAAGCTTTGCACGGGTTGACGGACATCCGGAATTCCTCGAAGCACATCTTCACCGCCTCAACGACTCGGTCCTCCAACTTCACTACCAACCCGCACCAAACTGGCTCACGCAAATCCGTGAACTCCTAAAGCAACTTCCCGCTACCGCATCCCAGTTCGGAAGAATCTATGTCACCGCCGGCGACGGCTCCCCAGCAGCCCCCCCATCGCAAGCACGAGTTTTTCTGACGCTCGAGCCGCGCACGCGCGCACTTCCGCAATCCTACGCCCTCGCACCCATGGACTGCCCGCTCCACGGCGATGAGCAACCAGCCTCCGGGTTTCTGAAATCCGGCCACTACAGCATCCGTTGCCGAGCCCTTCAGCGCGCTCGCAACCAAAATGCCGATGAAGCCCTGCTCATCGATCCCATCCACGGTGCGCTATCCGCCTCTATGGCGAACTTCTTCTGGAAACTCGATGGCCAATGGCGCACCGCTCCCATTGGAAAAGCCGTCAGAAACGGGGTTTGGCGCGAATGGTGGATTCAGCAAATCAACGCTTCCGAGAGCCACTTGGACCCCAAAGACCTGCCTCGCCTCCAGTCAGCAGCACTGACCTCCTCGTGGATCGGCGTCATGCCTGTCCACCGCATCGGTGAAACCGCTCTTCCAGAAAGCGCCCCTCGCATTGCTGCTGAGCCGCGCCGCCTGACAGACTGAACCGAGCGTCACTTCACAAACATCGCATGAGATCGGTCGCCGCCGCTCAAGATGTAGGCAACCAAGTCCAACACCTCCTCCTTCTTCAACATCGACAGCAACATCGGCGGCATCGGTGAAACCTTGCTCAACTCAATGCTCTTCACTTCTTTTCGATCAATCGAAACCCGTTGATTCGGATCGCTCAAATCCGTGTTCAACGTGACCGTGTCGCCACCCAAGTTCACCACCACACCCGAAACGGTTTCGCCACTATTCCGCGTCACAATGATGGGCGCGAACTGTTCGTTGATCTCTTTGCTCGGATGAATGATCTGATCCAGCAAGTCATGCGCACTGTAACGACCACCCGCCCCCGTTAAGTCAGGTCCCGTCATCCCGCCCGCATTACCAAACCGGTGACACGAATAACACGCCGCCGCACCAAACATGCGCCTCCCAGTTTCAAAATCGCGCCCCTTCAATCCCGCCCCCGAAGCCGCAGCACTCAACTCTTCCAACGTCCAAGCCGTCGGCGTGCGACCCGCAAAAATCGCCCCCACGTTTTCCATCACGGACTTCGTCTCCGGCTTCCTCGCAATCAACTCCGCAAAAGACTGCCGTTCCTCCGTCGAAAACGTCTCCAATGAATCATTGCGAATGAACTCTATAAACTTCGAAAAACTCGCCCCGCCCCGATAGTTCGCAGCCCGTAAAAACCACTCCAACTGACGCTTGCGCAACTCTGGCGTCCAGCCCGTCCGCAACATCCGCAGGCTCCGCGCGTACTCCATCTGCGGCTCCTGACTCTCCGCCGCCTCAATCAATGCCATGCCTTTCGCAGCCACAGTCGGTGCCTGCAAATACGACAGTGTTTCACACAACAGCCAGTTCAGTTCAAACGTCGGCGCAGGAAACAGCGCATCATATTGCGACACCATCCGCGCAACCGCATCGCCACTCGGATTGCCGAACCGATGCAAAACAATCTGTGCAACTCGCACGTGAAGCGCGCGAGTCTCCGCATCCAGTTTCCCCAAATCCATCTCCAACAACGCTCCCACCAGTCGATCGCGAAGTTCTCCGTCAACAACATGACTCTCACCCCGATGCGTCGGACACACACCGCCCACCCGAGCCATCGCCAAAAGCGCCTCCAACTTCACCAGCGGTTGCGCCTCCGCGAACGCGCGCTGCGCCCAACCGGCCAAGGGCTGGTGCTCCAACGCGGTTCGCGCAGCCCACCGCACCCACCGATCCCGATTCCCCAAATGCGGCCACACCTCACCCATCACCGAGGAATCCACGCACCCATGGAAGCTCTCCAACCTCCGCCTCAACCCCACCACTGGATCAACCGACGCAGCCTGATCCGCCGCAGCGACCACCCCTGCCGTGCTCTCCGTACCTGTGTACGTCACACGATATAACCCCGACTGCACACGCCGACCTCCAATCGCAAAATACATCGCCCCATCCGCGCCGATAATCGCATCCGTCACAGGCAATGGTCCACCCGTCACAAACTCCTCTTTCGAAGCGGTGTAGGTGCTTCCCTGACGCTTCAAATGCACCGCGTAGATTTTTCCCCAACTCCAATCCAAAACGAAAAGCGCCTCCTGATATTTCGCAGGAAACTTCGCCCCGTAACCAAACGTCGTTCCCGTCGGCGAGCCCGGACCGATGTTCAACGTCGAAGGCAAGTTGTCTGGGTAAAACTCCGGATATTTCCCCGCCCCATTCCTCCACCCGTACTCGCCCCCGCTCACCACATGATTAATCCGCGTCGGCCGATACCACGGAGTGTTGAAGTCATACTCCATGTCCGCATCGTACGTGAACAAATCTCCACTCCGGTTCAACGACGCATCGTAAATGTTGCGAAACCCGCTCGCGAAAATCTCCATGTCTTTCCCGTCAGGCGACACGCGATAAATGATACCGCCCGGCGCCATCACATGCCGGTTGTGGCCACGACCATCCGGCATCCGTGGCAGAAGGTGATCGTCCCCCCAGATCTTCGGAACCGGCGATGAGGCCAACGTCCCCTTCACCGGACCCTCAGCCAGCACCGCGTTATTGCCAGTCACCAGATAAAACCCCTTCCCGTCCGGCGTCGGAACGACTGCATGAACCCCGTGGTCACTCTTCGAATCAAACGCGCGCAACAGCTCCACCTTGTCCAACTGATCGTCCCCGTCCGTATCGCTGATGCGGTAAAAGCCGCTCTGAATCTTGCTCTCGTAATCATTCACGCCGGCATAAAGCGCACCAAAAGCCCAGACCATCCCGTTGATGGCGCGAACATTCACCGGAACCTTCTGAATCGCATCAGGCTGCAATGACTTCCCAACTGCCGGAGGCGTGAACCGATACAAATCCCCGTACTGATCGCTCACATAAATGCGGCCCTTCGGATCGTTACACAACGCAACCCAAGATCCCTGCTCGACCCCAGGCACAGAATACAGCAACTCGACCTTAAACCCCGGCAACGCACGAATCCGTTCCACCGGCGTCGCCTTGTTCTCGCCAATGGCCGGTCCCACGACCGCCGGACGCTTCTCCTTCTTTGCCTGCGCCCGCAACTCCCCCGCGCTCAGGCGCAAGGACAGAGCAGCCAATAAACCCACCGCGATGTGCACGATACTTTTCATGAGGAAACTCAGTTAATCTCAAAACCGCTCGGCGAACGATGCGCACCCCGCCGCAGCCCTAGACTACCGAATGTACATGAACTCGTTCGTCAGAAGCACCACCTGCGCATAACGCTCAAACGGCGTCAGCGGACGACTCGGGGCAACCGCAGCGCCTGCCTTGCGCTTCGCGGTGCCCGCTTCCACCGCGTCCACCAACGCGTTCGTCTCCACCAACGCCTCAGGCGCCGCATTCAGAAATGCACGGGCCGCCTCCATCTCGGTGGCACTCGGCTCACGCTGCAACACACTCTGAAACACAAAGCGCACTTTATCGTCGTCCCGCGCCGCCTTCGGAAAATCCTTCCGCGTCACCAGCGCCCGAACCTGCTCCGCCATAAACGGACTGTTCATCATGAACAACGCTTGTTGAGGCACCGTCGTCAAAACCCGTTCGCCAGTACTGATTTCCGGATTCGCAAAATCAAAGGTGTTGAACATCTCGGGCAATCGTGATCGGTCAATCAGCGCATACACCGTTCGCCGATCCTTGCTCGCAGTGAGCGCTTTCGGGTCCAGTGCCTGACGCTTTTTCAACGTCACGCCCGAAACAGAAGTCGCCGCCTCGTCGACCAAACTAAACGGGCGCCCCCCGCGTTGATCTAAATCCAATCGCGCCCCCACCGTTAACAACGCATCGCGCATCTGCTCGAAATCCAGACGCTGAACATTCGAACGCCACAAGTACTGGTTCGTCGGATCAGCCGCCATCCCCGCCTCATTCGGTTTGCTGTCCTGACAATAAGTCGACGACATCACAATGAGCTTGTGCAACGCCTTCGTCGACCAGCCGTGATCCATGAACCAACCCGCAAGCCAATCCAACATCTCCGGATGACTCGGGTCTTCCGAACGCGTTCCAAAATCGCTCACGGTGCGAACAATTCCCTGACCAAAATGCCACTGCCACACTCGGTTAACGAAAACGCGCGCCGTCAGAGGATTCTCCCGCGAAGCAATCGCACGCGCCATCTCTAACCGACCGCTCCCCTCCTTGAACGGTTTGCTGTCGTCGCCTCCGAAAAGCGAGAGCCAGCGACGAGGCACTACCGGTCCCTTATTCGTGGCCTCACCCCGAATCAGAACCGGCGAGTTGCGAGGATTCGCTCGATCCATCATCGACATCGCACGCACCGGCGCACCCTCGTGCGTCAAATCCAACGAAGCCATCCGCGCCCGAATCGCCGCCTGCCCGTTATTAAACGCAGCCCCCAACGTGCGCGCGGTGGTCGTCTCACTCGGTAACATCGATCCCCCTGACGCAATCACCGCCTTCCGCAACTCCTCCATCCCTGAGTCATCAAGCGATTTACCAGCCTTCGTGAGTGCAACACCACCGCTCCGACCACGCGTTTCAAACTCAGCAAACCCCATCGCTTTGTGCAACCGCTCGAAAACCTTGTTGTACACTTTCGCAACCTCTTCGAGCGAACTCGGTGAAGCCTCCGCCAAAGCAGTCAACACCGCACCACTCACGTCCCCCGCTTCCCCCAACTTGCTCAAAACGTCGCGACTCTTCTCCGCAAACCCCTCCGCAGGGAGAGAAGCCAACGCAAACCAAGGCGCAAAAATGGCGTCCGGCTTCTTCTTATTCGCGGCTTCAATCTCGCGCAAGCGTTCCGAAGAAGACTGCGCGATCTCCGCCTTCAAACCACGGTCTCGAGCCGCGATACGGAAGTTGCCACCCTTTTTCGACGTATCCGTCGTCTTCGCCGTCTGGTGCGCCAGTAAAAGATAGTCACCCGTCCGCTCCATCATCCCCGCCGCCAACCGCGCAGCCTCGCCCGCCGTGTAATCCTCAAACTCTTTCTGAATCTTCGCCATCTCGGCTTGGTAATCCCCGTACTTTGGATTCTTCTCCGGATCCTCCAGCAAAGGTCCAGGCACCTGCTCCTCACTACTCGAAAACACGCCGTGCAACGCGTAGTAATCACGCGTGGGGACAGGATCAAACTTGTGATCATGACACCGTGCGCACGCACCCGTCAGCCCCATCAACCCCTTCGTCACCACGTCAATCCGGTCATCCAAAACGTCGTTCTCATTCCCCATGAACCGCTTGCCCAAAGTCAAAAATCCCATCGCAGCAAGCAACCGAGGATTGTCCTTCGACTCCGGCAACCGGTCCGCAGCAATCTGCTCAACAATGAACCGGTCGTAAGGCGTGTCCTGATTGAACGCATCAATCACGTAATCGCGATACGTCCAACCATTCGAAAACACCGGTGTTGTTTTGCGCTGGTTCGCGCGATCCCCGCTCGTATCCGCGTAACGCGCAATGTCTAACCAATGGCGCGCCCAGCGCTCCCCATAGGCCGGCGACGCCAACAGACGATCTACCAACCGCTCATACGCATCGGGCGCATCATCCGCCGTAAACGATCTCACGTCGTCCGCCGACGGAGGCAATCCCGTCAAATCAAAGCTCAAACGCCGAATCAAGGTGGCCCGATCCGCCCTCGGTGTCGGCGACAGTTTCTGTTCCCTCAGCTTGGCGAGAACAAATCGATCAATCTCATTCGCCAAAGGAAAATCTTTGCGCGCCGATACTTTCGGAACCTCAACCTTGGCAGGTGCTTTGAACGCCCAATGCGACGCCGCTTTTTCAGCGTCCCACACCGTCTTTGCAACCGCCTTCTCCGTGCGCGGATCCGGCGCCCCCATGCGAATCCAGTTCTCAAAGTCAGACAAAACCGCGTCGGACAACTTGTCCTTCTTCGGCGGCATATGAAGGTCTGCATCCTTGGTCTCATGCCGCATCGATTGGAGCAGCAAACTTTTCTCCGGATTGCCCAGCACAATCGCAGGTCCGCTGTCCCCCCCCTTCAATACCCCGTCGCGCGTGTCCAACATCAACCCGCCTCGGAGCTTCTCACTCCGCGCGCTGTGGCACTCGTAACAGCTCTCCACCAGAACGGGGCGAATGTGCTTTTCAAAAAAATCCGTCTTCGCCAACTCCTTGCCATCGCTGGCCGCTGTGGCCGTACCGACAAACTGAAGCAGCGCGGAGAGACCGCCCACTAGCCGAAACACTCTGGAGAAAGGCGATTCCATAAAACCTAAGCGAGTAACCCCTTAACCACCTCTCCATAAACGTCCGTCAGACGGAAATCCCGACCATTGTACCGGTAGGTCAGCTTCTCATGATCAAATCCGAGAAGGTGCAACATCGTCGCATGAAGGTCGTGCACGTGAACCTTGTCCTCCGCCACTTCAAATCCGAAGTCATCGGACCGCCCGTAAGCCTGTCCACCTTTCACCCCGCCACCCGCCATCCAACTGCAAAACGCGCGGTGATGGTGATCCCGCCCAGGTTCACCCCGCGCACCACGGTCGTGGCGCGGTGTCCGCCCAAACTCACCCCCCCAAACAACCAACGTGTCTTTCAACATCCCGCGCTGTTTCAAATCTTTCAAAAGCGCCCCAATCGGCTGATCGATCAGGTCAGCGTTCTTTTGAAGGTTGCCCTTCACGTCCGTGTGATGATCCCACGACCCCGCCCAAACCTGCACGAACCGCACCCCATTCTCGACCAACCGTCTCGCAATCAGCATCCGCCGCCCAATCTCAGAATCCCCGTACAAATCGCGGACCGATTGCGGTTCTTGGTTCACATCAAAGACATCTGTCGCTTCAGACTGCATCTTGAACGCGAGTTCGAAGGATTGGATACGCGCCTCCAGCGCGGATTCTCGGTTCAACGCCTCCGCGTGTCGCTCATTGAAGGTCTTCAACAAGTCCAGTTGCCGCCGCTGCTCCGAGGGCGACGCCAGTTTGCTCTGAATATTCGCGATAATCCTCTCGGGCGGCAGGCTGACGTTCCCCACCAACGTCCCTTGGTAGGCACCCGGAAGAAACGCCGAACGCCAGTTTGTCGCCCCACCGAGGCCACCACCCAACGCCACAAATCCGGGCAAATTCTGATTTTCCGAGCCGAGTCCGTAGAGCGCCCAAGACCCGACCGAAGGCTT
>JBIIXW010000080.1:0-14047 GCA_044347165.1 Chthoniobacteraceae bacterium
GGTGGAGACGGTGGAACCGATTCGTCACGAAGCGGGGCGGCGGAAGATGGGATTGATTGTGAATGTGGAGGGGCGGGATATGGAGGGCTTTGTTCACGAGGCGATTGCACGGATTCGGGAGAAGGTAGAGTTTCCGGAGGGGTACGAGTTTGAGTTTGGTGGGACGTTCAAAAATCTGGAGGAGGCGAGGGAGCGGTTGGCGGTTGTGGTTCCTGCGGCGTTGATTCTGATTTTGGTGCTGATCTTCATGGCGTTCCGAAGTTTTCGGCAGACGCTCATGATTGCGACGGGGATTCCGCTGGCGTTATCGGGCGGGATTCTGGGACTGGCGTTGCGGGGGCAACCGTTTAGCATCAGCGCGGCGGTTGGGTTTATCGCATTGAGCGGGGTGGCGGTATTGAACGGGTTGGTGATGATTACGTACTTCAACCAGATTCGGGCGGCAGGAGTATCGGTTGGGGAGGCTGTGGTGACGGGGGCATTGTCGCGGTTGAGGCCTGTTATGATGACGGCGTTGGTCGCGGCGTTGGGGTTCATTCCGATGGCGATTGCGACGGGAGCGGGTTCCGAAGTGCAGCGTCCGTTGGCGACGGTGGTCATTGGGGGGATTCTCAGTTCGACGTTTTTGACGTTGGTGTTGTTGCCGGTTTTGTACGCATGGTTGGAGCGGGATGGTGGAAAGAGTGATTCCGTTGGGAGTGCGTAGTGATCGAAGGGGGGGGCGCGACGTGTTGGCCTGACGGATGCTCAAGAGGTGCGCATGAGTTCTTCTGTGCTTTCTCGTCGTTGTTTTGTGGGGATTTCGTTGGGGGCGGTTTTGGCGTTACCGAGTTTGGGAGCGGAGGGGAAGAAGCGTGCGGAGGTGAAGTGGGGTGAGTGGGAGAGTTGGTTTGACGGGAAGACGATGAAGGGTTGGAAGCAGACGGAGTATGCGGCGGGGGGGGATGTGAAGGTGGAGGATGGAGGGATTCACATTGCGATGGGTGAGGAGTTGAGTGGGTTTTCGCGGGTCGGGGATGTGCCGCGTGAGGGGTACGAGTTGGAGTTGGAGGTGATGCGGAAATCGGGGGCGGATTTTCCGTGTGGGCTGACGTTTCCCGTGGGCAAGGAGTGCGTGACTTTTGTGGTGGGCGGATGGGGTGGCGGAGTGGTGGGCCTTTCGAGCATTAACGATCAGGATGCTTCGGGGAATGAGACCACGAAGTTCGAGCCGATTAAGGACAACGTGTGGTATGCGGTGAAGGTGCGGGTTTTACCGGATGAAATTGCGGGGTACTTGAACGGAAAAGAGATGTTCTCGTTTGATCCGCGTGGGAAGAAGTTGTCCATGCGGCGTGGGGAGATTGAGTTGTGTATGCCGGTTGGGATTGCGACGTTCCGGACGGAGTCCGTGGTGCGTTCGGTACGGGTGCGGCGAGTGGCGAAGTGAGCGTCGTGCCGATTGCTTTACGCGAGGGTTCCGAGCGCGATGGCGATGAGCATGATTGCGGATGCGAGCATGCGGACGGGGAGTAGTTCTCGGCTGGAATCCGCTTCGGTCATTCCGAGGCGGGTGCCGAGCATCCAGATGAGGACGACGCTGAAAAGGCCGCGCGAGCTGTAGAGGATATTGGTGAGGGTGGCGCCACAGACTTCCACGATGCTGTAGGCCACGAGAACAATTTGTGCGCCGAGGACGAGCGAGAGGATGGCGATGGTTGGGAGGAAAGAGTGTTGGACTGAGGTTGGCAGCGGTTCGAGGTGACGGATGAGTGGGAGTGAGAGGGCGGCCATGATGGAGAAGACGAGGACGGAGAAGCGCCACACGTCGAGGTTGCCGCTCCATTGTTCGTACAGGATGTCTGTTAGCGAAAACGCGAGGGCTGCGACAGTGCCCCATGCGAGGCTTGAACGCAGGCGGTGTTTGTCGACGGGTTTGCCGATGCTGAGGAGGGCCGTGGCGGCGGTGGCCAGTGTGGCGGCGAGCCAGAGGCTTTTTGGCACAGGTTTATGGAATAGGGCGGTTGCGAGGGCTGCGACCATGATGACTTTTGAGCCGAGCAGCGGGGTGACGACGGAGACATCGCCGCGGTCCATGGCAAGGAACAGGGCGATTTGGCCGATGAGGAAGGTGAGTGCGGTGGCGGCCGGTTGCCAGAGGAGGTCTATGGAGGGGGAGGCATCTCCCAGAAACCAGAGCGGGAGAACGGCGACGGCTTGGCCGATATTGGTCACGAAGGTGAGGCGCCACGGTCCGATGCCTTGGTTGGCGAGGCGTTTGAAGGTGATGGCGATTCCGGAGTAGACGAGGGCGGCAAGGAGTGGAAAACCGATTTTTGCGAGCGGTGAATGTTGCATTGGATCGGTAAAGGGGGGCTGTCAGAGAGCGAAAAGGGTGTATAATCGCCGGTCTATGTCTTCACCTGAAAAGCATTCTTTCCAAGCGGAGATCGCGCAACTGCTCGAGATCGTCATTCACTCTCTTTACACCGATAAAGAGATCTTCCTTCGTGAACTGGTTTCGAACGCAGCTGACGCGAGTGAAAAGCTGAAGTTCCTGCAACAGACGGCTGCGAATGACATTCACGACCCTGAACGGGCGTTGGAAATCAAAGTGGCGTTCGACAAAGATGCGAAGACCGTCACGGTCACGGACAGCGGCATTGGGATGACGCACGAGGAGTTGGTCAAAAACTTGGGCACGATTGCGCATTCGGGTTCGCGCCAATTTTTGGAGCAAATCAAGAAGCAACAGGCGGCGGGTGATACGCGTTTGATTGGACAGTTCGGCGTCGGATTCTACTCGGCGTTTATGGTGGCTGACCGCGTGGAGGTTGCGACGCGTTCGTACCGGCAATCGGAGAAGGGTTGGACGTGGTCGAGTGACGGGAAAACTGGGTTTGAGATAAGCGAGACGGAGGATCTTCCTCGCGGGACGCGTATCACCCTGCATCTGAAGGAGTCGGAGACGGATTACGCTTCGGAGTGGCGGTTGCGGACCATCCTGAAGAAGTACTCCAACTTTGTTCCGTTCCCCATTCAGTTGGGGGATGAGGTGGTGAACTCGATGCAACCACTCTGGACGCGGAGCGCTTCCGGGATTACCGCCGAGGAATACACGGAGTTTTACAAGTACCTCACGCACGACAATTCGGAGCCGCAGTTCCGGTTGCACTTCAATGCGGATGCTCCCATTTCGATTCGCGCTGTTTTGTTTGTTCCTGCGAAGAGTCAGGAACGCATTTCGATGACGCGGTCGGAGCCGGCGGTGGACCTTTATTGTAAGCAGGTGTTGATCACGCCTGGAGCGAAGGAGTTGTTGCCGGAGTGGCTGCGATTCTTGAAGGGGGTGGTGGATAGCGAGGATATCCCGTTGAACATTTCGCGTGAGACGATGCAGGACAGCGCCTTGATGCGGAAAATCAAGGAGGTGCTGACGGGTAAAGTGATTCGCTGGCTCGAAGATGAGGCGAAGGCTGATGCGGACAAGTATGCGGCGTTCTACAGCGAGCACGGTCACTGTTTGAAGGAAGGGGCCGCGACGGATTATGCGAACAAGGAGAAGCTCGCGAAGCTGTTGCGATTCAAGAGTTCTCATGTGGACGCGAGCAAGTACACGTCGCTGACTGATTACGTTTCGCGGATGCCGGAAGGGCAGTCGGAGATTTATTACCTCTCCGCGCCGAACAAAGAGACGGCTTTGGCCAGTCCGTACTACGAGGTTTTTGAATCGAAATCGTGGGAGGTCCTATTCCTTGAAGATCCTCGGGATGAGTATGTTTTGGACATGGTCCGCGAGTTTGATGGGAAGAAGCTTGTTGCGGCGGAGAAGGCGGATGTCGCGGTGGACGATACCAAGAAGAAGGGGGGCGGGTTGAGCGAGGACGACGCGAAAGCGGTGGCGGGCTACTTGAAGGAGACGCTGGGTGAAAAGGTGGGTGAGGTGCGGAGCAGTCAGCGGTTGATTGGGAGTCCAGCTGCGGTGAAGGAAGCGGCAGGGGCGATTCCTGCGAGCATGCGGCGTATGCTGAAGGCGATGGGGCAAGATGAAGGTAAAGAGAACGATGCTCCGGACCTCGAGATCAATCCGGATCATCCGATCATTGTTCGGTTGAATGCGATTCGGGGTGAGAATGCTGAACTGGCGTCGCAGATTGCGTCGCAGGTGTTTGATAACGCGATGGTTGGCGCGGGGTTGATGGAGGATCCGCGGACGATGCTGACGCGGTTGAATGCGTTGCTGGAGACGTTGTTGACGAAGTAGGGGGGCGGGAGGGGAGGCGGACTAGAAAGTCCGCCCTCCGGAGGGGGTTGGGAGAATGAGGCGGGAGAGGGCTTGGGGGGTGTGGTGGACTTGTTCGGTGGCGATGGCGGTCTTGTTGCTGAAGATGCCTTCGGCGGTGTTTGGGTTGCGGTCGTAGAGGGGGAAATCGGCTCCGCTGATGTCGACGCGCAACTTGTGGCCGGGAGCGATGGTTGCGGCGACAGGGCCGAGGTCGACGCTGATTTCGTAGACCTTGCCGGGTTCCATGAGCTCGGGTTTGAGAAGGGAGTTGCGGTAGCGTCCTCGTTGGATTCCTCGCGCGATGTTTTGGGCAAAACCGTCGGGGTGCACATCGATGAGTTTCACGGCCCAATCGGCATCCGGTGTGTCGGTTGAGACGTAGAGCTTGGCTTCTGCGTTTCCGGCGAAGGTGAGGGGAGCGGTCATCGTTTCGCTGGTGTAGACGAGCACGTCCTTGCGGTCCTCGGTGGCGGATTGATCGACGGGTCCCCACGCGCCGGCCTTGATTGGGCGGGTTGGTGTGACGGGTGACGCGGGCGTGGGATCGGCGGGATCGGCTTTGAAGGAGTCGGGCGGTTCAGCGGCGGTTGGTGCCGCGGTGGTGAGGCGTCCATCACCCCTTCGAGTGTTCGCTTTCCCATTGGAGTGCAGGTAGAAGGCGGTTGGCGTGAAACCTTCAGGAGGCCAGGTTTGCGCGTCATGCCACACGTTGTCGCCCATCGAGAAGTAACGGACGGGCGGGAAGGGTTTTGCCATGGCTGCGGGGTCTTGCTTGAGGTGGCGATCGAACCAGTCGAGCTGGAGTGCGAAGGTGTCGAGGGCGGCTTCTGGGCCGAACTCGACTTCGCCCACTTTGGTTTTGCCAATCGTTCCGTGATCCCAAGGGCCGAGGATGAGCCGCTGTTGAGCGCGGGTTTTTGGGTCGCGCGCTTGCTGCTGCATGACGCAGAAGTTGTCGGTTGATTCGCGGGAAAAGTAGTCGTGGTAGCCTACGACATGGAGAGCGGGGAGTTGGAGCTCGGGCAGACGTGGCGTGAGGTTGAGCCGCGTCCAGAAGCCGTTGGGTTCGGGGTGGGTTAGGAATGCGTCGAGCCAAGGCATGGACCAACCAATGGCGGTGTCGATGTCACTGAGCGGGAGTTGGAAGAGGGCGGTGTTCATGTCCGCCGGTTTGATGCCTTCGGGGCGCGGCGTATTTCCGGGAATCCAACCGGCGATGAGGGAGAGGCGGACGCAGCCGCCGAGGTAGATGTTGCGGTAGAAACTGGTCCATGTGGCTTGCGGGGTGATGGCGACGAGGCCGGGTGGATTTTCGACCGCAGCTTGCCATTGAACGGCACCGACGTAGGAGGCGCCCATCATGCCGATGCGACCGCTGCACCATGTTTGGCGCTGAATCCACTCAATGGTGTCGTAACCGTCCTGACCTTCATTGTTGTAAGGAGCAATGACGCCCTCAGAAGCGCGGGTGCCTCGGCAATCTTGGATGACTGCGATGTAGCCTGCTTTGGCCCAACGTTCTGCGTTTGCCTTTGCTTTCGTGCGGTCGTAGGGGGTTCTCATGAGGACGACAGGAGCATTTTTTACGGTGTCGTCGCGGTAGGTGTCCGTGGCGAGTTTGACGCCGTCGCGCATGGGGAGGGCGGTGGTTTCGATTTGGACGTCGGCCAAGGCTGCGCAGCTGAGGGCGAAAAACGGAAAGAGGGTTTTATTCATGGGAGGGAGTGTGTTTCGTGGGAGGTAGTGATGGGGTGCGGGGGGGGCAATCACGCGAGGATTTCGCGGACGATTTCGCCGTAGACGTCGGTGAGTCGGTAATCGCGACCAAGGTGGCGAGCGGTAAGTTTGAGGTGATCGATGCCGAGCAGGTGGAGCAGGGTGGCGTGGAGATCGTGGATGTGGATTCGACCGGACACGACGCGGTAGCCGAGGTGATCGGTTTCGCCGTAGGTGAGGCCGGGTTTGACTCCGCCGCCGGCCATCCAGGCGCAGAAGCTCTCGGGTTGGTGTTCGCGTCCGTGCTGATCGATGGGGGATTTGCCGCTGAGGTCTTGGCTCCAGGGGGTGCGTCCAAACTCGCCGCTCCAGAGCACGAGCGTGTCTTCGAGCAAGCCGCGTGCTTTGAGGTCTTTCAGGAGGGCAGCAACGGGTTGATCGGTTTGGGCGCAGAGTTTGGGAAGATTGCCACGAATGTTGCCGTGATGGTCCCATCCGCCGACGGAGACCTGCACGAAACGGACGCCGGCTTCGCTGAACTTGCGTGCGAGGAGGCAGGCGCGGGCGAAGGAGTTGGTGTCTTTTCCGTCGACGCCGTAGAGATCGAGCGTGGCCTTGGTTTCGTTAGAAAGGTCGACGATGCCAGGGGTGTTCACCTGCATGCGGGCGGCGAGTTCCATGTTTTGGATCATGCCTTCCATGTTGGCGTCGCCTTGGAGGTCTGAGAGTAGGCGGCGGTTCAGGTTGGAGGTGAAGTCGATGCGTTTGCGTTGGACGGATTCGTTACCGGAGACGTTTCCGAGGTTTTCGATGGGGAGCGCTTTGCCATCGAGCGGAACGTTGATGCGCGTGCCTTGATGGATTGCGGGCAAAAATGCAGAGCCGTATTCGCGGACGCCACCGCCTTGGATGCTGACGAAGCTGGGGAGGTTTTCATTTTCGGTGCCGAGGCCGTAGCTGACCCATGCGCCCATGGAGGGACGGACTTCCGCGAAGGTGCCGGTGTGGAACTGGAGGGTGGCGCCGGCGTGTTGAGGATTGTCGGCGCTCATGCCACGGAGGAGGCAGATATCGTCGGCGACCGACGCGAGATGGGGCATGAGATCGGAGATCATCATGCCGCTTTGGCCGCGCGGTTTGACGGGGGCCATGGCTTTGAGTGCGAGAAACTTTTCGGTCCCGATTTGGGTGACTTCTTTGCGGAGCGGCGACTCGATGGTCTGACCGTGCATTCGGTCGATGTACTCTTTCGGATCGAAGAGATCCATTTGCGAGGGGCCGCCGCCCATGAAGAGGAAAATGACGCGTTTGGCTTTTGGTTGGAGCGGAGCGGGTTTGACGGCTAGCGGGTTGGTTGCGGTGGCGGCGCGGGCGAGGTCGTGCAGCGCGAGGGCTCCGAAACCGCACGCGGTGGAGCGGAGAAGATGGCGCCGAGTGAAAGTGGGCAGGTGAATCGGGTTCATGGGATGAGAGACGGGGGACGGGTTAAAGGCGGAAGACGAACTCATTGGACGAGAGGAGGCTGTGGCATAGCTCGGTCCAATCTGCGGTGGGGTTGGGTTTATTTCCGGAGGTTTCGCGGAGGGATTGAAGGAAGGCGTGGGCGTCGTTTTGTTCGGTTGGGTTGACGGGTCGGTTGAGGACTTTGAGCCACAGGGATTGGATGCGAGCTGAGTCGTCAGCGTGGTTCGCGAGGAGTTGGGAGGCGATGGTGTTGGCGCGTTTGCGGACGAGGGGATTGTTGAGGAGGAAGAGGGATTGGGTGGGGACGACGGTTTGGGTTCGCTGTCCTGCGGTGGTGGCGGGGTCGATGAAATCGAATACGGCGCGGAGTTTGTCGGATGGCGAGAGGCCGTTTCGGAAAACGGGGAGGTAGAGGGTGCGTTCGAACTCCTGTTTTTCGCGAGGTTTCGCGTGTTTGTAGTTGGGCGGATTAACGCCTTTGAGGGAGAGGGACCCGCAGTTTTCCGGGTTTTCAAGGACGAGCGCTGGTCCTCCGCTGTCGCGTGCGAGTTCGCCACTGATGGCGAGGAGGGAGTCGCGAATGGCCTCTGCATCGAGGCGCTGACGGTTCATGCGCCAGTAGGTTTTGTTGGTGGGATCGAGTTTGGCGGATTCGGGGAGATTGGCGCTCGAGAGTCGATAGGTGCGGCTGAGGACGAGGGCGCGCAGGAGTTGTTTTTGCGACCAGTGGTTTGCCATGAAACGGGAGGCGAGATGGTCGAGAAGTTCGGGGTGCGTGGGGAGTTCGCCGCGCGTGCCAAAGTAATCAACACTGGGAACAATGCCGGTGTTGAACAGCTTCTGCCAGATGCGGTTGACGGCGACGCGGGCGGTGAGGGGGTTGCGTTTGTCTGCGAGCCAATGGGCGAGTTGGAGTCGACCACTCTGTCCCGCTGGAATGGAGGGGAAGGGCTCCCATGAAGCGACCCGCAGGGTACCTCGAGGCACCACGGTGCTGGTGGCGTAGGGATTGCCGCGAATGTAGATGGGCATGTCGGACGGGGTTGGTCCGTCAGCCATCGCGAATGCGCGCGGGGTTTTGTCTTTGAAGAAGTCAGCGTGTGTGATGTCGCCCGCGATTTTTTTGAGACGTCCGTCGATTTCGTCTCTGCGTTTGGTGAGCGTTTGTTTGTCGGGGGCTGGTTTGATGTCTGCAGTTGAAGGAGGGGCGGCCTCAGGCAAGGAGGGTTTCGCGGGTTCGCGTTCGGCGTTATCGGGGGAGGATGAGGCGGGGGAGGGTTTCGCGGTTTTTTCTAGCGCGGCGAGTTGTGTGGACAGGGTGTTTTTCTCTTCGGTGAGAGTCTTTTGTTCGTCCTTGAGGCGGGCGATTTTTTGTTCGGTTTCGGCTTCTTCTTTTGCACGGGCCTCCCGCTGTGCGGGTGTTTCAGGAAGGGCGGTCGAGTTGAGGGTGCTCCAGACGCCCATGTCGGGCATTTTGTGGGAGGAGGGTGAACTCCGGAGGGTGCCGGCGATGGCGTAGTAATCTTCGAGGCCGACGGGATCGAACTTATGATCGTGGCAACGGGCGCAACCGAGGGTCATTCCAAGGAAGGTTTGGCCGATTTTTGCGACTTGGGTGTCGATGTGATCCGCCTCCATTTTGGCTTTGTCGGGGTTCACGATTTCGATGTCTCCGACCATGAGGAAGCCGGTGGCGACGATGTTTTCGGCATGGTCATCGATGGATTTTGGGGGGAGCAGGTCGCCCGCGATTTGTTCACGGACGAACTCGTCGAAGGGTTTGTCGGCGTTGAACGCGTTGATGAGATAATCGCGGTAGCGCCACGCGTGTTCGGCGTAGACGGCGTTGGACGTGCCCATCATGTCGGCATACCCGGTGAGGTCGAGCCAGTGGCGGGCCCAGCGTTCGCCATAGGCTTTGTCAGCGAGCAGGCGGTCGACGACGGTTTCGAATGCTTGCGCGGAGTGGTCGTTTTCGAAGGCGAGAATCTGGTTTTCGGAGGGGGGAAGCCCGGTTAGGTCGAGCGAGACGCGGCGCAACCATGCGTGGCGGGAAGCCTCGGGGGCGGGGCGGACGCCTTGTTTTTCTTGGGTGGACCGGATGAAGGTGTCGAGGGGGTCTGTGGGCCAGGTGGAATCGGCGAGGGTTGGGGGTGTTGGGTTTTGAATGGGTTTGAATGCCCAAAAGGTTTTTCCCGCAACGAGATCAATGGTGGGTTTATTTTTTTTGGATTCTGAGGTGCGGGGGTCATGGGCGCCGGATTGGACCCATGTTTCGAGGAGAGCGATTTCTTCGGGGGGCAGCTTTGCCTTGGGGGGCATGGCGAAGTCGGCGTCGAGGTAGCGGACAGCTTTGATGAGGAGGCTTTGGTCGGGTTGGCCAGGGCGGATGGCGGGGCCGTTGTCGCCGCCTTGCTCCCATCCGCTTCGGGAGTCGAGCGCGAGGCCGCCTTTGATTTTTTTATCGTGGGAATGGCATTCGAAGCAGCGGTTTGCGAGGAGGGGCTGGATTTTATTTTTGAAGAAGTCGGGGGAGGAGGGGGGTTCGGTGCCGGTTGGGGCAGCGGGGAGGGACGGGATGAGGCAGGCGAGCAGGAGGAGCGTTGGGAGGAGGGGGTGCATGGGGGTGGCCATCTAGGGTTTGGGTTCGTCGAGATGGAGGTCGCGGAGGGCGGCTTCGAGGTGGCTTTTCATGGCGGCGGAAGCGGCCTCGGTGTTGCGTTCCTCGAGGGCTTTTTGGATGAGCGCGTGGTGTTCGACGGCGGGACCTTTCCCGATGTGGCCGATGGTGCGGAGTCGGCTTTCGAGGCCGAGGTCGGCGAGGGAATCGAGGATGAGGGAGAAGATTTGATTACCGCTGGCGGCGGCGACGAGGTGGTGCCATTCGATATCGGCTTGGATGGCTTCTTCGTTGGAGGTGGCGTGTGCGAGGCGTTCGTGGGCGGCGCGGGTGGCGAGGAGTTGTTCGGGTGTGGCGTGTTGTGCAGCGAGGGCGGCGGCGACAGGTTCTATGGAGAGCCGGGTTTGATGGAGTTGGCGGAGGCGACTGGGGAGGTCTGGGATGAGGAGGGCGAGCGAATCGCTAAGGGGGCGATGGAGTTGGCGAATGATTTTGATGCCGGTGCCGTGTTGGATTTCGAGGAGGCCTTGTTGTTCGAGGCGCTTGGTGGCTTCGCGCACGACGGTGCGGCTGACGCCGAGTTGTTGGGCAAGGGAGCGTTCGGGTGGGAGCCAGGTGGCGCGGTCGTTATCGTAGTCGGGTTGGCCGAGGATGAGGTCTGAGAGGCGGGAGCAGACCTCTTCGACGAGGGATGCGGGACGTTGGAGCGCGCTGAGTTGCATGGAAGGTTGGCGAGCGGGGAGAAGGAGTTGTTCTGAAAACGAGGCGCCTGCCGGTCAGAGGTCGTACCACTGGGGGCTCCTCTGAGTAAACCTTCGATTTTGGGCAATGTTAGGGATGAGCGTTTGAGGGAAGCCTGCGGAGCAGATCTAAAACTCAAGGCGTGAGTGGCACTTGGAATGCGCGTTCGGAGTTAGCTTTGCTTCATCATGCAGATTTTTAACGTCATTTCGTTTTGGCTGAGGAAAGAGCGCGCGCTCGGTTTGCTGGCGATGTTGGTGCTTGGGGAGGGGGCTTTTGGGGCGCCGCTTCGGGTATCGTCGGATTTTGAGGGGGGATCGGTTCGGAAGGTGGCGGTGAATCAGGAGACGCGCACTGTGGAGTTTATGCCGGGCGGGGACCCGGTTCGGGGCTGGCCGTGTTGGTGGTATTTCAAAGTGGAGGGTCTTTCGGTGGGGGAGCGGGTTCAGTTGCGGCTTCGGGCGTCGGATGCGACGGTGCCGGAAGCGGGACGTCCGCTGAGCAAGCCGTTGGCGGCGTCGTGGTCGATGCCGAATCAGGCAGCGTATTCGTTGGATGGGAAGGTGTGGTTACAGACGGAGAAGGGAGTGCGGGAGGGGGAGTGGATGACGTATTCTTTGGCGGTTGAGGCGTCGGCGGTGTGGGTGGCGTGGGGGCCTCCGTACACGCCGCGGACGGCGGCTGAGTTTGTGAAGACGATTGCGGAGGGGCGAACGGATGCGGTGGCGGGGGAGCTTTGCCAATCGCGGGAGGGGCGTTCGGTTCCGATGCTGAAGATTCAGCAGGGGGCGAAGCCCGTTGCGAAACGGTTTGGGGTTTGGGCGCAGGCTCGGCAGCACGCGTGGGAGAGCGGATCGAGTTGGGTGGCGCAGGGATTTGCGGAGTGGATTTTGTCCGATAATCCGGAGGCGCAATGGCTGCGGGAGCATGCGGAGGTTTTTGTGGTGCCGATTATAGACGTCGACAATGTTGCGACGGGGAATGGCGGGAAGGATGCGATTCCGCATGATCACAACCGGGATTGGTCGGATGCGCCGCATTGGCGGGAGACGGTGGCGGCGCAGCGGGTGGTTCGGTCGCTGACGGGGGAGGGGCGGATGGACGTGTTCCTTGATTTGCACAATCCGAGTGCTGGGGATCCGACGTTTTTTTACGCCTTGAATCGGGATATGCTTCCGGAGGCTGCACAGGGGTTGCGGGATCGGTTTATTGAGTTGAGTTACGGGCGGATTAGCAAGGGGCAGCCGTTCATTCCGATGAGCAATCGGCCGAAGTTTACGGGGCCGGATTATCATCCGCTTTGGCGTCAGATCAGTGCGAACTGGGTGGCGGTGAATGCCAACCCGCACACGGTGGCGATTTGTTTGGAAACGATTTGGAACTATCCCAACAGCAACACGGAGGGGTACCGCGCGGTGGGTTCGCGGTTGGCGCAGGCGGTGCGGGATTACTTGGCGGAGCGTCCGATTCGCGAGTGAGGCGGGGCAAGGTTTTTCGGGGGGAGCGGCGGGTAGAGTGGGAGGGTTGCGTTGAGGTTGCGTGGTTTTTTCTTCACGGGGGGGCGGCTTCGGGGCTTTCTGGAGGTTTGCCGTCGGGCGGTCCGGCGGGTGATTCTTGAGATTTTATGGAACAGCAGATTCAACAGTTGAGGGATGAGGCGCTCGTTGCGATTTCTGGGGTGGCGGACGAGGCCGCCTTGGATGAGGTGCGGGTACGATTTTTGGGGAAGGGTGGGAGCATTACGGCGTTCAACGATCGGATGCGGGAGGTGGCTAAAGAGGACAAGCCTCGCATTGGGAAGGTGTTGAATGAGGTGCGCGGGGTGGTGACGGGGGCGATTGACGAGCGGCGGACGGCGTTGGTTGCGGAGGCGGAGTCGCGTGCGTTTGCGGGGGTGGACGTGACGTTGCCGGGGACGCGGGTGTTGAGTGGGGCGTTGCATCCGATTACGCAGCTGATGGATCGGGCGGTGCGTATTTTTCGACGGATGGGTTTTGCGTTGGCGGACGGGCCGGACATTGAGACGGAATGGCATTGTTTTGATGCGTTGAACACGCCGGCGGATCATCCGGCGCGGAACGAGCAGGACACGTTTTACATGCCGGACGGGAGGCTTTTACGAACGCACACGTCGACGGTGCAGATTCGGACGATGGAGGGGAATCCGCCACCGGTGCGGATTATTGCTCCGGGTGCGGCGTACCGGCGGGATGAGGTGGATGCGACGCATTTGGCGCAGTTCACGCAGATGGAGGGGTTGTATGTGGCGCCTGGGGTTGCTTTGTCGGATTTGAAGGGGACGTTGGAGTACTTCTTTCGGGAGTTTTTGGGGTCGGGTGTGGAGTTTCGGTTTCGGCCGCATTTTTTCCCGTTTACGGAGCCCTCGTTTGAGGTGGATGTGCGTTCGCCGCAGCTGGCTGGGGGGCGGTGGTTGGAGATTGCGGGGTGCGGGATGGTGGATCCGGCGGTGTTTGAGGCGGTGAACGGGCGTCGGAAGGATCAGGCCTACGATCCTGAGACGGTTTCGGGGTTTGCGTTTGGGTTTGGGTTGGATCGGTTGGCGATGGTGATGGGAGCGGTTCCGGACATTCGGTTGTTTACGGAGGGTGACCAGCGCTTTGCTGGACAGTTCCGTTGATTGTTTTAAGGCTCTAAAAATTAAAGTGATATGAAGGTTTCATTGAAATGGTTGCGCGAGCGGGTGGAGTGGTCGAGGTCAGTGGAGGAGTTGTGTGAAGTGCTGACGATGGCGGGTGTGGAAGTGGAGGGGATTGAGCGGACGGGCGCGGACCTTCCGCAGGTGGTGGTGGGGCGGATTGCGGAGTTTTCGCAGCACCCGAATGCGGATCGGTTAAGTGTGTGCAAGGTTGAAGATGGGTCCGGGACGCTGCGTCAGATTGTGTGCGGGGCGAAGAACTTTAAGGCGGGCGATTTTGTGCCGTTGGCGTTACCGGGGGCGGTGCTTCCGGGAGATTTTCGCATCAAGAGCGGGAAGTTGCGGGGGGTGGAGTCGGACGGGATGATGTGCAGTCCGGAGGAGTTAGGGTTGCCGCAGAAGGTGGATGGGTTGTTGATTTTGGGGGAGGGTCACGCAGCGGGAACCCCGTTGAGTGAGGTGTTTCCGTCGGACACGGTTTTGGAGTTGGAGATTACGCCGAATCGCCCGGATTTATTGAGTTACGAGGGGATTGCGCGGGAGGTGGGTGCGTTGACGGGACGACCGGTCCGGGGAGCGGAGGTGG
>JBIIXW010000081.1:0-14045 GCA_044347165.1 Chthoniobacteraceae bacterium
TCGGGCGCGCTGGGAGCAGGCGTTTCGCTATATTGAGGAAACGCCTCGTCTGGAAGATATTGTGGTTAGCGGTGGGGATGCGTTTCATTTGCGTCCGGACGCTTTGGAGGAGATTGGACGTCGGTTGATTTCGATTCCGCATCTTCGGCGGGTACGGATTGCGACGAAGGGGTTGTGTGTGATGCCGCAGAAGATTTTGACGGATCATGCTTGGGTGGATGCTTTGACGCGGGTTTCGGATTTGGCGCGGAGCGAGTTCAAGCAGGTGGCATTGCACACGCATGTGAATCATCCCTCCGAGATTGCGGAGGTTACCCAGCGTGCGATGCAGGTATTAGCGGGGCGCGGGGTCTTGGTGCGTTGCCAGACGGTGATGCAGCATGGGGTCAATGCGGATGCTGCGACGATGCAGCTTTTGGTGCGTCGTTTGGGCTGGGTGAATATTTTACCTTACTACGTGTATTTTCATGACATGGTGCCTGGGGTTGAGGAGTTGCGGACGTCCTTGGCGGAGGGATTGGTGGTGGAGAAGCATGTGCGCGGCGTGACGGCGGGGTTTAACACGCCGGCGTTCGTGGTCGATACGATGGGTGGTGGGGGGAAGCGGGACGCGCATTCTTTTGAGTTCTACCATCGCGAGTATGGGATTGCGGTGTACCGGAGTCCGTCAGTGCGGCCTGGGCGAATGTTTTTCTATTTTGACCCGATTCGCTCGCTGAGCGATGAGGCGCGGTGGCGTTGGGGGCAACCGGTTGAGCGGAGGCGGATGTTGGACGAGGTCGAGTCGATTGCGCGCGGTTGATCTTTCGCAGGGGATTTTTGGTTGGGCACGGTTCGCGAAGTAAGTGTTACAGAGCGTTTCGGTGACGGGGCGTGTCATCTGCTCGAGGGGTACCGCATGACATGGATGCAGAACTATGACCCGCTGGGCAATGGGGTGTGGTCGACGGTGATGGCGGCGGCGCCTGCGGTGTTGCTATTGGCGGGGATGACGGTGTTTCGCTGGAAGATTCACACGTCGGCGTTTGTTGGGTTGGGGGCAGCGCTCGCGGTGGCGGTGGCGGGGTATCGGATGCCGTTTGAGATTGCCACGGGGGCGGCGGTTTATGGGGCGCTTTTTGGGGCATTCCCGATTGGGTGGATTATTTTGAACGTCATTTTTCTCTATCAGCTCACGGTTGAGCGCGGGTTGTTCGACGTGTTGCGCGGTTCGTTAGCGCGGGTCGCTCCGGATGCTCGGGTGCAGTTGGTGTTGGTGGCGTTTTCGTTTGGCGCGTTTTTGGAGGGAATGGCAGGGTTCGGAGCCCCGGTCGCCATCACGGGAGCGATTTTGATTCAGCTTGGGTTTCGTCCGGTGCAGGCGTCTGGTTTGGCCTTGATTGCGAACACGGCGCCGGTGGCGTTTGGGTCGTTGGGAATTCCGATTACAACGCTCGAGCAGGTTGCGGGGTTGGATGCGTTGAAGGTGTCAGCGATGGTGGGGCGTCAGTTACCCTTTTTCTCGCTGGTGATGCCGATGTGGATTTTGGTGGCGTTTTGCGGGTGGCGGCGAGCGCGTGCCGTTTTGCCGGTGGCACTGGTGGCGGGAGCGAGCTTTGCGGTACCGCAGTTTTTGGTTTCGAACCTGCACGGGCCTTGGTTGGTGGATTTGGTCGCGGGCGCGGTTTCTATTTTGTCGGTGACGGCCTTTTTGCGCTTTTGGAAGCCGCGCGAGCGGTTGGTGTTGAGGGATGGAAATCTCGTGGCGGCGGGCGCTGGCGATGTCGCGGGTGGTCAGGAGGGAGGACAGGATCAGGAGCGGACTTGGAGGGCTTGGATGCCGTGGGGAGTTCTCACGGTGTTCATTCTGATTTGGGGATTACCGCCCGTGAAGATGGCATTGGATGGGATTTGGTCGGGGGGCGTTGCGATTCAACCGCTCGACGGGTTGGTGCAGAGGGTGCCTCCTGTGGCGCCGGTCGGGGTGGGTCCGGAGGCGGCGAAGTGGAAACTGAATCTATTGAGCGGAACCGGGACGGGGATTTTGTTCGCGGCGATTTGCTCCGGATTTCTGATGGGGGTTGGTCCGGTTGCGATGCTGAGAACCTACTTGCGCACGTTATGGCGGGTTCGGTTATCGCTTTTGACGATTGTTGCGATGTTGGCGCTGGGGAATGTGACGAAGTACTCGGGCGCGGACGCGACGATTGGCCTCGCGTTGGCAGGGACGGGGGTGTTTTACCCGTTTTTCGGGACTTTATTGGGCTGGCTGGGGGTGGCGCTCACCGGTTCTGACACTGCGTCGAACGTTTTATTTGGGAGTTTGCAACGAATCACGGCGGAGCAAACGGGTGTCAGTGCGGTGCTGATGGGGGCTGCAAACAGCTCGGGCGGTGTGATGGGTAAGATGATCGACGCGCAGAGCATTGTGGTGGCGAGCACGGCGACACATGCGTTTGGGGAGGAGTCCCGGATTCTTCGTTATGTGATGGTGCACAGCGTGGTGCTGGCGGTGCTGATTGCGTTGTTGGTCACGCTTCAGGCTTATGTGCCGGGGTTTACCCAGATGGTGCCGAAGTGATGTCGGGAGGGAGGGAAAGGCAAGGGAATGGGTGGCAGAGGAATGTTCGGAGCGGCGAAGGGGGCGCTGGGGGTTATTCGTATTGTTTGGCGACCCACTCGCGGTAGGCGCCGCTGGTGACGTTTTGCACCCAAGCCTGATTTTGTAGGTACCACTCAACGGTTTTTCGGATTCCGGAAGCGAAGGTTTCAGAGGGGTGCCAGCCGAGTTCTCCGGAGATGCGAGCGGCATCGATGGCGTAGCGTTTGTCGTGGCCGGGGCGGTCTTTGACAAAGGTGATTTGGCTGCGGTAGGAGGCACCATCTGTCCTCGGACGTAATGCGTCGAGGAGGTCGCAGATGTGGTGAACGACATCGATGTTCGCCATCTCGTTGTTGCCCCCGATGTTGTAGACTTCACCGGTTTTACCTGCTTCGAGAACGCGGCGGATGGCAGAGCAGTGGTCTTTTACGTAGAGCCAGTCGCGGATTTGTTGTCCGTCCCCGTAAATGGGGAGCGGTTTTCCGGCGAGCGCGTTGTGGATGATGAGCGGGATGAGTTTTTCGGGGAAGTGGTAGGGTCCGTAGTTGTTGGAGCAGTTGGTGGTGAGGACGGGGAGTCCGTAGGTGTGGTGATAGGCGCGAACGAGGTGATCGCTGGCGGCTTTGCTGGCCGAGTACGGGCTGTTCGGCATGTAGCGGTTGGTTTCGGAGAAGGGGGGATCGTTGGGTTCGAGGGAACCGTAGACTTCGTCCGTTGACACGTGCAGGAATCGGAATGCGTTTTTTGATGGGTCGTCGAGTTGGTGCCAGTAGGCGCGGGTTGCCTCGAGGAGATGGAATGTACCGACCACGTTGGTTTGGATGAAGTCGCCGGGGCCGTGAATCGAGCGGTCAACGTGCGATTCGGCCGCGAAGTTGACGACAGCGGATGGCCGATGGGTGGCGAGAATCTGGTCCAAGAGCGGACGGTCTGCGATGCTGCCGTGGAAGAAGAGGTGATGGGAGTTGCCCTGAAGCGTAGCGAGATTTTGGGGATTACCCGCGTAGGTGAGGGCGTCGAGGTTGAGGACTCGGCCGAGGCCCGCGCCAATCCAATCGAGAACAAAGTTTGAGCCGATGAATCCGGCTCCGCCGGTGACGAGAAGGGTGGGAGTACTCATGAGAAATCAGGATTGAGACAGTAGGGGACCTTGGAGTGCCCGGTCAACGGGGCTGAGTCGGAGCCGGATGCCATTACCGGATCTGATGGTGACGCGTCCAACGGGTTCAGGGGTGTGCGTTGGGTCGGGAAGGATTTCGAATCGGCGTACGATGGAAGCGAGGATGAGAACGGCCTCCTGAGCGGCGAATGCGGCGCCAACGCAGACGCGGGGGCCTGCGCTGAAGGGGATGAAGGCTTCTCGCGCGGACTGCTTACCTTCGTCGGTTTCGAAGCGGTCGGGGTTAAAAGCGTCGGGGTCTTTCCAGATGGATCGGTGGCGGTGAAGGAGCCACGGTGAGATCAGGATGGGGCATCCCTTTGCGACCGTTTTATCGCGAATCTCATGGGTTTCGGAGGCTTCGCGAACGAAGAATCCGACGGGGGGATAGAGTCGCAGGGCTTCTCGGAAGACGTTCCACGTTTTTTTTAGGCGGTGGGTGTCTCCGTATTTGAATGGGCGATCACCGATTTCGCGGAGGATTTCTGCGCGGAGTTTGGCGGCGGTTTCTGGGGCGTGGGAGAGGAGGTAGAGGGACCAAGCGAGCGCGGAGGCGGACGTTTCGTGTCCGGCGAGGAAGAGCATGCAGACTTGGTCGGTGATTTCCTCGTAGGAGAATCGGTCGTTTGCGACGGGGTCGACGGCTTCCATGAGGCCGGCGAGGATGTCCTGTGGTTGGGGCGATCCGGCGCGTGTTTGTTCGAAGCGTTTTGCGATGATTTTTGAAAGGATGGAGCGGATGGTGGCGGCGGCAGAGCGGCTGCTCCGTTTTGGGAAGAAGGTTGGGAGGCGGTAGAAGCTGAGGATGGCCGCTCGCTGCGCATGGGATTGGAAGCGGAGGAAGGACTCGTAGATGGATTGGGCGTCCGACTGTTCGAGTTGTTCGGAGAGGATGGTTCGGAACATGACATCGGCGGTGACGCAGGTCATTTCTCCGTCGATTTCGAAGGGTGCGGCGTTGGCGGCGTTTTGATCGAGGCGTTGGAGCATGGCTTCGACGGCGGAGGCCATTTTGGGGAACACCGCTTGGAGGCGTGCTTGGGCGAAGGCTTGGTCGACGAGGCGGCGCTGGCGTTCCCAGACCGGTCCATTGGTGGTGAAGATGCTATTTCCGAGGAGGGGTTCGAGGATTTCGTGCATCAGCTGGTGCTTGGGGTAGCGGGATGCGTTTTCGACGAGAATGCGACGGACCCATAGGGGTTCGTTGACCATGTAGAGATCGAGACCACGTTGATGGATGTGGCCCATTTTCATGGTGTAGCTTTTTTCGAACAGGACGTGGAGCCAGGAGTGCCAGCCGCGGAGGAAGCGCAAGAGGAAAGAACTCTTGTTCTGGTGTGGTTTTGGATAAGGGGGGGTGAAGGGCGTGTTCACGGAGTGAGGGTAAGGGCGGAGAGGGGGGATGGTCCGGCCGTGATGCGGAAGAAGTCGTAGGGCGACGGGAGTTCGGAGGCCATGAGGTACTGGAAATGGAGGCGAATTTTGTTCCAGCGGATTTTTTGATAAGTTTGCTTGGTAAACATTGGGAAAATTCGGGCATTCAAGCAACGAACGCGGTCAGCTCTGGCGTTGGGGACGTTTGATGCGGTGAGGGGATTTTGTTGGAAGAAGCAGAGCGGATCGGGGGGGCTTGAGATATCGGTCCAGGGGAGGTGGTTGCTATCGGAGACGGTTTGAAGGTCTCGATGGAATGCGGTGGCGGACGGGAGAAAGCTGAGAAGCGGGATGCACTGGCCGAGGGTGAGGAGATGCAGTTGCTGGGGGGGGGGAGTGGTGGACTCAGCGAGCAGGGTTTGGAGGCGAGCGGCAACGGAGACGGCGAGGAGGGAGCCGACACTGTGTCCGACGATGAGGGTTTCATCGGTTGGCTGGGACTGATGGCAGGCGAGGATGTGGCGCGCCATCGAGTCTACGCGTTCGGCTACGGAGGGGAGTTTGTTGGTGTGCCAGCGGTGGATGAACGTGTAGGTCCGGAGGAGCCAGTTGAGGCCGAGGACGGAGCCGAGGGAAAGGGCTGCGCGGGAGCTGGCGAGGGTGAGCAGTCCTGCCAAGATGGCGGGGTGCATGAGGGGAAGTTCTGGCAGGGCTTTGGAGCAAGAGAGGCCTAGCAACGGGGCGAGTGTGAGCGCTGCGGCGTAGTAGGCGACGGGTAGGGTGCCGGTCAAAAAGGCATTTTTGGAGTGGGAGCGGACGCGTTGAAATCCGCTGGCAGCGGCAAAATGAAAGTAAGCGGGGATGGCTTCGACCAAGACGCGGAGCTGGGCGTCTGACCAGTTCTCGCGGACGATGTCATCCCATCCGAGGAAGTGGTAGTCCGTGTCAACGGCTTCATTTTTCCAGATAGCTTCAATTTCCCAGTGATGAAAATGGGGATTTATTGGCGATCGGGGTGAAACTTTGAAAAGAGCGTGGTTGTGTTGGGTTTGGAGGGCGGATTGGGACTGGTAGAGGTGGTGGTAGTGACGGGCGCCTCTGGGGTCGAAGCCTGGGAGGTAGTGGACTCTGCGTGTCCGTACGGGGTGAGGGGGCACGTGTTAGCGGATGGTTTGTTCGTCGAGGCGTTTGGCAAGCACGAGGTCGACGACGGCTTGTTCGCGGCGGTTGGAGCGTTCGCAGTGACCTTTTTGGAACTGGTTCGTGAGGCGGACGATGGTTTTTCCCCACCACGTGTCGCGTTTTCGCCAGGCGTGAGAGGAGACGGATTCCCAAGCGAGGCCGTTGAAGAGGGTGGCGTTCACAAAGTGGTCGAGGGCGCGGACGCCGTTTCGAGCGCGCGAGGTTTTGCCGAAGAGGCCGACGGAGAGGATGAGGAGGTAACCGAGGAGGGCCATGGGGACGATCACGGTCATGAGTAGAAATCCTGCGGCACGTTCTTTGAGGGTGCTGAACATTGGCGGAGATGGACTTGGGTCGGGGCGTGCGGGTAGAGTGCGCGAATGCGTTTCACGTATTTTGGTCACTCATGTTTTCTTTTGGAGACGATGGGGGTGAAGGTTTTGGTCGACCCTTTTTTTTCGAGCAATCCGTTGGCGGCGGGGGCCAAGATTTTTTCGGGTGATGTGGATGCCGACTGGATTTTAGTTTCGCACGGGCATTTCGACCATGTCGAGGATGCTGCGGCGGTGGCGGTTCGGACGGGGGCGCGTGTGGCGGCGTGCTTTGAGGTGACGGAGTGGCTTAGAGCGAGAGGGGTGGCGGGGGAATGTTTAGAGCCGATGAATGTTGGGGGGGCGATTCGCACTCCGTTTGGGAGATTGCGGTATACGGTGGCTGAGCATTCGAGCACGTTGCCGGACGGTACATCTGGGGGGGTGGCGGGTGGTTTCTTGATTGAGAACGGCGAGGGTACGTTTTTTTACTCGGGCGACACGGCGCTGACGCGAGAGTTTCGGACCTTGGGCGAGTTGTACCGGATTGATGTCGCGGCGTTGTGTTTGGGGGATCGGTTCACGATGGGGCCGGCGGAGGCGGCGGTGGCTGCGCGATGGTTGAGGTGTTTACGAGTGATTGGAGTGCATTACGACACGTGGTCACCGATCGCGTTGAACCGAGATGAGGCGGGGCAGGTGTTTGGAGAGGCGGGGGTGGAGCTGATGCTGCCAGGGGTGGGTGAGTCGCTGGATTTGGGCTAGGAGCGGTGTCTGGCTTGACCTGAGAGTGGGGTTGCCCGTTAAATGACGGGCTGTGTCCGTTCGGAAGAGTACCAGCGGCGCAAGGAGCGGACTTACTTATTAACATTCATGATTAAGATTGGTATTAACGGTTTTGGGCGCATTGGGCGCCTCGTTTTCAGGGCAATTTGCGACCAAGGCCTCTTGGGCAAGGAGATTGAGGTGGTTGCCGTGAACGACTTGGTTCCGGCTGACAATCTCGCGTATTTGGTAAAATATGACTCTGTTCAGGGTCGCTACCAAGGTGAAGTCCGGAGTGAGAAGAGTTCGGACTCGGTTGCGGAGGACGACGTTTTGGTGGTTGATGGGCACAAAATCAAGTGCTTGGCGGTGAAGGAGGGGCCTGCGGCCTTGCCGTGGAAGGAGTTGGGAGTTGATGTGGTGATTGAGAGCACGGGGCTGTTTACCGAGGCTGACAAGGCGAAGGGACATCTGCAGGCGGGTGCGAAGAAGGTGGTGATTTCGGCTCCGGCGAAGGGCGAAGACATCACGGTGGTGATGGGCGTGAATCACGAAAAGTACGACACGACGAAGCATTCGATCATCTCGAATGCCAGCTGCACGACGAACTGCCTAGCTCCCGTGGTGCACGTGCTGTTGAAGGAAGGATTTGGGATTGAGGAAGGTTTGATGACGACGGTGCATTCCTACACGGCGACCCAGAAGACGGTTGACGGGCCTTCGAAGAAGGACTGGAAGGGCGGCCGTTCGGCGGCAATCAACATCATTCCGAGTGCGACGGGGGCAGCGAAGGCGGTGGGGTTGGCGATTCCGGAGGTGAAAGGGAAGCTGACGGGCATGGCATTCCGCGTGCCCACGCCGACGGTTTCGGTGGTTGATTTGACGGTGCGTACGGTGAAGGAAACCTCTTACAAGGAGATTTGCGAGGCGATGAAGCGCGCAAGCGAAACCTACCTGAAGGGGATTCTCGGTTACACCACGGATGAGGTGGTTTCGAGCGACTTCATCCATGACCGCCATTCCTCGATTTTTGATGCGGGTTCTGGGATTGAGTTGAACTCACGGTTTTTCAAGTTGGTGAGTTGGTACGACAACGAGTGGGGTTATTCCAACCGTTGTGTGGACCTCGTCCGGCACATTTCCGGCCGGTAGTTTTGACTAGGACCCGCGGAGCAATCCGCGGGTCTTGTTCTTTGGAAAGGCGAGATGGCTCTTTCCCGAGGAGTTTTGTAGATTCCCCTTTGGTTTATCACGTTCAGTCAGAAGTAGTATTTAAGAGAGATAGTTATGGCAAAGCTTTCGGTTCGTTCGTTATCGGTGAAAGGTCAGCGAGTTCTTTTGCGGGTGGATTTTAATGTTCCGACGGAGGAGAAAGACGGGCGGACGCGGATTACGGATGACACGCGGATTCGCGAGAGTTTGCCGACGCTGAAGCACTTGATTGCCGAGGGCGCGCGGGTGATCATCATGGCGCATTTTGGGCGTCCCAAAGGCGCGGTGAACTTGAAGTACACGTTGCGTCCGGTGGCGGAGCATCTCTCGACGCTGATTGGGAAAACGGTTTTGTTTTCACCGGAGGTCATCGGGGATGTGCCGAGGGGGTTGATTGCGGGGATGCAGGATGGGGATGTTTTGGTGCTGGAGAACGTGCGTTTTCACGCGGAGGAGGAGGCGAATGAGGCTGGGTTTGCGGCGTCGTTAGCGGCGTTAGGAGATGTGTTTGTGAATGACGCGTTTGGGGCGGCGCACCGTGCGCACGCGTCGACGGCTGGGATTGCGGCGCATGTTGGCAAGGCGGCGATGGGATTGCTGATGGAGAAGGAGTTGCAGTATTTGCAGGGCGAACTGAGCGAACCGGCACGTCCGTTTGTGGTTATTCTGGGAGGATCAAAGGTGTCCGATAAGATTGGGGTGATTAAGGCGCTGATGGAGAAAGCGAATACTTTCCTGATTGGTGGGGCGATGGCGTACACCTTTTTCAAGGCGCAGGGGATTCCGACGGGAAACAGCCGGGTTGAGGCAGACAAGTTGGATTTGGCGCGGGAGATTTTGGCATTGGCCGAGAGTAAGGGGGTTCGCTTCCTCTTGCCGGTTGACAATCTTGAGACGCAAGAGATCAGTGCGACGGCTCAGCCTCGAGCGACGGGGTTGCATGGGGGGGCGAAGGGGGTGAGCGAAGGATGGGAGGCGGTGGATATCGGGCCGGAGACGGTTGCGTTGTACCGAACGGAGATTGCTTCGGCGAAGACGGTGCTTTGGAACGGTCCGTTGGGCATTTTTGAGTTGCCTCCGTTTGCGGCGGGAACGCGTTCGGTGGCGGAGGCGGTGGCAGCGTCCGGAGCGGTAACGATTATTGGGGGGGGGGATTCGGTGACGGCGGTGAAGCAGTTTGGGTTAGCGGATCGGATGTCTTTCTGTTCGACGGGGGGCGGCGCGTCGTTGGAGCTGATTGAAGGCAAGGTTCTCCCTGGGGTGGCGGCATTGTCGGAAGTCTAATGATTTGCGGTTGAAGTGTTTTAGTGATTCACAGAACGAGGGGAAGTTATGAGAAAGAAGATTGTTGCTGCGAACTGGAAGATGAACATGACGGTGGCGGAGGCTGCCGCGTTTGTGGATGTGTTTCAGCTGGAGGTCGGGGCTGACCCTGGGGTGGAGGTGGTCATTGTTCCGCCCTTCACGGCGATCGCGAAAGTCTCGGAAAAAATCAGCGCGATTCAGGGGATTCGCTTGGGTGCTCAGAACATGCATCACGAGAAGTCGGGGGCATTTACTGGGGAAGTGAGCGCTGCGATGCTTCGAGATTTGTTTGTCCGCTACGTTGTGATTGGTCACAGCGAGCGTCGCACGTTGTTTGGAGAGACGGACGCGGTGGTGAACCGGAAGGTTCGTGCGGCCCATGAGGCATCGTTGCGTCCGATTTTTTGTGTGGGAGAGACGCTTGAGGAGCGGGATGGGGGGCGGGTGGAGGAGGTGTTGGAGCGACAGATTCGCGACGGACTAGCGGGTTTGAGTGCGCGCGAGTTGTCGGAAACGGTGTTGGCTTACGAGCCGGTTTGGGCGATTGGGACGGGGCGCACAGCGACTCCCCAGCAGGCGCAGGACGCGCATGCGTTCATTCGTTCCCGGTTATTGGCGGGTTGGGATGAGGTCACTGCGGCTAAGGTTCGGATTCAGTACGGCGGCAGCGTGAAGCCTGGAAATGCGGCGGAGTTGATGGGTCAGGCGGATATTGATGGAGCGTTGGTTGGCGGGGCGAGTTTGGATCCGCGCGGTTTTGCCGAGATTGTGAAGGCTTCACGCTCGGTTTGATTCGGATTTTATGGCGTTCAGTACCGTGGTTTTCGACATAGGGAACGTCTTGTGTTCCTTTGATTTGTCGCGGACGCTGCGGGCTTGGTTGCCGTTTGTTCCTGGCGGAGTTGATGCGATCAAGCGCGTTGTGCCTCCGTTGAAAGAGCGTGTAGAGAGCGGTTCGATGGGCACGAGGGAGTTCATTGCGGGCACTATGACTGCGTTGGGGTTTACGGGGAGTGAGGCGGATTTCAAGCGGGGATGGGTTGAGATTTTTGAAGCGGTTCCGGGCACTCAGACTCTGGTTGGCGAACTGGCTGGGCGGTTAAATCTTCTGATTTTATCGAATACGAATGAGCTTCATTGGGATTACCTGCGCGCGAGCTATCCGGTATTTGGAAAGTTTGATGGGTACGTTGTTTCTCACGAAGCGGGGTTGGCAAAACCCGACGAGGCGATTTATCGGCACCTCGCGACGAAGTTCGACGTTGATCCTGGGAATGCCCTCTTCATTGATGATTTAGCTGAAAATGTTGCTGCGGCGGAGCGAGTTGGATTTTCCGGATTTCAGTTTAACTATGGCGACGGATTGCATTTGGCTCGCCTGAGGGAGATGCTGATTCCATGAGGTCGTCCTGGTGCGGGAATCTATTGATTGAGTTTACGGCTTTGGTGCTCGGGGCGCTGATGGTGTCGTGGCTTCGTGAGTGCCTCGAGATACGGCCGGTGGGTTGGGGGAGTGACGGTTGTGTTGAGCGTTGGGGCGCGGAGATGGTGCTACGTCTTGGGATGTACCTTGCGTTGCGGAGTCTGATTTGCGGATGCGTCCGCATTTTTGGCCCTCGGGATCGGCGACCTGGTGCGGGGGATTTGTATGCGAGCGTGGTCGCAGAGATGCAGCTCGAGCGTGAGCGGGTGATGTCGGAACTGCCGCGGAATCGGGGCTGAGTTTGGCGTAATGGAAGCTTAAAGTTATGGTTAGGATTGGTCGATTTTTGGCTGGGTTATCTCTTGTTGGAGCCTGCGGATGTTCTTCGTTTATGCCGACGAGTGGGCCTTCGGTGAAAACGGTTCGCACGGCTGGGGAGCATCCGCGGGCTTCGGAGGTGAAGGTGAGAGAACTGTCTTCGGAGTTGGTTGCTCGGTTGGTGAAGTTGAATGGGAAGACGCTGTTTTCTCAGGAGATGAAGCAGACGTTCGAGACGGATCGGGTGGTTGGTGATGGGGATTCGCTTGAGGTTACCATTTTCGAGGCACCTCCGGCCTCGTTGTTCACCGAGGGTTCGGTTTTGGAGGCTCGGGGTGGGGTCGGGAGTAGTCGCCATGCGACGTTTCCTGATCAGATGGTTGCGCAAGACGGGACCATTCGGATTCCGTTTGCGGGGCGTCTTGAGGTGCGTGGGAAGACGCTGCGTCAGGTTGAGGAAATGATTCACGACCGATTGAAGGACAAGGCCAATCAACCGCAGGTGATGGTGAAACAGACTCGGAATCTCACGACTTACGTGACGGTTTTGGGGGAAGTGAATGCGAGTCTGCGAATGCCTCTGACACCGGCTCGGGAGCGCATCATGGATGCCTTAGCGGCTGCGGGTGGCACGAAAGGGCCCGTGAATAAAATGACGGTGAAGCTGGCGCGGGGTGGAAAAGTGACGGCTTTGCCGTTGGACACCATTATCGAAGATCCTGCGCAAAATCTGGAGCTGCGGTTGGGGGATATCCTGACGGTAGTGTCTCAACCTTTGAGCTTTACAGTACTTGGAGCGACTGCTCGTAACGAGGAAATTTATTTTGAGGCGAGCGGAATCAACTTAGCGCAGGCGATTGCTCGGTCTGGGGGGATGTCTGACTCTCGCGCGAGTTCGCGGGGTGTTTTCATTTTCCGCTGGGAGACACCGAAAGAGCACGAGAGTGTTTCGGGCTCCTCGGCAAAGTTGAATGGTCCGTCGGCAAAGCCGGGACGAGTTCCGGTGGTCTATTGCGCGAACTTCAGTGATCCGCGGACCTTCTTTCTTGCGAAGGAGTTTCCGATGCGGGACGGGGATTTGTTGTTTGTTTCCAATGCCCCTGCGGCTGAGTTGCAGAAGTTTGTGAATATTGTGGCGTCGATTGCTTTCCCTGCGATCAATGCGGCCGTGATGAGTTCTTCTCTCTCTCGGCAGTAGTGCGCGCCGGTGAGGCGGCATTTTTTCAGGGGAGGGCTAGTCGTGCCCACCGACTCGGTCTGCGAGGGCGCCCTGGATAAAAGCGGATAAAAAAACACCGACCGGTGAAGGTCGGTGTTTAGTGGGCGCTCCGGTTTGACGCGGAGCGCTTGTATTCGGATTGTTAGCTTGCGCTTAGTAATCCATCCCGCCGCCGTGGTGCGGGTCGGCTGCCGGAGCTGCCTTCTTTTCAGGGATTTCCGTCACGAGCGCTTCCGTCGTGAGGAGGAGACCCGAGATGGACGCTGCGTTTTGCAGCGCGCTACGGGTGACCTTGGTCGGGTCGACGACGCCGGCCTTCACGAGATCAATCCATTCGTTGTTCGCGATGTTGAGGCCTTCGTTACCTTTCCGACGCTTTGCTTCGGAAACGACGAGTGCGCCTTCGAGGCCCGCGTTGTCAGCGAGCTGACGGAGCGGAGCTTCCACGGCACGACGAACGATTCCCACGCCGATGGCTTCGTCGCCTTCCGCCTTCACGGAATCGAGAGCCTTCTGCGCACGGATGAGGGCAACGCCACCTCCGGGAACGATCCCTTCTTCCACCGCAGCGCGGGTGGCGTGCAGGGCGTCTTCCACACGAGCCTTCTTTTCCTTCATCTCGGTTTCGGTGGCGGCACCGACGTTGATGACGGCAACCCCGCCTGCGAGTTTCGCGAGGCGCTCTTGGAGCTTCTCACGATCGTAGTCGGACGTGGTTTCACCGATTTGGCGGCGAATCTGGTTCACGCGGCCTTGGATGTCCGCGCTCTTGCCCGAGCCTTCGACGATGGTGGTGTTTTCTTTATCGATCGTGACGCGTTTTGCGCGGCCGAGGTCTTCGAGTCCGAGGTTCTCGAGCTTGATGCCGAGGTCTTCGGTGATGCAGCGGCCACCGGTGAGGATGGCGATGTCTTCGAGCATGGCTTTGCGGCGGTCGCCGAAGCCGGGTGCCTTGACGGCTGCGATGCCGAGGGTGCCACGGAGCTTGTTCACCACGAGGGTCGCGAGGGCTTCGCCTTCGACGTCTTCAGCGATGATGATGAGCGCCTTGCCGGTCTTTGCGACCTTCTCGAGCACTGGGAGCAAGTCCTTGAGGCTGGAGATTTTCTTCTCGTGGATGAGGATGTAGGGATTGTCGAGAATCGCCTCCATGCTCTCCGCGTTGGTCACGAAGTACGGGGAGATGTAGCCCTTGT
>JBIIXW010000193.1:0-4361 GCA_044347165.1 Chthoniobacteraceae bacterium
GGGGTCGGTGGCGATGACGATACTGGCTCCGGTGGCGTCTGCTTGAGCCATGGCCATGGAGAGTGCTTCCGCATTCTCTGGGTTTGGACTTTTGACCGTCGGGAAGCGTCCATCCTGAACATCTTGCTCCGCAACGGTATCAACCTGAAAGCCAAGTTTTTGGAGCGCGGGTATACTGAGGATTCCGCCGGTTCCGTGGATGGGTGTGAAGATGAACTTCAAATTGGATGCTGCTGCGATCACCGAGGGATCCAGCACTAGGGTTTCCAAACGGGCGAGATACGCGTGATCGTCCTCTGCCCCCAAGGGCGTAATGGTTCCCTGATTCTCTGCCGACTCTGGTTGGAAGTCAGCGCTCGAGAGTGCATTAACCTCGGTGATGATACCTGAGGCGTGCGGCTCAACCACTTGAGCACCTTCGTTGAAATAGACCTTGTACCCGTTGTCGTGGGGCGGGTTGTGGCTTGCCGTGATCACAATGCCAGCCGTCGCGTTGTGGTGGCGCACGGCGAACGAGAGTTGCGGGGTCGAGCGGGGGCCTTCGAAGAGGAAAACGTTGCAACCGCTTTGCGATGCGACTCTTGCGGTGAGTTCTGCGAAGTCGCGGGAGAAATGTCGGGTATCGTGCGCAATGGCGATGGATGGCCGAACCCCTGGGGTGTTGGTTTCGGACCACTTTCGGAGGTAAAGCGCGAGGCCACGCGTGGCGCGGGCCACGTTGTAGGCATTCATCGCGTTGGTGCCGACGCACGCGTGCTCGGGACGTCCGAGTGCGTCTGGAGAGCCCAGTTCAGCCTTGGTGATACGGCGACCGATCGTCCGCCCCCGCAATCCACCGGTCCCGAAGGCGAGTGTACGGAAAAATCGATCATTGAGCTCCTCCCACGCCCCTTCGCGGACGAGTTCGGAAATCGATTCGCGGACGAAGATGTCGGGGTTCGATCCGAGTAGGGATTGAAGATTTTTGAGACTCGATTCGAGAAGGTGACCGGCGGAAGCAGCGTTTGATGCGAGGGCGAGGATGTCGGACATGTAATTTAGGGTGAAGGAGTTCGGGGTCCTGATGGGGGAGGGAGCTGAGAAGGCCGACTATTTTCGTTCCCCGAGAATCCAGACGACTTCACCGTCTGACGGGCTGACTTTACCGGAGGGGTGTTGTCCACTTCTGGCTTCTGCGACAATCGTGTCTTTAGCGGGGTCGTTAACGAGAAAAGCAACCGTTCGCGAGGCGTTGATGAGGGGAAATGTGAAGGTGACTCGTTGTGGCGGAGGTTTTGGTCCAGTGGCTGGGATGACGTTTTTCGATGTCTCGAGCAGGGCTGGTGATCCTGGGAACAGGGATGCGGTGTGCCCGTCTTCTCCGATTCCCAAGAGGAGTAGGTCGTGCCGGTAACGTGGTTCTGAGAAGCGCCTTGCAATCGCATGGAGTTGTCGCTCGCAAAGTGTGGCTGCATCGGCAGGAGACAGTTCGCCTTGGATGCGAAAGATATTGCCTTGAGGGATAGGGACTTTTGAGAGTAGCGATTCGTTTGCCATGCGGAAATTGCTGTCTGCATGGTCGGGTGGAACACAGCGTTCGTCACCGAACGTGATTTGTGTTTTGTCCCAATGAATACGGTCATTCAGAGTTGCCAGCTGTTCGTAAACTTTTTTGGGGGTGGAACCTCCGGCGAGGCCGAGACGAAAGAGACCGTGTTCTGCGATGGCCTGATCGTGGCGCTCAAGGATGAGTTCGAGGGCTGTTCCCGCAAAGTCGGGGGTTCTCAGGACTCGAGTGCGGGAAGGAGTTTGCATGGGATGAATGCGTTGAGGACTGCTGAGCTGGAGGAAAGGAGGGTGAGGTGCGTGAGCGAGGCTTTTCGAACATCAATGAGACCTTCGTTGATCGCGGTGTAGGAGCCGATGAGGTGAGAGAGATCGGGTTGGTGGCCGCAGAGCAGAACGGTTTTGAACGCCGCGTACCCTTGGATTTCGCGCTGCGCGTTGGAGGGGGCCATTCCGCAGGCGGCCCACGGCACCTCGATGAGCTCTACCTTGCAGGCTTTCGCAATGGCAGCCGCGGTTTGACGCGCTCGAAGGAATGGGCTGGTGAGGACGATTTCTGGGCGCCGATCGGGAGCGCTCAGGAAGGCTGCGACGCGCTCTGCCTGAGCGCGGCCTTTGGGAGTCAACTCACGTTGAGCGTCAGTAGGCGCACGGTCGACCGCATCGGCGTGACGGAGGATGTAAAGGTCCATAACGCCTTGACGATGGGTTACATGACCATGCCGCCGTCAACCGTGAGACACTGTCCGGTGATGTATTTTGCTTCAGCGCTTGCTAGGAATGCGACGGCCGCTGCGATGTCGGCGGGTTGGCCGAAGCTACCCAACGGGATTTGAGCGACAACTGACGTTTTGATGTTTTCGGGGAGAACATCGGTCATGTCGGTGCTGATGAAGCCGGGTGCGACGGCGTTTACGGTGATGCCGCGCGAGGCCATCTCGCGGGCGATGGTTTTGGTGAGTCCGATGAGACCTGCCTTGGACGCAACGTAGTTGGCTTGTCCGGCATTTCCCATGATCCCCGCGACCGAGGCGATATTGATGATACGCCCGCTCTTTTGGCGGAGCATGGTTCGTTGAACGGCTTGGATGAAGTTGAAAGCGCCTTTGAGGTTGGTATTAAGGACGATATCCCAGTCGTCTTCGCTCATGCGCATGGAGAGACCGTCGCGGGTAAGGCCAGCGTTATTGACGAGCACGTCGATGCGAGAGAAGTCGGCGACGATTTTTTCGGTGAGTTCTTTAACGGCGGCGTGGTTGGAAACGTCGACGGCGTAGGCTTTGGCCATGCCGGCGTGTTTGGCGTTGATTTCGTCGGCGGTTTTGAGGGCGTTGAGTTCGGTTCGGGAAACGACGGCGACGCGTGCGCCTTCGGAGGCGAGTTGGAGAGCGATGGCGTGGCCGATGCCGCGACCGGCACCGGTGATGATGGCGACTTGATTAGCGAAACGCATGGGATTTGGGGCGGACAGGAGATTCAGGAGTCAAGGGACTGTCAACTGCGGTCAGTGGCGGATTCGGGGGAGGGGAGGTCTGCGTCGGACTTGCCGGCTTGAGAAGCGGGTTCGTTTGAGTTCTCGCCGAGGCGTTCGTAGAGTTTTACGACACCGAGGATGATGAGGATGGGGCGTACGAGTGAGAGTGCGAGGCGAAGGATTCCGGAGACGATGGCACCGACGGGGAGAAGGGTCAGGATGAGGCCGGATCCGAAGGCGGCGCCGACGGCGCGGACGGGTTCCTCGCGTGCGTATTTCTCGGTTGCAACCATGATGCGTTCGAGAGTCGGCGCGGTGGAGGGGGATTCAGCGGTGATCTCAACGTTTTCGGGATGCTCCATGAGCCTATTTCGGCTGAGGGAAAGAGGTGAATCAAACTTAGATTTTCATTTTCGGGTTGAGGTTCTCCGTTCGATGGGCGATGATTTCCTTCTGCTGAAGGAAGGGTGGCTGAGTCCGGTTTAAGGCACTCGACTCGAAATCGAGCGTGGGGTTAAACTCACCGCGGGTTCGAATCCCGCCCCTTCCGCCATCGGTTTTTGCTGGTGGCGAGTTTGAGTAGTAACAGTTACTCGAACAGTTCGGCAGTTTGTTTCGGGGTGTAGCTTAGCTTGGTAGAGCGCCTGGTTTGGGACCAGGAGGTCGTAGGTTCGAATCCTATCGCCCCGACCACTTTTGATGACTTTTGGTTTCGCGGAGACGTTCCTCGGTCTCGGTCGCTTGTGGAGTGAGGGTTTGATACGCTGGACTGGGTGGATCACGAGCCGGCAGAGTTTGCTGAGGCTCGACGAAGATACGAGTGTCTCGGCGGGGAAGTTGTGATGCCGGAGGGAACTCTCAACGACGAGAATCATCGACGGACATCGACGCTCTTAGTGCATTCTGCCGGGCGAGGGTACGGCGGTGTGTTTTTTAAGCCAAAGGTGCCAGAGAGGCTGTCTTTGTTAACTCGGTTTTCTCGAATCGCGTTTGAGCAGGCGCTCGCGGGCGGATTCGAGAAGCGACCGTTCGCTGAGTGAGAGGCTTGTCATGCCGGAGGCGGAGATTTTCTCGAGAATGCGGTCAACGATTTCTTGATCGCTTTCGGGGTTTTCTTCGGTGTCTTCGGGCGGTTCGAGGACGGCGGCTCCTGCGGTTTGAGTCCGCAACGGTTTTTCCGAAGAGCCGGTGTTCCGTTCTTTCCGAGGGGAGCGGGCGGTATTTTCGGAAAGGCCGCCTTGGACGACCTTGAAACGACCTTTTTTGAAGACGGAAAGAGCGTCGATGACCCAGCGTCCTTGCAGGTACCGCGTGGTCATGACGGCTGTCGTGGCGATTCCGA